>JAYEJW010000001.1:0-4214 GCA_034716535.1 Pseudomonadota bacterium
GACGCAACAACATGCCTTCGATTTGCTAAAAAACATCCAGGTGTAGGCAGAGCGGATACACCGATTTTTCGCTATCTAGCTGATAGATAAGATAATATTAGCTTTCTCAAATAAGAACTTCAGGCTAAACGACTCATCGAGATGGGAGGGGGAGACTGACGAAGACTTCGGCTTGGGCGTGAAAGCAAGGAACGACCGGCAAGCACTTTCTAGCGTTTCTCGTGGGGGCAAGACGGTCCTATATGTAGTCGTCTCTGTCTGCCTATGCTCAAAAGCTTGCAGCCCACTCCGAGAGATGGCGTAGCTTGCCATGGACGAGAGCCTATCAGCCGGGCTTCACGTGAAGATGTTCAGGAAGCTCGCACCCTGCTTCTATCCCAAGCGGAAAGCCGTCCAGCTCTCGGTCCACGAGGTACGCCCAGTGGTCTTGAGTACTGCTGCGTCCGTGATGCGAAAGAGCATGTCCTTCTGACTCTGCGTACTCGCCGCCTGTGCCTGCCCTGCCCGTTCAGGCCCAGAAGCGGACTAGGGCCTGAAGAACGGCCCAGGCCATGAGGCCGGCCAGCAGATCGTCCAGGATCACCCCGAGCCCGCCGTGCACCCGGCGGTCCAGCTCAAGGATGGGCCAAGGCTTGAGGATGTCGAAGAAGCGAAAGAGGACGAACCCGAGGACGACCCAGACCCAGCCTGTCGGCGCCGCGGTCATGGTGAGCAGATAGCCCAGGAACTCGTCCCAAACGATCGGGGCGGGATCGTGGGCGTTGAGTTCCCGCGCGGTCTTGCCGCAGGCCCAAATCCCGATCAGGAACAGGCCGAGCAGGACAGCCAGGTACCAGGTCACCGGCAGGGGCCGAAGCAGCAGATAGAGGGGAATGGCGGCCAGCGTGCCCGCCGTGCCCGGCGCCCAGGGCGACAGACCGGAGCCGAAACCGTACGCAAGCCAGTGATGGGGCTTGCGCCAGTCGAAATCGGGCTTGATTCGGCCTTTATCCTGCATCGGAGAAATGATCGTAACCGGAGCGCTCCGGCTCCCAGGTTGTGCCGTTGGGGAGCAGGCAGCGCAGTCCGTCCCCATCGGTGACGCAGCCGATGCAGCTCAGTCCGACTTCGAGTCGATCCGCGACGGACTCCAAGTCTGCGAGGCGATCGGGCGGAACGGTAAAGCACAGCTCGTAGTCGTCCCCGGAGGACATCGGCAGGCCCCAATCAGCGCCCGCAGCCACCCGCTCACTTACATCGGCCGACAGCGGCAAGGACGCCAGCTCGATCTCGGCGCCGACACCGCTCGTCTCCAAGATGTGCCCCAGGTCCGCCGCCAACCCGTCTGAGATATCGATCATCGCGGAGGCGAGCCTTCGCAGCTCAAGACCCTGGGCCACCCGCGGCGTTGGCCGCTCCAGACGTCCCCGAAGAAATCCGGAAACCGGCTTGCCGTCCTGCAACAGTCGCAGGGCGAGCCCGGCGTCCCCCAGTGTCCCGCTGACATGGATCAGATCACCGGGCCGCGCGCCGCTGCGGCGAGCCGCCTCACCCCCGGGGACGAAGCCGTGCACCTGCACGGTAACCGTCAGCGGACCGCGCGTGGTGTCGCCCCCGACGAGCTGCACTTTGTGCGCCGACGCCAGCACGGCAAAGCCGCGGCCGAAGGCAGTCAACCATGATGGGTCGTCGTCCGGCAGAGTCACCGCAAGGGTGGCCCAGGCGGGCTCCGCCCCCATGGCCGCCAGATCGCTCAGACCCACGGCGAGACACTTGTGGCCCAGCGCCTCCGGATCGCAGTCGCGGAAGAAGTGGACGCCCGCCACCAGGGTATCGATGCTCACCGCAAGCTCCGCATCCGGCGGCACCCGCAGCAGGGCGCAGTCGTCGCCGACACCCAGCGTCACGTCGCTCCGTGCGGCGCCGACACGCGCGAAGTGGTCTCGGATCAGGTCAAACTCGGACAAGATGCATCCAAAGGTTCGCGCACCGAAGGTGCTCCTCACCTCGCTCACCCTTTGGTAACGGGGCGGGGCAAGGGACACCCGTCATGAGGGGTTCGGTTCCCGGCCCGGGGCCTTGCCGGCGCGCGTTTCCGTACGGCGGGTGTCGCGGGCAAGCCGGTCCAGGACCCCGTTGACATAGCGGTGCCCCTGCTCTGCGCCGAACAGCTTGGCCAGGTCCACCGCCTCGTTGATGGCCACCCGGTAAGGCAAGTCGAGGCAGTGCAGCAGCTCGTAAGCCCCCAGGCGCAGGATTGCCCGCTCCACCGGATCCACACGCTCAATGGGGCGGTCCAACGCGGTTTGCAGTTGCGCGTCCAGATCCTGCAGATGCTTCGGCACGCCGTTCAGGAGCTGCTCGAACAGACCCCGATCGTAGGTGGGCTGGGGCCCATCGACGAGTACCGCATCATCTGCACCGTTGGCGAGGGACGCGGCGACCTCGGCCACCCACTCCGGATCCTCGACAAAATGACGCCCGATCTCCGCCGGACTCTGGCCGGTGAGCTGCCACTGATAGAGCGCGAGCACCGCATAGCGGCGCGCCAGACTGCGGCGTCCGCCCATATCAGTCGAGCTGCCGCAGCAGATTGACCATCTCGATGGCGGACATGGCCGCTTCCGCACCCTTGTTTCCGGCCTTCGTACCGGCCCGCTCGATGGCCTGCTCGATGGTGTCCACGGTGAGCACACCGAAGGAGACGGGGAGGCCGTGCTTCAGGCTCACATGGGCCATGCCCTTCACGCACTCCCCGGCGACGTACTCGAAGTGGGGTGTTCCTCCGCGGATCACCGCCCCGATGGCGATGATGGCGTCGTACCCTCCCTTGGCGGCGATGCGTTCGATGGCCAGGGGCATCTCGAACGCGCCGGGAACACGGACGACGGTGAGATCGGCGTCTTCGGCGCCGTGGCGCTTGAGGACGTCCAGCGCACCGGAGAGCAGGCTGTCCACCACGAAGCTGTTGAAGCGGGACACGACCAGGCAGAAGCGGGCGTTCTGGACGCGAAGCGCCCCCTCGACGTTCTTGATCATCATGGTGATGAGGCTCCTTCGGAAATAAGCGGAACATTTCTCGCGCAAAGACGCCAAGGCGCGAAGAGTATTCTGTTTGCGGACGATGCGATAGCGAGAAACCCTGTGAAAAACCCGCCCGTCAGGCGGTCGAAATCACCCTCCTGACGAATCGCCGCCCACGTACTCGACGACCTCGAGGTCGAATCCCGAGATGCCGTGCATGGCCTTGGGGGCGCTCATCACGCGCATCTTGCGCACCCCGAGATCCGCCAGGATCTGAGCGCCGATGCCATAGGTGCGCAGCTCACTGCGGTCCTGGCGGCGAACCGGGACCCGGTCGTCCTCACCGTGCAGCTCAAAGTCCTTGAGCCGCGCGAGGAGGTCCTCCGCCCGATCGCGGTTGCGCAGGACCACGATGGCTCCCTCGCCCTGAGCCGCGATCTGGCGCATGACGTCCCGCAGGGGCCAGCCGCAGCCGCTGTGACTGGTACCGAACAGGTCGCACAGGCTGTTTTGCAGGTGTACCCGCACCAGGGTCGGCCGTTCCGGTGAGATCTCCCCCAGGGTCAGCGCGAAGTGCAGGTCGTTGTCGATGGTGTCGCGGTAGGCCGAGACTTGAAAGGTTCCGAGCTCGGTCGGCAGCTCGCAGGTGCACTCACGGATCACCGCCTTCTCGTGACGCACCCGGTAGTGGATCAGGTCGGCGATGGTGCCGATCTTCAATCCATGGGTCCGGGCGAAGACCTCCAAATCGGCCCGGCGCGCCATGCTGCCGTCTTCGTTCAGGATCTCCACAATGACCGCGGACGGCTCGAACCCCGCCAGACGCGCCAGGTCGCAGCCCGCCTCGGTGTGGCCGGCGCGCACCAGGACGCCGCCCGGCTGGGCCATGAGGGGGAAGATGTGTCCCGGCTGCACCAGGTCTGGGGGCTCGGCGTCGGGCGCCACCGCAGCACGCACGGTCGCCGCGCGGTCGGCGGCGGAAATGCCTGTGGTGACCCCCTCCGCGGCCTCGATGGACAGGGTAAAAGCGGTGGAATGCGGGGCGGTGTTGTCGCTCACCATGAGCGGCAGGCGCAAACGCTCGCAGCGCTCCTTGCTGAGCGTGAGACAGATGAGCCCACGCCCGTACTTGGCCATGAAGTTGACGGCCTCGGGCGTGACCTTGTCCGCGGCAAGCAGCAGGTCGCCTTCGTTCTCGCGGTCCTCGTCGT
>JAYEJW010000002.1:0-4148 GCA_034716535.1 Pseudomonadota bacterium
CTGGTCTCAGGACGGCCGGCCGGAATACGTGCCGAACGAGCTGCTCATCAAGCTCAAAGACGGCGTCGCAGAGGCCCAAATCCAGTCCCTACTTGCGACGGTTCAGACGGAAACCGTCGAGCAGCTCCAGCTGGTGCCGATTTACCACGTGAGCGTTCCGAATGGTACCTTCCTGCAGGCGCAAACCGCTTTGACCGATCACCCCGCCGTGGAATACGTCGAGCGCAACTACTACCGTTACATCGACTCGGCGCCCAACGATCCCCAGTATCCTTCCATGTGGGGACTGGACAACACCGGCCAGACGGGCGGCACGCCGGACGCCGGACGCCGACATCGATGCGCCGGAAGCCTGGGACCTCACGACCGGCGATGGGAACCTGGTGGTGGCGGTGATCGATTCAGGGATCGACCTGGGTCATGAAGACCTGGCCGCGAACCTATGGACCAATCCGGGGGAGATCCCCGGCAACGGGATCGACGACGACGGCAATGGTTACGTGGATGACGTGAACGGCTGGGATTTCAGCAGAGACGACAGCGATCCGTCCGATACGGAAACCGGGTGCGGCGGCCACGGCACCCACACGTCCGGAACCATCGGCGCGGTTGGCGATAACGGTCTGGGCATAACGGGCATCAACTGGGACATCCAGATCATGCCGCTGAAAGCGGCAAGAACAGTTTTGTTCTCTTGCGCGCTGGCGGACGCCGATATCCTCGAGGCCATCCAGTATGCAGCCAATAACGGGGCCCTGCTGTCCAACAACAGTTACGGCGGTCCATCTCCCAGTCAGGCCATCGAAGACGCCATCCGTGCCTCGCGGAGCCTGTTCGTCGCCGCAGCCGGCAACGACGGAACGAACAACGACACGATTCCCCAATATCCGGCCAGCTACCAGTTGGACAACATCGTCAGCGTCGCGGCAACCGATCACGATGACATCCTGGCTAGCTTTTCCAACTTCGGCACCAACTCGGTGGACCTTGGGGCGCCGGGCGTGTCCATTCTCAGCACCGTGCCGGGCGGCTACTCGGCGGCATTTAGCGGCACCTCCATGGCCAGTCCCCACGTGGTAGGGGCAGCCGCACTGCTCCTGTCAGCCGACCCGACGCTGACCCCCAACGAGCTCAAGTGGCGGCTGATGCAGGGCACGGACAATATCGGTATACAAACCGTGACCGGTGGGCGGTTGAACGCTTACGAGGCGCTGATGCTGCCCCCGCCGGACGTAACCATCGACGTCACCCCGTTGGGTCCCACGACCGTATCCAGCGGCCAAACCATCGACTATCGAGTGACTGTGACCAATACGTCCATAGCAAACCAAACGGTGGCAGCCAGTGTGGTGGCGGTCAAGCCCGACGGCTATGAGCTGACGCTGCAAAGTAAGACGTTAAACATGACAGCGGGTGCCAGCTTGTCCGCGAGCTTTTCGGTCAAGGTCCCACCAAACGTTCGGCCCGGTGAATACCATATTGTGGGACGGGCCGAAAACTCAGACCTAGACGAAGATCTTGTGGTCTATGACATCATTCTCTGACCGCGGGACTTGAGGAAATGCTGATCTATTCGGCGTTTCCGCGGCGCAGGGATGCGCTTAAGGAATGATCCGGCCGCTCTCCGGTTTGACCTCACCGCGCCGTCCCCGCTCAGCTGCATGATGTAGCAACCCTTCGAGGCGAACGTTGCTCGGGCGCAAGACTAACGCGCGGGTAAATCGACGACATCAGTGCGCTATCGACCCGGTGCTCGAGTCGTTCGATCAGGTATTCGCGAGAGTAGTTGTCGATAATGTGCTTCACGGCGCCGCCGCCAAGCGTCGCGGTAAAGTATGTGTGATCAACGGCGGGCGGAAGAGTCGAGCGGAAGGGTGACGCTGGCTAGGAAGCCCCCGAGGAACTTGGACCGCGCGAACTCGATCCGCCCCCCGTAGAGATCGACGATCTCTTTGGCGATGGAGAGCCCGAGCCCGTGCCCGCCCACACTCTCGTCCACACGGAAACCACGCGCTGAGATCGCCTTCAACTGCTCCTCGGTGCAGCCCGGCCCGTCATCCTCGACGCTGATCAGGAAGTCTCCACCCCTTTTTTCGACCGTACAGAGGACTTGGCCTTCTGCCCATTTGCAGCCATTATCGAGAAGGATCCCGATAAGCTCGAGCATGTCCTCCCGGTCGGCTGCAATCGGGCCCCTCGTTTCGATCTGAAAACCGATGCAGCTCTTCGCCGGGTGCATGCGCTTGAGCAGCCGCGCCAAAACGGGCAGCTCTTCTTCGGGATCAAAGCGGCGTCCGGCGCGCGCGTCACCCGCGAACCGCGCCCTGCGCAGATTCCGCTCCATAAGGCTTTGGACGCGCTCCACCTGCTCGCTCAATACCTTTCGTACCGCCGGATCGATCGCCGGATCGCCGCGGTCGAGATACTGCACCATGAGGTTCAACGGCCCTTTCAAGGCATGCGCGAGATTGCCGGCGGCCTTTCGGGAACGCTCTATACCCTTGACGAATGATCCCAGGACCCAATTGAACTTATGCACCAGCGGAAGGATTTCCGTCGGCACTTCCTCGGTCAGGTGCCCGGCCTCACCCTTTTCCAGCCGCTCAATGTCGCGGTACACGGGCGCCAGACCGAGGAACGCTCGATGAACCACAAAATGTTGGACCAGAATGGTGAGCAGAAAGCCACTGATGGCGATGGCTGTGAACAACCGCTCAAAGGTGCTCAGCTCTTGCTCGAGAAACGCAACATCCTGGGCCACAGCGAGCGAAAAGCTATGACCCAGGCGGCGATAGCCGCCGCCCCAGACCATCAATCTCTGCCCGTCGGGACCGTCCACGAACCAGTTGGCCGTCTCCCCAATCTCGAGGGGGCGGACCTCGAGGTCCTGATCCCATAGAGAGCGCGAAAGGATTCGCCTGTCCTCCTCCTCCACCTCCAGCGCGTAATAATGGCCCGAGTAGGGTTGATTGTAGACGGGCGTCAGACGCTCTTTTCCAAGGTGGGGATCACCGCAGGGGGCGATACCGAAGGCTCCGACCAGGGCCCTGGCGTCGTGCTCCAGGCGCGAGAGCAATAGGGCCTCCGCACTCCGGTGCAGGGCATCGCGGCCCAAGATCCAGGCGCTGCCGATGATGACCAGCAGACTGATGGAAAGCCCCAGATGCAAGCGGCTCGACAGCGACTTCATGGCTTCGGATCGAGAAATAGGTAGCCCTGTCCGCGCTGGGTTCGGATGTGCTCTTTCCCGATCTTTTCCCGCAGGCGGCGGACATAAACCTCGATGAGGTTGCTCTCGCCCTCGTAGCTGTCGTCGTAGATCTGGCCCAGCAGCCGGTCCTTCGACAGAACCTTGCCCGGATTGAGCATGAAGTAGCGCAGGAGACGAAACTCGGTTCCAGTCAACGGAACCGATTCGCCGTCCCCAAAAAAGACCCGCTGGAGGTCTTCGTCCAGGCGCAGGCCCCCGGTCTCCAAGGACTCGCCCACGCGACCCGCCGAGCGGCGCACCAAGGCGTTGACCCGCGCGATCAGTTCCTCCACGTGAAAGGGCTTTCCCAGGTAATCGTCTGCACCCGACTTGAGCCCGTCCACCCGCTCATGCCAGGAATCCCGGGCGGTCAGGATGAGGACCGGCGTCTGGTTGCCGCTCCTACGCCAGTTCAACAGGACCTCAACGCCCGGCCGGCGCGGAAGCCCGAGGTCGAGCACGATGGCCTCGTAAGGGGCCTCGTTGCCGAGGAACTCGCCTTCCACGCCGTCGGAGGCATGGTCCACTGCAAATCCGGCCGCCTTCAGCTCCCGCCGCAGCATGGCAGCCAGATCGGTATCGTCTTCAACCAGTAACAGTCGCATGTCTAGGGTTCTTTGCGCTCCCGTTCGATCAGCTCGCCGGTCTCTGCATCGAACTCCAACTCCCAGACCTCCCCCCTGGCGTCGAGGAGAAAGATCTCATAGACGTAACCGTGGTGCTCTCCCTCATACCGCAGCCCAGCATCGATCAGGGTCCCGGGGTGGATGCGGCGCGCCCGTTCGATGAAGTGCTCCAGCGGCATGATGACGCCCGAGTGACGCAGACTTCGGGCCATTCTGGCGTCGTCGCCGACCCCGAGCGCCGCGCCGCTGAAAAGCGCTGATGCGGCGAACAG
>JAYEJW010000003.1:0-18559 GCA_034716535.1 Pseudomonadota bacterium
GGTGACTCGAGAGCAGCCAGGCATGCGGTCGATAGCCGATCGTCTTGAAGATCTCGACCGTCGTCGGCCGCAGGTTGCTGATGAAACGCAAGCTTGGCGCTCCCCTGGTCAGTCGCCCGAGACTCCCCCGGTATCATCGGTATCGGGCAGTCCGGTGTCCGGCTCCGACGTGTCGTCGCCGGTTCCGGTGTCGTCGGGGTTCCCTTCCTCTTCTTCGGGGGTGTCCGGCTCGCTGACATCCGCGCAGCCTTTCGTGGCCCGCTCCGCGTAGATTTCCAGAAGCTCTTCGCCGAGACGGGCGATCTCCTCGCTTCTCGAATTGAATGGCAGGGTCGCATCGCTGAGTTGCTCAAGGTAAGGCCCAGCTGCTTCACGCCAATCTGCGAAGAACTCTTCAAGTTTCGCGAGCTCGTCTTCCAGTGCGGCGATCTCGCTGCGCAGGGTCCTTAGGGTGTCGACATCGCCGCCGTCCAGGCCGGCCTCGATCTCCCGAAGGAGCTCAGCGGCGCGGTCCTCAAGGCTGCCTATCTCCTCCTTCAGTCGCTCGACCTCCCCGGCCAGGGCCTGCGCCTCCGCGAACAGCTGCGAAGCACGCTCAGGGTCCGGGGTTGGCGTCTCGGCGTCGGCACCCGAGAGCTCGGACCAGATAGCGAAAAGCCGCCTCTCCGCCTCCTCGAGCTGGCCGCGGGTCGCTTCGAGAGACGCCTCGACCGCCTCCAGCGCGGCCAGCTTGCTGAGAAGCGCGTTGTCACCCTGCACGAGGGCGTCGTAGGCGTCCTGCTTCTCGCCTAGCCGCCGCTTGGCCTCCCTGGCCTCCTCGCCCAGGGCGAGACCCTCATCGAGGCTCAGGCCAGTTTCGTTCTCAATGGCCTCCAACAGGGGTTCCTTTGCGGCGGCGAGATCCTCGCGCAGCTGCTCCTTGAGATCCTGGATCCTGTCCTCGATCGGTTTCACGCGGTCGGTGTAGTCACGCTCGCATCGTTCCCATGTCCAGAGCTCGCTCATGCCGCGTCTGCCTCTATCGGCGACGCCACGCGCGACACCAGGTCCGCGATGTCACTCCGACCCCCAAGTTGCGGGTACTCCCATGCCATATCGATGACTTTCGGATAGAGGTCGTAGGCGGGACGCACCTCGTCGGCAAGCCAGTCCTCCCAGTAGGTTCGCGCATGTTGTCCAGGGCCTTCGAACTCGGCCACGACCAGGCGCTTGCCTGCCTCCGATTCGGCCTTGCCTCGGACCCAGACCCAGCGGCCGGGCGCCACGCCGATCCCCTGCAGGTCTCGCCGATGGACGCGGATCTCGACACCGGCCTTGGTGGTAGCGAACGAATAGGGGACCCGGGGACGTTCGATCCAGCCTGTATCTGTAACCAACGCCGAAAAGGTCAGGCGGGTAAGGTCCTCCACGTCCTCTAGCGTCGCGCGGCTTCCGGCCAGGGCGGGCTCGTATCGGCGCAGCCTCGAACGACCTTCCGCCACCCTGACGAGTCCCGCACGCTGGGAACCGATCAGCGTCCGCCAGAAGAGCATCACGAGGGCTGCCGTGAGCATGGTTGCTCGCCGCGCGAGCACGCTGACGCGCAGTCCGACCAGCGCGCGACCGCGCTCGCTCTCCAACAGTCCTGCGACCCCCGTACAGAGATCGTCGATCGCGTCGGCACCGTCTGCCGCCACGTCAAACAACAGCTTGCCGATGGCCCAATGATCGCCCGCCAGGGATGCCAGATGGCTTCGCTGCAGCCAGCTGTCGTAACGGGCCTCCAGGGCGCCAAGCTCCTCCTCGATGTCATCCGTTTGTGACAAACCCGTCGACGAGAACGCCGTGTGGAATCGGCAATGCAGCGCCTTGGCGAGGCAGCGCGCGCCGCGATAGGCCTCCAATTTGGAGGATACGCCATCGCCGAAATCGGCCTGCGCGGCGAAGGACACAAGGTCGAGCCACCCGATTAGCACATCGATCACGTCCTCGTGGCTCAGTGAAAGGTTTACTCTCCGGTAACTGGACTGCAGAAGCACAAGGCTCGCCAGTTCGGCCTCCATAAGTGCCGCCGTTGCGATTCCCATGCCTGCTCCTTGTCGTTATTCAACCTGGACCCTGCGGCGAGACGAACGCCAACCTTTTGGAAGCCCTGGCGTCACACCCGCTAACCCTTGATCGGTATCGGCGACGTCTTCGGTGAACGGCTGCGGGCAAACAGCCAAAGGTTTCGATAGGGGGAAGTGTAGACTAGTACTCTGGGCCGCGCGCCCGGGCGAACCCATGGACCAGAATGCCGCATTCGAGTTGGCGGCGGAATACCACACTTGCCCCGTCGAACCAAGCCCCTCGTTTGTTAAAATGATTCGATGGACGTCTCCCATATCCTAGACCGACTGAACGATGCCCAGCGCGAGGCCGTTACCGCGCCGCCCGGGAACCTGCTGGTGCTGGCCGGTGCCGGGAGCGGCAAGACCCGGGTGCTGGTGCAGCGCATTGCCTGGCTGATCCAGGTCGAGCAGGCGGCGCCCTGGTCCATTCTCGCGGTCACCTTCACCAACAAGGCGGCACGGGAGATGAAGGCGCGCATCGAGGAGATCCTGCAGGCGCCGGTGGGCGGCATGTGGGTCGGTACCTTCCACGGCCTGGCGCACCGCTTCCTTCGCGCCCATTGGCAGGACGCGGGCCTGCCCCAGCAGTTCCAGATCCTGGACTCGGACGACCAGTACCGGCTGATCCGGCGCACCCTCAAGGCCATGGAGCTGGACGAGTCCCGCTGGCCACCGCGTCAGGTCCAGGGCTTCATCAACAAGCAGAAGGACGAGGGGCTGCGGTCGCAGCATCTGGAGGACGGCGGCGACTTCTTCATGCGCCGCATGATCGAGGTCTATCGGTCGTACGAGGAGGCCTGTGAGCGAGGCAGCATGGTCGACTTTGCCGAGCTTCTGCTGCGCGCCCACGAGCTGCTGCGGGACCGACCTGACATCCTCCACCACTACAGGGAGCGTTTCGGGCACATCCTGGTGGACGAATTCCAGGACACGAACGCCATCCAGTACGCCTGGCTGCGTCTGCTGGCCGGAAACAAGGACAACCTGTTCCTGGTCGGGGACGACGACCAGTCCATCTACGGCTGGCGCGGTGCACGCGTGGAGAACATCCAGAGCTTCCAGACGGATTATCCGGGCACCCAGGTGATCCGCCTGGAGCAGAACTACCGCTCCACGGGCAATATCCTGAGCGCCGCCAACGCCCTCATCGCCAACAACCCGACCCGGCTCGGAAAGAACCTCTGGACCGAGGATAGCGCCGGCGAGCCCATCCGACGCTATGCGGCCTTCAACGAGGTCGACGAGGCCCGCTTCGTCGTCGAGCGCATCCGTCACTACGTGGAGGAAGAAGGCTACCGCCGCTCGGAGGCCGCCATCCTCTACCGCACGACTGCCCAGTCGCGGCTGTTCGAAGAGGCCCTGATCCAGGCCCGGATGCCCTATCGGGTGTACGGCGGTCTGCGCTTCTTCGAGCGCGCCGAGATCAAGGACGCCCTTGCCTACCTGCGCCTCCTCGCCAATCCGGAGGACGACACCTCCTTCGAGCGCGTGGTCAACACGCCGCCCCGGGGCATCGGGCCGCGCACCTTGGAGACGCTACGGGAGCAGGCGCGCGAAGCCCGCTGCTCCCTGTGGCGGGCGGCGGAGGACGTGACGGCCGCGGGGGCGCTGCCCGCCCGGGCTACGGGAGCGTTGAACCGGTTCCTTACCCTGATCCGCGAGCAAAGAGGACTGGCGGCGGGAAAGGAGCTGCCGGACCTCACCGCCCAGGTGGTCGAAGCCAGCGGCCTGCCGGATCACTACAAGAAGGCGAAAGACGGCAAGGGCGTGGACCGCATCGAGAACCTGGAGGAGCTGGTCAACGCCACCCGCCGTTTCCGACACGAAGTGGAGGATGATGAGGGCGACCCCCTCGGCGCCTTCCTGTCCCACGCTGCCCTGGAGGCGGGGGAGGCCCAGGCGGACCAGTTCGAGGACGGTGTGCAGCTGATGACCCTGCACAGCGCCAAGGGGCTGGAGTTTCCGCTCGTCTTCATCGCAGGGGTCGAGGAGGGGCTATTCCCGCACAGCATGTCGGCCGACGATCCCGAGCGCCTGGAGGAGGAGCGGCGCCTATGTTACGTGGGTATGACCCGGGCGATGCACCAGCTCTACGTCACCCACGCCGAAAGCCGGCGTCTGCACGGCAGTGAGAACTATCCGTTTCCCTCCCGCTTCCTGCGCGAGATCCCGGCGGAGCTGATCGAGGAGGTCCGCGGTGGCGGCGTCTCGCGGCCGGGGACCACACCCCTGGCGGCGCCCGAGCCTGGCGCGGGGGGCTTCCAGCTCGGAGAGCGGGTCACACACCCCAAGTTCGGCGAGGGCGTAGTGCTCAACAGCGAGGGAAAGGGCGCGAGCGCGCGGATCCAGATCAATTTCGAGGCGGTGGGCAGCAAGTGGCTCGTGCTGGCTTATGCGCGGCTGGAGCCCGCGATCTGACGGGATTCTTCCGAAGCACATGCGGCGCAAGACGCTTCGCTATTGCGCCCTAAATCCAGGCTTGATGTCTCGATATCCTGCTGACAGAAAGCGTTCGAAACAAACAACGAGGACGAAGGCATGCAACGCCGTAATTTCATAAAAGGGGTAGGGGCCGGTTCGCTGGCGCTGGGCGCGAGCGTCGCCGGCATGAAGGCGGCCGAGGCCAAGGCCGACTTCAAGTGGAAGATGGTCACCACATGGCCGAAGAACTTCCCGGGGCTGGGCACCGGCGCAAACAAGCTCGCCCAGCTCATCGGCGAGATGAGCGGGGGCCGCATCAGGGTGAAGGTCTATGGTGCGAAGGAGCTGGTGCCGGCATTCGAGGTCTTCGATGCGGTCTCCCGCGGCACGGCAGAGATGGGGCATGGTGCCGCCTATTATTGGAAGGGCAAGAGCGAGGCCGCCCAGTTCTTCTCCACCGTCCCCTTCGGTATGACGGCCCAGGAGATGAACGGCTGGATGTATCACGGTGGCGGGCTGGATCTCTGGACGGAGCTCTACG
Organism: Pseudomonadota bacterium; assembly: GCA_034716535.1. Lineage (GTDB taxonomy): Bacteria > Pseudomonadota > Gammaproteobacteria > Chromatiales > Chromatiaceae > JAYEJW01. The sequence continues at coordinate 5,053 of JAYEJW010000003.1, forward strand.
CCGATTTCGGTCTGGTCCCCGCGCCGGCCGGCAACACCGGCGTGCAGATGGGGGGTTGGTTCAACAAGCCGATCAACAGCGTCGCGGATCTCCAGGGGCTCAAGATGCGCATCCCCGGCCTCGGTGGCGAGGTGCTCAAGCGGGCCGGGGGCACGCCGGTCAACCTGGCCGGCGGCGAGCTCTTCACGTCCCTGCAGTCCGGTGCCATCGATGCCACCGAGTGGGTCGGCCCTTACAACGACCTGGCCTTCGGACTCTACAAGGCGGCCAAGTACTACTACTATCCGGGCTGGCACGAGCCGGGCACCACGCTGGAGGCCATGGTCAACAAGGAGGCCTTCGACGCCTTGCCGGCGGATCTGCGCTCAATCGTGCTCAACGCCTGCAAGGTTGTGAACCAGGACATGCTGGCGGAGTACACCGCCCGCAACCCGGTGGCCCTGCAGACCCTCCTGAAGAAGCACCAGGTGGACATGCGTCCCTTCCCGGCCGACGTGATCACCAAGTTGCGCGAGCTTTCGGAGGAGGTGGTCTCCGAAATTGCGCAGAAGGACGACTTCTCCAGAAAGGCATACGCCTCTTACAAGAAGTTCTTGTCCCAGGCGAGGGAGTGGAGCGACGTCTCGGAGCTGGCCTACCTGAAGGCGCGTGATCAGGGTTGATGCCGGTCACGGACAGCGGCGGAGGCCTGGCTGTCGAATTAGAGTCGCCGCCGCTTGCCCTCTACGTCCATATCCCCTGGTGCGTGCGCAAGTGTCCCTACTGCGACTTCAACTCTCACGCGGGGCCCGCCGGCGGGTTGCCCGAGGAAGAGTACGTCGACCGCCTTCTCCTCGACCTGGAGCAGGAGGTCGCCCGCCTCGACCCCGTCAGGCCGCTGGTCTCCATCTTCATCGGGGGCGGCACGCCGAGTCTCTTCTCGGGGGCCTCCATCACCCATCTGTTGCGCGGCGTCCGCGGTTGCATCGACCTCACGGCGGAAGTCGAGATTAGCCTGGAGGCCAACCCGGGGACGGCGGACGCCGGCCATTTCGCCGCCTATCGGAAGGCGGGGGTCAACCGGCTCTCTATCGGAGTCCAGAGCATGTCCGCCCGGCATCTCGGGCTGTTGGGACGCATTCACGGTCCACGGGAGGTTGATGCGGCGGTGACGGCGGCGCGGCAAGCGGGTTTCGACAATCTCAACCTGGACCTGATGTACGGCCTTCCGCAGCAGTCCCTGGAGCAGGCACGACGGGATCTGGAGCAGGTCTTGGCTCTGGAGCCCGAGCACGTCTCCTATTACCAGCTTACCCTGGAGCCGAACACCGCGTTCCACGCCGTCCCACCGGCCTTGCCGGGTGAGGACCTGGCAGCCGACATGCACCTGCTGGGGCTGGAGCACCTGGCGGCCGCCGGGTACGTGCAGTACGAGGTCTCAGCCTATGCGCAGGCAGGGCGCCGCTGTCGGCACAACCTGAATTACTGGGAATTCGGTGACTATCTCGGTATCGGTGCCGGGGCGCACGGCAAGCTGACGGACGCCTCCACGCATCGGGTTGTGCGCTCGGCAAAACTTCGCCACCCGTCGGCTTACCTGGACCCCGGCAAGGGTGCGTGCCTGGAGAGCGGGCGGCGGTCACTGGACGAGACCGACCTGGCGCTCGAGTTCGCGATGAATGCCCTGCGGTTGCGCGACGGTTTCGATCGGGAACTATTCGAGGGGCGTACCGGTCTGCCATTCATGCGGATCGCAACCAACGTCGACGGCGCCCGTGCCGAGGGGCTGTTATGCGGGGATGGCGACAGGGTTCGGCCCACGGAGCGGGGGTGGTCTTTCCTCAATGATCTCCTCCAGCGCTTCGCATCATCGGCGTGAGCGCCTGCGAAATGGACGCCTGCTCCAGGTTGCGGATCGGAATTCCGCGTGGTAAGTTTGCAAGTTTTCCACGATTCGATATCGGTCCGAGCTTGGGCCGAGAAGGGCAAAAATGAAAGAAGGAATCCACCCCAAGTACAGTGACGTCAATGTCGTTTGCAGCTGCGGTAACGAGTTCACCACCCGCTCCACTCTGGGTAAGGATCTGCATGTGGAAGTCTGCTCCGCGTGCCATCCCTTCTACACCGGAAAGCAAAAGATTGTGGACACCGCCGGTCGCGTGGACAAGTTCCGCCGCAAGTACGGCCGCTGAGTCCCCCACATGCGCCGGCTTGGCCGGCGCTGCTCTTCGGGGCGGTGTCTGCCGCCCTTGCGGCTTTCCTCGCTCCTCCGGCGGCCGCGGACTGCCCTGCTACGGACAACGCCCGACAGGTCGAAGTCGCCCACGTCATCGACGGTGATACCCTGGTGCTTGCGAGCGGCGATCGGGTGCGCCTACTCGGAATAGACGCCCCCGAGCTCGGCCGCGACGGCGCACCCAATGAGCCCTACGCGCGGGAAGCGCGGGCCGAGCTGCGGCGGGCCCTTCAGCCCAATCACGCGCCTGCCCTCATCCTGTCGGGCAGCGAGCCTCGGGATCGTCACGGTCGCCGCCTTGCGCACCTCTACGACTGGAAGGGCCGCAACCTGAGCGAGCATCTGCTGCGTCGGGGTCTGGCCTACCAGGCCGCCGTCCCGCCCAACCTGCGCTTCAGCGACTGTTACCTTGCGGCCGAGGCCGATGCCCGGGGTTGGGACCTTGGCCTGTGGCGCCTGCCGCCGCTGGAGGCGTCCCGATTGCCTGCCGGCCTGTCCGGCTTCGAGCGCATCGAGGGCGAGGTGCGGGCCGTGCGCCCGGAGCGGGGAGTCACCTGGATCGATCTGGAGGGAGAGCTCAAGCTGCGCATCCTCGATCAGGACAGGCACCGGTTCGATCCCGCCGACCTCGCCGCTCTCCCCGGTACCCGGGTCGAGGTCCGCGGCTGGATCTACCGCTACCGGGGTAAGCCCCGCATCCGTCTGCGCCATCCCTCCGCCCTGCGTCGGCTCTAACGGCATTGGAGCCGTGAACAACGCAGTTCGCGCAAAAAAGTCCGGATGCGTTGAAGGTCTTCTTCCGCAGACCGTTCATGCGGGCGAGGTCGGTATCGCTGGCCCGAGAGGACCGGCATCTGGCAATATGGGCACTCATCCATCGCGTGCTGCGCCTAGCCGCGAGGCGATCCGTATTCCTGCCCGTCAGCGTGCCGGGTGATTCAATGCCGAGCAGTTTTGGCCAGAATTGCCCTGGCCGGCTCAATTGCGGAGAAGTTTTTACCATGAGTGATCCCGAGTGCTTTGCCCATGCAGACGCCGAGCTCAACCGCGAAGCCCTTGCGTATCACGAGGAGCCCAAGCCGGGAAAGGTGAGCATCAGCCTCACCAAACCTGCGCAGACGCAGAAAGACCTCTCCCTCGCCTATACCCCCGGGGTCGCTGAGCCGGTGCGCCGGATTCACGAAGACGCAGACGCGGCGTATCGGTATACGAACAGAGGCAACCTCGTGGCGGTGATCACGGACGGCAGCGCGGTCCTGGGTCTCGGCCGCGTGGAGGCACTCGCAGCAAAACCGGTGATGGAAGGCAAGGCCGTGTTGTTCAAGCACTTCGCGGATATCGACGTGTTCGACATCGAGGTCCAGTCTGAGCACCCCCAGGAGTTCATCGAGACGGTCATGCGCATCGCGCCGACCTTTGGCGGCATCAACCTGGAGGACATCGCGGCCCCCCAGTGTTTCGAGATCGAGCAGTTGCTGATCGAGGAACTGGATATCCCCGTTTTCCACGACGATCAGCACGGGACCGCAATCATCATTGCCGCCGGGCTGCTCAATGCCCTGGAGTTGCAGCATAAGCGCCTGGAAGATGCGAAGATTGTGGTCCTGGGGGCGGGAGCGGCGGGAATCGCCGGCATTCGTCTGCTGATGACCCTGGGCGCCCACCGCAACAACATCTTCGCGATCGACCGCCAGGGCGTGATCCACACCGGGCGCAGGGATCTAAACCCTTACAAGTTCGGGATCGCGGCGGATACGGACAAACGAACCCTGGAGCATGCAATGGACGGGGCCGATGTCTTCATCGGCGTCTCCGGACCCGATCTGGTGAGCTCGGGGATGCTCTCATCGATGGCGCCGCGCCCCGTGGTCTTCGCTCTCTCCAATCCGGTGCCCGAGATCCGTCCGGAAGTCGCCTACCGGGTGCGCAGCGACCTCATCATGGCCACCGGACGCACCGATTATCCCAATCAGGTCAACAACGTGCTCGGGTTTCCCTTCATCTTCCGCGGGGCGTTGGATGTACGTGCCTCCCGCATCAACGAGGATATGCAGATTGCTGCCGTCCACGCGCTGAAGGACCTCGCCCACGAGCCGGTCACGGAGTCGGTGCTCGATGCCTATGGGCTCGATCGGCTCGCCTTCGGGCCCGAGTACATCATCCCCAAGCCGTTTGATCCGCGCCTGCGGGACGTGGTGCCACCCGCCGTCGCCCGCGCGGCCGTGGAAAGCGGCGTCGCGCGTGCGCCCTATCCGGCGCACTATCAGCGGTGAGTGTCGCTGCGCACTAAGCACCGGGCGCCGTGAGCGCCGGGCCACAATCTTTGGTCGCCCGTTCCGCGCGTTCTTCGTAGCGGTCGTCCGTCGCTTCCACCCAAAGTGGCTCGGTGCGCACTCCAAGCTCGGGATCGCGGACGAAGACGCGGAAGCGTCCTGGCGGCAGATGGACGCGTTCGCCTGAGGTGTGCTGCTCGACAACGATATTGAGCTGTCCCGTCGCTGGCACGACATGCACGTCGCCTCGCTCGTCGATGGCATCGCCAGAGAGGATCCAAGTCTTTCTCAGCTCCCAGCTCACGACAACGCAGCCGGCCTCGACGCGTGCCTCGCCGTTTGCGCCAGCCGGCGGTGCAAGGAGGGTAATGCTGTAGTCGGGGACCACCCGGCCCCGGAACTCCCCGGCGAGGAAACCGGCGGTCCCTGCGACGACAAATCCAATTAGGGCAGCGATCTTGCCGGGGGTGGTCGAGGTGTCGAGCAGTCGGCCGATGATTCCCTTGGCCGGCGCGACCTCGGGGGCCGGATCGAGCCGAAGTTGCCTCTTGAGAAGCCGGACCATCTCCTCGAACTCATCTGCGGGCATTTGTGCTCGAAGCTCGAGTCGGCGACGCTTGTCACTAAGAGCAACGCTTAACTCGCGTCCGCGCGGGCCCCGAACGTGAATGAAGGCACGGCTATACGGCTTCGGCGTTCTCAGCCGGCCGAGCCAAGTCTCAAGGTTGTCGTAATGGGTGAGCTGCACGACCTGATTGCGGTCCATCGCACCGACGTTGGCCTCGAGCACGAGTGGCGCGTTCGCGATCCGGAAGCGGATCGACTGCTCAATCTCACGCGCGAATCGCTCACCGCTCCAGCGCTCGGGTACCGCGAACTCACGGATGAGCTGGGCGTGATCGTAGAGGGGCGGGTCGTCCGGGGCGACACCCAGCGAAGCGGCCACTGCCGTCGTCACGGTCTCCGCTTTGGACAGGTCCTTGGCTCGAGCTCGGAGTGAGAAGACGGCGAGACGTGGCTCGAGCCGGACTTCGATCGTGCCCGCGCTTCCGCGGCCCCGCAGCTCGATCTCATCGGCCGCCGACCAGAGCCGTGCCAGCGCATCGGTCAGTGCAGCTGCGGTCGACACCGGTTCCAGGTAGACCGGATCCTGACGGCGCCGGCGCCAGACGGTCCCTTCCCATTCGATCACCCGGATGCCTTGTTCGCCGAGCTTGCCGTCGAGCGCCTCGGCAATATTTGGTGTCGTATCGAGCCAGCCGAAGCGGCGCTCTGCGACGGCGAAGCTGCGTTCCTGCTCCCAGAGATCCACCCATGGTTCGAGCGCCAGGGCTTCGGCGAACCTGCTAAAAGCCGCGTCCACAGGCTCCGCCCCGTCCTCACCAACCTCAGCCGTCAAATTGAGGCGATTCAAGGACCCGCCATCCAGATCGAGGTGGACCGTGGGCCGATACTCGTCTTTCGGCCGCGCTTGGAGCCCGAGCCGCTCCCAGTCCTCTTGTGCGATCAGAAGCGACTGGATCTCCTGGATCGTCCGAACGTCTCGTGTACGTCGGCGCGTGGCGCCCATGGTTGTCAGGCTACCGCGGATCTGATCCAGGCCTAGCGGGATGCAGATCTTGTCTCGGAACGCGTCGAGTACCTCACCTTCCGGTCGGTTGGGGCGTTGATAGCGTTGTTCGAGATAGACGTCGGGTGACCGGTCGTTCTCGGTCCGCTTCGGCGCTTGCGTGAGTCCCGACGCCGCCGCGAAGGCATCGAGCGCGGCGCGAGTTTTTGCGATCTCGGCCTCGGGTACGTCACCATAAAGACGGAGCGTTCGGTCCTGAGGGCTCAGATCCAGAGTCAAGTAACGGCGGGTTTCACCGTACCATGCGACCGATAGACTAAGGTCTCGGGGACCGGCCGGCGGAGCGGTGATAATGCCTTCGAGCCCGTCGTGAACCAGCACAATGTCGTCCGCCTCGGCCTTCACTCGGGCCTGAACGCTGTCAGGCGCGGGCGCCAGCGTGACCACGTGGTCGCGAAACGCCTCGGCGAGCCTCGGCACGTCGACCTGCATCGCTCGGAACTCGCGCTTGATTTCCGCCATTGCGCTCATCGATCCTGTCCTCGCAGCCGGCTGATGCGCGCATTGTCAGTGTGGTGCAGCAATCGAGCAAGAAGATGAGTCATCCGGTGTCGCACAGCGTCGCAGGCGAGAGCCGCGGAGCTGCTTTCCTTGTCATCTATCTCGCTTGCGTGCTGCTACTCGGCATCCCACTCATCGCCGCCGCGCCAACACCGCTGCCGTGGCGGTCTTCGTTGTTGCGAGACCCGGCCGACAACGCTGGGTGTCGAAGCCGTGAACTTCACCGCCTCAATCTTGTTCTTCGACACGGCCCTTGAGCCGGGGGATATACTGCGATGCTACAGCCAACATGCCATAGGAGGAGGGACATGGCCTTTCGGTCGATCAACCCCGCTACAGGACAGGAAGCCAAGACCCTGGAGACTTGGGCTTCCGAGCGGATCGAGGCGGCCCTGGAGGTAACCGATCGGGCCGCGCCGGTTTGGGCGCGAACGCCCGTCGAGGAGCGTGCGGCCCGGATTCGCAAGGCTGCCGAGTTGCTCGAGGCCCGTCGAGGCCAGTACGCCCGCATCGTCACCGAGGAGATGGGTAAGCTCTACAAGGAATCGCTGGCAGAAGTCGACAAATGTGCCAGGGCTTGCCAGTACTACGCCGAACACGCACCGGCGTTTCTCGCCGACGAGCTTCTCGAATCCGACGCCGGAAGGAGCCTGGTGGCCTATCAGCCGCTCGGGACGGTATTGGCCGTAATGCCCTGGAACTTTCCCCTGTGGCAGGTGTTTCGGTTCGCGGCACCCGCGCTGATGGCCGGAAACACCGGTGTGCTCAAGCACGCGTCCAACGTCCCCCAGTGCGCCCTCGCGATCGAGGAGATCTTTGCCGACGCGGGCTTTCCCCCCGGCGTCTTCCAGACCCTGATGATCTCCGCCGCACAGGTAGCCGGCGTGATCGAGGATCGCCGCATCCATGCGGTGACGCTCACCGGCTCGGAGGCGGCGGGGCGGCAGGTCGCGGCCAAGGCGGGCGATACTCTGAAGAAAAGCGTTCTGGAGCTCGGCGGCTCGGACGCCTTCGTGGTACTTGAAGATGCCGATCTCGATTGGACCGTGCAACAGGCCGTGATCTCCCGTTATCTCAATGCCGGGCAGAGCTGTATCGCCGCCAAGCGTTTCATTGTGGTCGATGCGATCGCCGAGGATTTTCTTCTCCGGTTCAAGGCGGCGGTGGAGGCCCTGGTCCCCGGGGATCCCATGGACGAGTCCACGACGCTCGCACCCATGGCACGGATCGACCTGCGCGACGAGCTGCACCGGCAAGTGACCGATTCGATCGCAGCCGGGGCCAGGGTTGTGACGGGCTGCGAGCCGATCGAGAGACCTGGGACTTTCTACGGGGCGTCGATCCTCGACTATGTATCGCCGGGGATGCGCGCTTATGAGGAAGAGCTCTTTGGCCCCGTAGCCGTCGTGATCCGGGCACGCGACGAGGCTGAGGCGTTGCGTATCGCCAACGACTCGCGCTTCGGTCTCGGCGGGAGTGTCTGGACCCGCGATGCCGCTCGTGGCGAAGCCTTCGCGCGGCGCATGGACTGCGGCTGCGCCTTCGTGAACGGCTTGGTCAAGAGCGATCCCAGATTGCCGTTCGGGGGGATCAAGGCGTCGGGCTACGGTCGCGAGCTCTCGCACCAGGGTATCCGCGAGTTCGTCAACGCCAAGACCATCTGGATCAGATAGGGCCACGGGACGAGGCGGGTACCTTGCAGACAGTACAAGCGATCTACGACGGTCAGCGAAGTGTGTCCTGAGGGCAGGGTACGTGTTCAGCGCCGCGGTCGATACCTGGTTCCGCGAGTCCTTTGAGGGACCGACAGAGGTCCAGAGGCGGGGCTGGGCGGTCACGGCGTCCGGGAAGCACGCGATGCTCGTGGCGCCCACAGGCAGCGGCAAGACGCTTGCCGCGTTTCTCGCCGCCATCGACGGCTGTCTCTCCTTGCCCGCCGATGTCCCGGCGGGGTTCCGGGTCGTCTACGTATCGCCCCTGAAGGCGCTTGTGTACGACGTGGAGCGCAACCTTCGCGCTCCTCTCGCCGGCGTTCGACGCGTCTCCGAGCGCCTGGGGAAGGTGGGCCGCGAAGTGCGCGTGGACATCCGCACCGGCGACACGTCCCGGCGTGAGCGGGAGCGCCAGGCGCGCGACCCGGGGGAGATTCTCGTCACAACGCCCGAGTCGCTGTTCCTCGTCCTGGGCTCGCGGTCGGCGGGCAACCTGCGACGGGTGACCACGGTGATTGTCGACGAGATCCACGCCCTCGCGTCCACCAAGCGCGGCGTTCACCTCGCTGTGACGCTGGAGCGGCTCTCTGATCTCGCAGAGCATGATCCGCAACGCATTGGACTCTCGGCGACCGTGCAGCCACTCGACGAGGCGAAGCGCTGGCTGGGCGGCGACCGGACGGTCGAGATCGTCGATGCCTCCGAACCGCCTCGGATCGAGCTGTCCGTGAGCATGCCGGTTCCGGACAGCGAGGGCCTTTCCATGCCCTCCCGGGCCGAAGGCGGCTCCATCCTCGGCGAGCTGTATACGCGGGAGCTGACCCCCAAACCGCAGGAGCGGGGCATCTGGCCTGCGATCTACCCGCAGCTTGTGGAACGGATCCGCGCGCATCGCAGCACCATCGTCTTCGTCAATTCCCGCGGCCTGTGCGAGCGCCTCACCCAGCGTGTCAACGAGCTGGCCGGAGAGGAGCTGGTGCGCGCCCATCACGGGAGCGTTTCCCATGAGAAACGCGCCGAGATCGAGGACGGGTTGAAGCGGGGCCGGCTCAAGGGGATCGTTGCCACAAGCTCGCTCGAGCTCGGCATCGACATGGGCAGCGTGGATCTCGTCATCCAGGTGGAATCACCCGGATCCGTTGCGCGGGGGCTTCAGCGCGTGGGGCGTTCCGGGCATGGGGTCGGGGAGATCAGCCGCGGCGTCATTCTGCCGAAGTTTCGCGGTGATCTGTTGGAGAGCACAGTCATCGCGACCCGCATGCTCGACGCAGGCATCGAGGCGCTTCGGGTGCCGCGCAATTGTCTCGACGTTCTTGCCCAGCAGGTCGCCGCCATCTGCATGGACACTCCGCACGAGGTGTCGGCCATCGGAAGGCTGGTGCGCCGTGCCTATCCGTTTCGCGAGCTCGGCAGCGACAGCCTCAATGCCGTGCTAGACATGCTGACAGGAAACTACCCCTCCCAGGCCTTCGCGGACCTGCGCCCCCTGCTCGCCTGGGATCGCGCCGCCGATACCTTGCGTCCGCGGCGCGGCACCGCGATGCTCGTGCGCATGAACGCCGGCACCATCCCCGATCGGGGCAACTATGCGGTGCAATTGGGCACAGACGGACCACGTCTTGGCGAGCTCGACGAGGAAATGGTTTTCGAGACGCGGAACGGCGACACCATCCTGCTGGGTGCCTCCGCTTGGCGGGTCGAGGACATCACCCGCGACCGGGTCGTCGTATCGCCGGCGCCTGGAGAACCGGGCAAGCTGCCCTTCTGGCGTGGGGAGGGTCCGGGCCGTCCCGTCGAGCTCGGTCGCGAGCTCGGAGCCTTCGTCCGTCGCCTCGCAACGATGCCCGAGCGGGAGGCTGCGACCTGGTTGCAGGGGAACACGCCGCTCGATGCGAATGGGGCCGTGGATCTGGCGTCCTACGTTGCCGGACAGAAGGCGCACGACGGTGCAGTCCCGACGGATCGCTCCATCTTGGTCGAGCGTTTTCCGGACGAGTTGGGCGACTGGCGGATCTGCATCCTGAGCCCCTTCGGTGCACGGGTCCACGCGCCCTGGGCCATGGCTCTGCAGCAGCGCCTGTCGGTCGAGAGCGGTTTCGAGGTGCAGGTCATGTACACCGATGACGGCATCGTGCTGCGCTTCGCCGACGTCGAGGATCTGCCGGACCTGCAGACGCTGCTGCCGGATCCGGACGAGATTGAAGAGCTGGTCACCGCGCAGCTGCCCCACACGTCCCTGTTCGCCGGACTCTTTCGCGAGAATGCAGGGCGGGCCCTGTTGCTGACACGAAGACGGCCCGATCAGCGCACACCCCTGTGGGCCCAGCGGCTCAAGGCGCAGAACCTGCTGGCCGCGGCCCGCCAGTTCGCCAACTTTCCTATGGTGCTCGAGACGTTCCGCCAGGCGCTCAGCGACGTATTCGATCTGGGCGCGCTGCAGAGCGTCCTGCGGGACATCCGCAGCCGTCGAATCCGCGTGCACGAGGTCGAGACCCGATCGGCATCCCCCTTCGCCCGGTCCCTCGTCTTCGCCTATGTCGCGGCATACATCTACGAGCAGGACGCCCCGCTTGCGGAGCGCAAGGCGCAGGCGCTGACCCTGGATCGGGAGCTTCTGCGTGAGCTTCTGGGACAGGCCGAGCTGCGTGAGCTCATCGACGGCGACGCCCTGGCCGAGCTCGAGAGGGAGCTGCAGCATCTCGATGTGACGCGTCGCGCGCGCGATCAGGACGAGGTGCATGATCTCCTGCGCCGGCTGGGGCACCTCGACGACCAGGAGATCGCATTGCGCACCACAGGCGACGCACATGGCTTCCTCGCTGCACTGGCTGAGGAAAGCCGCGCGGTGCGCATCCGGGTCGCGGGTCGGCCTTACTGGATCGCCGTCGAGGACGCCGCCCTCTACAGAGACACGACCGGTGCCGTGCCGCCGGGCGGACTGCCGGTTGTGTTCCTCAGGACGCGTCCCGATGCGCTCGAGGAGCTTTTGCGACGATTTTCTCGTACACATGGCCCCTTCAGGACGCGGCAGGCCGCCGAGCGTTTCGGCCTGCGGCCGGCCCAGGTCGAACCGGTGCTGAGACTCCTCGAACGAGAGAGCGCGCTGGTACGCGGCGAGATCCGCCCCGGTGGCGTGGAGCCCGAGTGGTGCGATCCCGAGATCCTCCGCCGGATCAAGCGGCGAACGCTGGCGCGTCTGCGGCATCAGATCGCCCCCGCCGATGGCGTGGCCTTTACGCACTTTCTGTGGGACTGGCACGGGCTCGACAGCCGGCGCGGCGGTAACCCGCGACTACTGGAGGTCGTGGCCCAGCTCGAAGGTCTGGCGTTGCCCTGGTCCCTGCTGAGGGACGAAGTGCTTCCGAGTCGTGTCGCCGGATTCTCGGTCGAGATGCTCGACATGCTTGCGGCGGGCGGGGAGGTTGTATGGATCGGTTGCGGCCCGCTTGGCGCGCGCGACGGCCGCATTGCGCTCTATCGGCGCCAGACAGCGCGGCGTCTGCTCGATCCGGACGCGGCGAGCGGCGCGGAGCTCGGCGAGGTTCACGTGGCCGTCGTCGAGCACCTGCGGCAGCGCGGCGCCTGCTTTATGGTGGAGCTCGAGTCCGCGGTTCGGACAGGGTTTCCAGAGCTGACGCTGGCGGAGTGGGAGGCCGTGATCTGGGACCTAGTCTGGGCGGGAGGGGTCACCAACGATACCTTCGCGCCCCTCTGCATGCTCGGTGCGCCGCGGCGGCGGCAGGGACGACGTTCCGGAAAGCACGGTCTGGCGGGCGGGCGCTGGTGGTGTCTGGACGAGTTGGTCGACGCCGGGGTGACACCGACTGAAAGGACACTGGCGCGAGCTGAGACCCTACTGGAGCGCTACGGCATCCTGAGCCGGGAGGCCGCTGTGGCCGAAGCGCTTCCCGGCGGCTTCGGAGCCCTGTATCCGGTCCTGGCCGGCATGGAGGAGAGCGGTCGGGTGCGGCGTGGCTATTTCATCGAGGGGTTGGGTGGTGCGCAGTTTGTGCGGCCCGGTGTGATCGACCGGCTCAGGGGCTTGTCGAGCGCCAGTGACGACGGGGCATCCGAGGTGAGGATGCTTGCCGCGGTTGATCCAGCCAATCCCTGGGGCGCACTCCTGCCCTGGCCGGATGCGGAACGCAAACCCCCGGCGCGTGCGACGCGCGTATCCGGGGCATGGGTGATCTTCGTCGACGGCGCTCCGGTGCTCTATCTCGGCGCCAACCATCGCCGGCTGCTGACGTTCCCCGAGACCACAAGGGACGATCAGGTGTTGTCTGCAGCCCTGCGCGGCCTGTCGGATCTTCCCCAGCGCCTGCGCCGCGGCTCGCTGACGATCGATAGGGTCGACGGTGAGCCGGTCGCCGACTCCCCGATCGTGCCGCTGATGCTCCAGCAGGGTTTCAGGAGCGACTATCGGGGCATGACTGTCTACCGCGACTATGGTGTGACCCGTGCCCGAGGGTGACAACATTTACACGCTGGCGGTCTTTCTCGAACCTGTGGCGCCGGAAACGCCAGTCGCGTCCCCGTCCGACGACCGGGTCGCAGATCTCTACGTCACCGCCCGTCGACTCATGCACTGCAACAGGGGGCCGGGGCCACGAACAACGCGCCCGACTCCGGGCCCCCGTTTGTGGGTCTACGGACGCCGCGGGCGGCCCTGCCTGGACTGTGGTACGAGCATTCGTTACGCGCGTCTGGGGCAGCTGGGGGCGTTCGATCGGGGTTATCCGCGCGGGAGTGGGAGGGTTTCCCTATTCGAGACGGGAGGGATAAAAGACGCCCCGGCATGGCTGCCGGGGCGAAAGATACCACTGACGAGGAGAATACATGAGAGCAACCGCCGTCCGCTGGCCCGAACCCTTCCGCCACCGCAGGTTCCCGGACGACGCCTTCAGAGTACTACCTCGTCTGGATGTAAGTTGTTGACCGTTTCACAGGTGACGGGGGTGGCTGGCGACGTTCGCCGATTCGTGACGCAAGCCTCACGCCGGGAGCAAGTTGCCGAAACCTGATAACGATTCTTGCACAAGACAAAATCCCCGCTGGGAATGCGGGGCAAAGGGAGGGTATTGGAAAGGTTCGGCGAGAGGTAGGGGGCGGGCCTAATCCCGCCCCCAGCTTCACCCAACCCCTCAGAACTGAAGGTCCGGGTTACCGGCGATCC
>JAYEJW010000004.1:0-4076 GCA_034716535.1 Pseudomonadota bacterium
TCCGCACACCGCAGGCTGGAAATCGGTGCATGCCTCGACGTGAAGCACATCGGAAAGCCGTGTACGGGAGAACCGTATGCACGGTTTGATGAGGGAGGGCTGGCTACCGTGACTAAGATTCGGCTAATGAGGCACCGCCAAACGAAAGGGGCGGGAACAGATAGGCCGGGTCTACGGGCGCGCGACGCCTGCTCTCTACTCTACCCGGAACTGACCCGTTCTTTCTTGTTCCCATGGAGTCGGTTCTATGAGAGCCACCTTGCGCAGCTCCGGTATAGCTTCCCGCGGTTGGGTGACGCGCTTGACAGCCTTTCTCCTGGCCGCTGGGTACGCGGCGGGTGTGGCGGCTTCCGGATTGAAATCCGACGAAACCGCGCTGCTCCTGCCGTCCTACGCGGTACAGGCGGAGAACGGGACCTGGCTGGCGAACATTCACGGCTGGGTGTTCGAACTGGAGGAGGACTCGATCCTGCGCAAGGCGTTGAAACACTCAATTGCCAAGTACGTGGATATTCCAAAAGAAGGCGCCCAGCGACAGAGATCTGTATCGACACTGGGCCCGAGGCGGGGCCGCATTCCACTACGTATCGGCCAGTCCCTGGCACCTTTACCCGTGGCTATCCCGCTTCACGGAGCGGTACGGATTCCCGCTGGGGGTCTTTCGCCTGTTCGTCTACCGCCTCACGGACGAGAGCCTGCTGGACCTGTTCAGCTCGCCCATGGAGAAAAAATACCGGGTTCTGGAGGGGATATTTGCCGACTTCCCCCAGCGTCGTTTCATTCTGGTGGGGGATTCCGGCGAGGCGGACCCGGAGGTCTCTAGTGCCCTGGCCCGCAGCTACGGCCACCAGGTAGAAAAGATATTCGTTCGTGTGGTGCCGAACAGCGACCTGTCAGAGCAGCAGTTGAAACAGGCTTTTTACGGCGTGGACAAGAGAAAATGGCAGCTGTTTCGCCACCCGGCGGAGATCGAACGGTCCTGTTTGGGTTACCGGTTGCGGTAACGATTGAGATCGAACAGGCCGGAAAGACGGGGCTTTTCCCGTGCATATCGATCATTAAACCAGTCGGCGGTATCCCAGAACCGCTGGTTGGTCCGGCGCACACCGTAAAGGCCCACGAACCGCTCGTAATCGTCCCGATTGCGGATCGAAGCGTAGCGGTCGGCGAAAGTGTCGATATCGGCGAGATCGACGACGAAGAAAAAGTTGGGGTAGGCACCTTCCAGCCAGTCGAGCACGGTCAGGGTGTCCCCGTGCAGATCCCCGGCATCACGCTGGCTGGCGTCGTCCAACAGTGATGTTACGTTTTTATATGCCTTGTTGCGAATCAGGCTGTACGCCAGGTCCGGCTCCCCCTCACCGCCTCGGATACGCACGAACGACACGTCCGGGAACGCTCGCAGATGCGACCCGCTCATTTTCGCGATCCGCGCCATCGCCTCATTGGCCCGTTTCGTCCCCGCCGAAAGTCGTTCACCGCTGCATGGCCCCGATCCGCAGCGGTTATGGCCCCTCCCCCTGCCGCGTGCCGATGCGAGATGTTCTTTCAGCCACCCGTAGAGTTCATGCTGTGGGTCGTCGCTTCGGTAGCCGCGCACGGATTCCACCTCCAGCCATGCACCCGGCTGCTTGAAATACTGAAGCAGGTCCGAGCGGATACCCGTGTACCAGCTGTCGCGGATTGCCTTGCGGTGGCTGGTGGGGAGAAAAGCCAGGAAGTGGTTCTCGCCCTCCATGCGCAAGAAGTCCATGAACACCCGGGTATTCAATTGATGCCCGACATTGCCGAATACGTCGAATCCCGCCACCAGCAAATAGTGGACACGCTCCAGCAGGGGGTAATCCATGACCCACGCAGTTTCGGGATCGTCGCCAAGCAATCCGAAGGCGACGGAGGCACTGTCGAAGTGGCGGAACACCGTCAGCGCAGCATTCGGATTGGTGCCCTCGCCGTCCCAGATGTAGTCCATGGCCGTATCCAGGTCATGCACGCCGACCTTTTCGAACTTCTCCTGCCTGGCCTCCATATAGCCGCGCTGGCGGCGCCAGTGCTCGGTCCAGATCGCCCGCAATCCGATCGGCTTCTGACGCCGCATCGGCATCCGCAGATAGTCGGACATCCCATCCAAGAACTCGGAATCCAACGAGGTCGTGTATTTGTCCGGGTCGAGAAACATGACCCAGAAGCGATCTTCGATCACGTTGAGGGCGACCTGCCCCCGGCACACCGGGCCCTTTGTGAACCCCTCGATGAAGAAGCGTGCATCATCGAGCAGGAACAGATAACGGGATCGGGCGGGTATGGCGGCAAACGACTTGAACGGGTTGGTGGCGATTTCCGGGGCGTAGGACGGCAGCGATGCGACCTCGTATTCGGGCTCCAGAAACAGCTTTTTGAAGCGCGCCATGCGGGCATCGGAGAGCGGATAGACGACGTGGTCTTTCGCAACGATGCCCGGGTGGTAAGGCAGTATCCGGTAATAGAATGGGTCCGCCCCCGGATCGTCGAAGGGCCGCGGCGCCGCGATCTCGTCCAACGGCTGTCCGGGTGCGGTTCGAGAGCGCACCAACCGATAAAATTCTCGCGCCGGTGTCCCCTGCAAGTGGAGATGGGCGTGGAACAGGTGCTCGTACAAGTAACGGGCCATCAGCCGTTGCCGGTTGGATGCGCCGTTCAAGAACCGCTCCCAGCGTTCGATCTGGTTACCCGCTCGCTCCGATCCCACCGGTTGGGGCTGTACTGGTGCTCCCTGCGCCAGCCATTGCACCAGGGTGGCGTATTCCGCGTCCTTCAGGTTCGGCAAGGCGTAGGGCATGCCCCACAGGGGATGGCGTTTGGCGAAGGTGTCAAACTCAGCGGCCGATGGGCAAGACTGGCGACGCTCCAGATCCAGATCGAAGCTATCCGGCAGCATGCCGACCGGGGGTTGTGGATGAAGCTGCTTGAGCCGAAGCATACGGTACAAGACCGAGTCGAGCAGATTGCTTTCCGGGTCCACCTGCGCCTCGTTCACGACCGGGTGGAAACCCTTCTCCCGCCATTCCTCAGTCGATCGGGCATCGATGAACAGCCGCGTCGGTTCCATGGCGAGAATTCGCTTGCCATCATAGACCTTCTGCTTACTCGCCCCGCGCTGCAACCCTTCCGGAGACGAAAGCTTCAATTGACAAGGCGCATCGTAGCAGCCATGGCAGACCACACAGCGCCGCTCAAGGATGGGCCGGACCTGGCTCTGGTAGGAAATCGGCTGTGCAGGGATCGGCAACAACAGATCGTAGTCCAACACGGTCTGTTCCCGGACCGGCTCCGGTTTCTGTTCCAAACTGCACGAGGTGACTAGTAGCGACAAGACAACCATCACCATCCGCAACAGGTGGGTTCCAACGTTTAATCCCGGGGCTCTCATTCGCGGCTCGATTCCCTAATCTGAATAGAGAGTGTTTGATTCAGCAGCGTCGGTGACAGTATACCGAAAGACCGCAAAACACAGTCGACAAACACGGCGTGGCAACCGTTGCCCCGGGTGCACTTTTCTCCGGAGGAGATGCTTATCAGTTCCCGCATTGGTAACCGTTCACACCCCCGCCGTCATTCCGGCTGGGATGCCGGAAACCAGTGCCATGGATGGCAAACTCGGCCGTCGTATCGCGTCTGGTCGTCTGGGGGGGTGTGAACGGTTACCCGCATTGTTGCATCTACAGCGTCCGCGAGGGTCAGTTCTCGCATCGTCTTCAGGATCGCTTCCTTCCTCTCGCTCGGAATACCCATCTGACACTCTCTCTTCTCCCCGCAAGGAGCCTCTTAGAATCCCAAACAACCGAGGCAACGTCTATCCTGACAGGGATACCTCAGGAACAGACCACATTTACCGAACTACACCGCCATCTCGGCCTGTCGATTATCCGGGGCTGGCTTCTTTGGTCTGCCGGGCGATCCTTTCCAGGTCCGTCTTCCGAGCATCGCCGCGATCTCGCGCTCGAACCGGTCGTTGCCGAGCACGAATCCCCCATTGACACTCTCGCGAATGCGCGCGAGGAGGTCCTCGCCCAAGACATCGCCGAAGAGCCCACGGT
>JAYEJW010000005.1:0-18325 GCA_034716535.1 Pseudomonadota bacterium
CAGGCTGCGGCCGCCGGCGTTTTCGGTCAAGTCGCCATGGCGGCCAACGCCATCGTACCCCTCGCGGAACAATACACCGCGCGTTACCGGGAAGAGGGCCCGGTACATGTGCGCAAGCTACGCCTGAACCTGTACGGCGGCAACGACGGTGTGGCACTGAAACAGCTGAGGCTCGACGGCTCGCCTTTCCGGCTGCAGGATTACGATCTGACGACGAGCCTGGTGCGGATCTGCACCCGTCCCTTCGACCGTCGATGGTTCGACGGACTGTCGCCGGCCTTGCGGTTCCAGGTCCTCGCATTCCTACTGAGCGAAGCCGCCGCTTATCTGCGTGGCTCCCAGGATGCCTGGCGCTTGATGACGGATTACTTCGGCGCCCATTGTCCGCATCCCGATGTCGCCTTTTTCATGGCCGAGCAATGGCTCTACCGGGGCGAGCCCGGGCAGGCCGAGGCCTTGCTGCCGGACGACTCCCCCCACAGCCTGTCGCTGCTGGGTTGGACGCGTTTCATCCAGGGTCGCCATGAGGAGGCCATCGGTCATTTCGAGGCCGCGCTCAAGGTTGAGAGGAGGAAGAGCCGGAAACGCAACGTCCATATCCCCGGCCTTGCGGGTGTCTGTTTCGTGCTGGCCCTGCAGCGCAGCGGCGACCCGTCCCATCGCGAGCTGGCGCAAAAGCAGCTGCTCATCGCGGCGAAGGCGACGGGCGGTGACCTTTTCGACCCGATTTTCCGCCTGTTGGGCGACCTGCTGTCGGTCCTGGCGGGCGAGATGCCGCCGGGACAGAGCGTTTGGCTGCAGAGAGATTCCCTGGCCATCGAGCCCTGGCTCGATCTGTTCCGCTGCCTGACCCTGCATTGGGTGGGGGAGAAGCCCCGTCCGCCCCAGCTGGCCCGGCTAATCAACCACTGCAATGCCGCCCGCGAGGCGGGCCTGTCCTGGTACGCCCGCGAGGCCGCCCTGCTGCTCGGCAAAGCGGGGAGGCGGGATGCTTGCGCGGAAATCGCCGCGGAAACGGAACAGGCTGCGGCGTTTCGGCCGATCACGGACCTGTTCCACCCGGAGGCGCCCTGGGAACGGACCCTAAGGGCCCTGAAGGGCGTCCGCGAAGGGGGGGCGGACGCTGCCGCAGCCACGGAGTCGGATCGTCGCATGATCTGGCGCCTGTATTGCGACGGGCGTTACTGCACCCTCGAGCCCAGGGAGCAGAAGCGGACCAAGCGCGGCGACTGGACCAAGGGTCGGGCGGTGTCGCTGGAGCGCCTGTATCAGCAGCAAGACGCCTTCGACTACCTGTCGTCGCAGGACCGCCGGATCTGCCGGCAGATCGAAGCGGAGACGGTCTACGAATATTACGGGCACTACCCCAGGACCGCGTACAGTCTCAACGGCGATCAGGCGTTGTTGGAGGCGATCGGACACCCGTTGCTGTTCTGGGCCGACGATCCCGGGCACCCGGTGGAGCTGACCCGGGCCGAGCCGGTACTGGCGGTCCTGCGCCGCAAAGGCAAGCTGGCGCTGCGCCTTCGGCCCTTCCCGCATCCCGAGCGCAACCTGATTCCGCAGCGGGAGGGAGAGAGGCGGCTGCGTCTGGTGGCCTTCAGCGCCCAGCACCGGCGCATTGCCGATATCCTGGGCCAGGGGGGCATCGCCGTTCCCCTGAAGGCGAAGGAGCAGGTGTTGGAGAGTGTCGCCGCGATCGCCCCGCTGCTCACCGTCCATTCCGAGATAGGCGCTGGTGGCGGCGCCGAGGCGGACTCGGTAGCGGCGGACCCCACGCCCCACATCCATCTTCGGCCGGCCGGCGAGGGACTGGCCCTGGAGTGCTACATGCGGCCCTTCGGCGAGGTCGGTCCGCTGCTCCGTCCGGGCGAGGGGGCCACAACCCTGTTCGCCGAGATCGGCGGCAAGTCGGTGCAGACCACAAGAGACGTGGAGAGCGAGCGGGCGAGCGCCTCACTGCTGTTAGACCAGTGCCCAGAGTTGGACCCGGGCGCGGAGTGGAGCTGGGTGCTGGAGGAGCCGGAGTCGGCCCTGGATACCCTACTGCGGCTCCAGGGACTGGGCGACAGGGTATCCCTGGAGTGGCCGCAGGGCCGGAAGATCCGGCTGACCCCACCTGTCAACCTGGGGAACATGCAGGTCTCGGTGTGCAGACAGCGCGACTGGTTCGCGCTGGAAGGCGAGCTCGCGCTGAGCAACGAACAAGTCCTCTCCATGAAGGAGCTGCTGGAGCTGCTTGGGCAGTCCCCCGGCCGCTTCGTGCGCCTGGGAGAGGGCGAGTTCCTGACCCTGACCAAGGAGCTGCGTCAACGGCTGGAGGCACTCCAGGCCATTGGCGACAAGGGCCGTTTCCATCCCCTGGCAAGCCCGGCGGTGGAAGAGATCACCGACGGCATGGAGGTCAAGGCCGCCAAGGCCTGGCGCGAGGAACTGGCGCGCCTGGCCGAGGCCCGGACACTGCAGCCCGAGCCCCCCTCGACCCTGCAGGCGCAGCTGCGCGACTACCAGCTGGAGGGTTTCCGCTGGCTGGCGCGGCTCGCCCACTGGGGGGCGGGCGCCTGCCTGGCGGACGACATGGGGCTGGGCAAAACCATTCAGGCACTGGCGCTCATCCTGACCCGCTCGCCGGCGGGCCCCTCCCTGGTGCTGGCTCCCACCTCGGTCTGCACGAACTGGCTGGAGGAGGCCGCCCGCTTCGCGCCCACCCTCAAGGCACGGCGCTTCGGGCCGGGCGACCGCCAACAAATGCTGGAGAGGGCGGGCCCCTTCGACCTGATCGTATGCAGCTATGGCCTGCTGCAGACCGAGGCCAAGCGGCTGGCCGCCGTGGCCTGGACCAGCGTCGTCGCCGACGAGGCCCAGGCGATCAAGAACGCCCAGACCAAACGCTCCAAGGCCGCGATGGCCCTGCAGGCGGATTTCCGCATGATCGCCACCGGCACCCCGATCGAGAACCACCTGGGCGAGCTGTGGAACCTGGTCCACTTCATCAATCGCGGCCTGCTCGGCTCCCTGGATCGCTTCAACCAGCGCTTCGCCACTCCCATCGAGCAGCAGGGGGACCGAGCCGCCCGCCGGCGCCTGAAGCAGCTGATCCGTCCCTTCATCCTGCGCCGGCTCAAGAGCGACGTTCTCACCGAGCTGCCGCCGCGCACCGAGATCACCTTGCACGTGGAGCTGAGCGACGAAGAGGTCGCCCTCTACGAGGCCATGCGTCAACAGGCCATCGACAAGATCCAGGAGGGCTCCCTGCCCCCCGGCCAGCGCCGGGTACAGATCCTGGCCGAGATCATGCGCCTGCGCCGGACTTGCTGCAATCCCCGGCTGGTGATGCCCGATTCCCCCATCGAGAGCGCCAAGCTCCGGACCTTCGGCGCGATCGTTGACGAGCTGCGGGAGAACCGCCACAAGGCGTTGGTGTTCAGCCAGTTCGTCGGTCACCTGGCGCTGATCCGCGAGCACCTGGACGCCCGGGAGATAGCGTACCAATACCTGGATGGCGCCACGCCGATCCAGCAGCGCGCCGCGGCGGTGGACGCATTCCAGAGCGGTGAGGGCGAGCTGTTCCTGATCAGCCTCAAGGCGGGTGGATCGGGCCTCAACCTCACCGCCGCCGACTACGTGATCCACATGGACCCCTGGTGGAACCCGGCAGTCGAGGACCAGGCCTCCGACCGCGCCCACCGCATCGGCCAGCAACGCCCCGTCACCATCTACCGGCTCGTGGCTCGAAACACGATTGAAGACAAGATCGTACAGCTCCATGAACACAAGCGCGGCCTCGCTGACGACCTGCTGGAAGGCAGTGACTTGAGCGGCAAGATGTCGCTGGCCGAAATGATGAGCCTGATAAGGGAAGGGGAATCGGAGTAGCTCTGCTCTGCCACATTGCGGCACTTCAGGCAACCGTTCTTTCAAGCTCGACCGGGTAGAGTCCCTTCTCCTTGGCCGCCAGCAGGACGATCTCTACCACGCTGCCGTCGCTCGCGTAGCTGATGTTCACGTTCCAGCCGTGGGAGACCTCGCGGCTGACGGGCTTGTCGCTGACGCGGATCTCCAAGATGTCGTCGTCTGGGTAATAGATGGTCTTCATTCTTGCAGTTCCTTCCAGTGCGTATCGCTTCCTGATCCTCCTCGTCGTGTCCAACTCCCCTTTCGACGCTTCGTGCGGTCGTTGAAAGACGGCCTGGCGTCAGGCTTTTTGCCCTGGACGAGTCGTTCGAAGCCGGGCATGAAGGAACTCTTGCGGCCATGGTTCCGGCGAATCTTATCGACCAACTCGTCCCACGCAGGACCGAGTCCAGCCTTCAGGTAGCACCGCTTGGCCTGCTCGAAGTGTGACAGCGCGGCATCATAGTACTTGCTCTTCTTCGCGTTGAGGACGCGCATCCCCAGGGCACGGTAGACCTTGGCCGCGATGCCTGGGTGAGAGCGCACGAGTTTTTTAGCGGCGGGCTCTGTCGTGTAGTGGCTGAGGGACTCGATCTCATCGTGGGATGCGGCGCGAAGCCGTTCCGAAAGACGTGACGTCTCCTTGGTCGCGAGCCACAACTCGATGACCGAATGCAGATCCGCCCGGGCCGAGGTATCGATCGCCTTGTCGTGCCACGCGGCCCGCTCCCCCTTGGGTACATACTTCATGAGCTGATCGTAGGCCGGCCTGCACGGATATTTCTCGAACTCCGACCACGCGGAGGCAAACGCCCCAGAACCACGACCGAGCTTGGTCAGCCGCGTGCGTCTCATGTCGGCCAGCTTGTAGCTCGACAACTTGATTTCGCGGGCATCCGGCGTTGGGCGGCCGAAGTCGTTGTCGTCGGTCGGGAGGCCGGCTATGGACCTTCCGCTGAAGGTGGGGAGGCGAAATTCCCACAGATGATAGTCCTGCCACCCCAAGCTCTGCTGGATGGCTTTGTGCAGTTGGGCGAAGGTCGAGGTGGTACGTATCAGCAAGAGCCGCTAGATCCGCGGTTGGATCTCCTGCAGCGCAACATCAAGCTCGAAACATCGGGGCATAGCAGTCTCAATTTTGTAACTCAGTGTTTCAATGCGTTTCCCGGACGATTGCCGGTGCTTCCAGACGTGTAGGCCAATAATGACCGGCTTCATCGCACTCGCCAAAGGAAAACTCAACGACCCCATCCGTATCGATTGAGCACTCGATCGCTACCGGGACGCGGAACGGGGCGTCCGGTTACGGCGGGAGGCCATGGAGCGGACCTGGTTCGACGACCTGACGCTGAACCGGGTCTTCCTTGGACGCTTCGGAAACAGCCCTTACCAGCAACTGGCCTCCGAGATCCGCAAGGGTGAGACCGGCCAACGGTTCCAGCCGCTTGCCACCCTGTTCAGGGATGACGTCCCGCTGGAACGGCTCGATCGGTGGAGTCGAGGTCAGGGCACCCTGGCCGATCTAACCGGCGCCGTCGATGCATTCCTCGAGGATGACGCCCGCGGCGTCATCCTGGCCGTGATCGATACGCTGAAGGCAGAGGGGTTCGCCGAGCACTGGAACAGGGTGGCGGATTTCCTGATCGGAGCCATTGCCGCCGCATGCGAGCTCGACGGCTCGCAGCGCATCTACGGCCTCTCGGTGGCATCGTTCGCGCTGGAGCGTCACGACGAGATCCTGAGCGATGACCCGGAGTCCTGGTGCCGTCTGGCGGCGGCCGCGCCGGACAGGCGGCTGCTTGATCGGTTGGAGCAACAGCTGCCGCTGTTCGACGAGACCTTCTACCAGCTCGCCCGCCTGCTCGACCTTGACCACCCGCAGCTCGCGGCGGCAGGCGAGCGGGTCCGCAAGCGAAGGGCCGCGTTTGAGCGGGGCGACTGGTTCCAGGACACCCTGAACCTCGTCCTGCGCTGTCCCGACTGCGGCGACATCTACGAGTACGCCGTTCGAAAGTCCGGCGAGCTTCTGAGAGATGCCGAGGCGGGACAGATTTCGTTGATCACGAAACACGGAAAGCCTGCGATCCTCGCTGTGCCGTTCGACGAGCGCCTGATCATCCAGGGAGTTCACCGGGCGATGGCCCTACATCTTTTCGAATCCCACCAGCTTACGTTGGCCCAATCGGCAAGATTGGCTGGCCTCTCCCTTGAGGCGTTTTCTGATCTTCTTGGAGAGGTCGGTATTCCTGCCGTACATGTAGAGTTGCACCTGGGATCGGGACGCCCCGGTGCGGAGCAATCCGCAGAAGCCATTGGCCGGGGTGGCTGCAAGTCCGGGAACTTTCACCCCGTTCGGCTCCGTCCTTATCCGAGCTCGTGCTCATTCTCGACCTGGGCGAGGCCGAGGCGATTCTGTTGGCTAATGCCGGGGTTGGCGTCATTGCGACTGGCCGGCGATCGTCTCCTGCAGAAACGCGCTCACCTCCGCGGCAAGCTCCAGCAACATTCCCTCGGGCACGGCATCGGCCCCCTGTGCCAGGGCCATGGCCCGCATAATCAGCGCAGACTGCTCTTGGGTCAGGGCGCCCGTGGGCAGCGCTTCGGCGTAGAGCCAGACGCCGGCCTGTTGTGGAGGCGGTGGCTCGTCTCGCCCTGCGCGGATTGCGGCTGCGCAAAGCAAAGTGCCGAGCAGGAGCTCCAGGGCCGGGGCCGGGCAGGCCTGCTGGATCAGCACCTGAGCCCCATTGAGCTTCTCCCGGGCCTGGCGCAGCAGCGGCGGCTCCGGGTTCCGGGTCTCTTCCGGCGCGGCCTCGAACAGTGTACGCGTGCCCGCGACCGGTGAGGCGGCGCCCAGGCGCGCGAGTCCGCCCAGGGTGCGGGGGTCGATCAGGGCGACGGGGACCTCCCCGGAGATCGTGGCGGCGGCTCGGTCCGCCTCCTGGTCGACCCGGTCCAGGACGACGAGCAGGCCACCGCCTGCACCCAGGATGCGCTCGACGCGGGGGCCGAAGGCGTTCTGGATCTCCACAATTGCATGCCGGATGTCCTCTTCGATGTCGGACTGCACTTCGGCGAGCGGTAGCCGGGCTTCCGGGGGCTCGGCGGCGGGCTCCTGTACGGCCGGTTCGGTGCCCGGCCCCGCGTCGGGCTGATCCTCGGGTGGGCCCTCCTCGGCGAGGTCCTCCGCCAGGACCTCCACCAGCTTCTTGGAGACGCCGACCACATCCTCGGTGCCCTCCGGGTCCACCACATTGTCGAACAGATCTCGCTTGCCCTGGATGAGGGCGAGAACGCGCTCCTCGTAGGAGTCCGCCGCCACCAGCAGCAGGATCTGCACCTTCTCGGTTTGTCCGAGTCGGTGAACCCGGGCGATGCGTTGGTCCAGCACCGCCGGGTTCCAGGGCATGTCCAGGTTGACCAGGACCGAGGCGCTCTGCAGGTTGAGCCCAACACCGCCGGCATCGGTGGAGATGAAGACCTGGACCGCGTCCTCTTTCCGGAAGCGGTCCATGAGCTCGCCGCGCTTGGACGTCGGGACCCCGCCGTGCAGGCGCACGCAGCCGAGACCCATGCGGCGCAGCCGCTGCTCCACCATCTGGGTCATCCGCTCCCACTGGGAGAAGACGACGGCCTTGAGACCGGATTGGAGACAAAGCTCGTCGAGGATGTTCTCCAACTCGTCCAGCTTGGGCGAGCCTTGGGTCTCCTTGTCGACCAGACCGGCGGCGTTACAGGCCATGCGCGCCTGCTGCAGGGAGGCCAACAGGCGCTTCTGCTCGGACGGTGTGAGGGGGCGCCGCTTGGCGATTTGGGCCAGCCGCCCGGCGGCTTTCACCGCGTCGTCATGGAGCTCGCGCTGGGCTGGCGTGAGGTCCACGTCCAGCCGCTGCTCCGTGCGCTCCGGTAGCTGGTCCCGTACCAGACGCCGGTCGCGCCGCAGCATGACCGGCGCGAGGCGCCGGCGCAGCTCCGAGAGGTTGCGGTAGCCCAGGACCTTGCCTCGCTCGTCCGTGACGTGGAAGTCAACCAGGTAGCGCCAAAGGGGCCCGAGTACTCTCTGGTCCACCACCTGCATCAGGCTGTAGAGGTCCTCAAGGCGGTTCTCCAAGGGGGTGCCGCTGAGCACGAAAGCGTAGCGGGTGGGGATGCGCTTCACCGCCGCCGCGATCTTGGTGCGCCAGTTCTTGATGCGTTGTGCCTCGTCCAGAATCAGCAGATCCGGGCGCAGGGTTTCGTTGATGGCGGAGACGTCGCGAAGCACCAGCTCGTAGTTGATGACGAAGAAGCCGTTGCCGCGTCGGTACTGGACGGCCCGGGACGCAGCCGGTCCCTGCACCACTTGGGCCTCCTGTCCCGTGAACTTTAGGATCTCGCGTGCCCACTGCTGCTTCAGGGACGCCGGACAGATCACAAGCACGCTCTCCGTCTCCGCCTGCTCCCGCAACCAGGTTGCCGCTGCGATGGCCTGCAGGGTCTTGCCCAGGCCCATGTCGTCGGCCAGCAGGGCACGGCCGTTGCCGGCTAGAAAGCCTATGCCCTCCACCTGATAGGGGTAGAGGTGGGCGTTCACCCCCGGCAGGCGTCCGCCCGTCAATCGGACGCGCTCCCCGATCTCCCGCGCCCGCACTTGGCGTGCGGCATGCTCGGCAAGCCACCGGGCATGGCCCGAGGCATCGTCTCCCAGATCCAGGTCTGCGCGTTCGGCGACCTGGTCGGCGAAGCGCAGAAAGTCCTCGGGAAGGCGGCGCTGAAAGATGCCGGAGGGATCGAAGTGCTCGTCGAGCAGCCCGGCGAGCGATGCCTCCATCTGCGTGGTGCGATGCAGTCGGATCACCGGCGCCTGCTCGGCCTCCCAGTCCAGGTAGACGTAAGGTGTCGGTGGCGGCAGCTCCTTTATGCTTTCGAAGTCGCGGCCCTTGCCGATTTGGTGCAGTACCGCCTCGACATGCTTGCAGGTACCGAGCTGGTTGGTGGAGAAGTCGGGGCAGGTGCAGTAGTTGGCTCGACGACGGAGGGATCGGATATGTACGCGGTAGCTGACCGGAAAGTGGGTGGCGGAGGCGATGGAACGGGCGCTCCAGGTGCCGAACCAGAGCTCCCCCGACAGGTGCTCGACGCGCACCTCGGCCCGCCCTCGCTTGGAGCGCTCGTCGATCGCGCTCTCCACGGCGCCGGTGAGCTCGCCCGGCCCATCGCTGCGGGCGCTATAGGTGAACAGGCTCGCCAGGGCGTGAGTGCAGGGCCTGTCCAGCTGGGTACCGCAGCCGCAGGTGGTGTGCAGGTTACCGTCCGCATCGTAGGCGAGCTCCAGGGAGAGGGCCTCGGCCGTATCCTCGTCCTCCACGCTCGCCCACAGACGGTCGCCCTCCCAGTCGAGGCTCGTGACCCGGTTGTCCTTGAAGTGGCGAAGCCCCGCTCGGATGACGTCCGGTTCGGCTAGGGCTTGGAGTTGCTCGTTGTCGAAGAGGAAGGGGTCCTGTTCGGGGGTCTCGGGACTCATGGTCATAAAGTCGATGAGGTGGCTGGAAAGCCCGGAATCTTACCACCCTGGGCGGGGCGTATCGGTTGTCCAGATGAGCCGGTAGGTGTCGTGGGTTGCGCTCGACGAGGGGTTGTCTCGCTGAGTTAACTGACGTTCTTAAACGGCGGTATTGCGAACGTATGACAACGTTCTGTCTGTTATAGGAAAAACTGAACTATCAACAGATTCTGTGGATAAGTGTGTGGATAACGTCTGTGAATTGCCCGTGACGTTGAACTACAGCAACCCTTCTATTTCTCTGTACAAAAATTGCTCACCTCATTTTGGTGCTGAAAATCATCAAGATACGGCATTTCAGCGAATAAGAAACAATTTATATTTGACAGGAGCGAGTGACTTGCTCCTGCGATTTGACGCTGTGCACAACTTCACGGTTTCTGTCATCTTTCGGTAACAGATTGACCTCAGATAATTGAATCTGCCGCAAGGCGAGCGCGCGCCGCCGCCAGGGTGCCGCCGTCGAGCGCTTGCCGGCTCAGTGCTCCTCCAACTGCCCCAACTCGCTGAGGATGCTCAACACCAACTGCTCGGTGCGGGTGTCCATGCCCTTACACAGACAGTCGGGATCGCGCTCGCCGTTGATCAGCGGACGGACGACAGCGGCGAGACGCCCCATGCTGCCGCCGACGCCGCTCATCTGTTCGGCCATGTTGGAGATAAGCACCAGGGCTTGGGTGTTGCCCGTGGCCGCGGAGTGGATCATGTGGGCGAGGCCGGGGGCGGCCAGGGTAGGGTCCGGCTTCGCCTGAGGATCGGGCAGGGTGGAGGGGTCCTGCAGGCCGCGCAGCATGCTGTCCGCGATGACCTGGTCCTCTTCGTCCAACCCGGCAAGCGCCGAAGGACCGCGCTCGCCGGCGGCGATGCGGCGCAGGGCGCCCACCAGCGCCGTCCAACCGTTCTGATCGGCGGTGTATAGCAGGGCCTCAAGGTCCTGTCGCCGATCAGGGTTCCGGCAAGTCTCGACCACCTGGCGGATGAATTCTGCGTGGGCGAGCCGTATCTGTTCGTGTCGGTCGAGAAACTGCGTCATGCTCGCATGCGACTGTTGCACGGGACTTCCCCACCGGAGCCAACCCGACGGGGAAGGTCCACGGGGCTTACTCGGGAGCTGCCGGTCTCGCGGGCGCGCGCTGCTCGGCGGGGCCCCCGTAGCCGTAGCCCGGACCGCCATAACCGTAGCCCGGGCCGCCATAGCCGTAGCCCGGACCGCCATAACCGTAGCCCGGACCACCATAACCGTAGCCCGGACCGCCATATCCGTAGCCGGGACCGCCATATCCGTAGCCGGGACCGCCCCAGCGATCATAGTCATCGTAGTAGTCGTCGCGGTCGTTGCCTCCCCCCATCCATTTCGAGGGATTCATCATATTGCCCATGTCGAACGCGAAACTGGTCCCTGCACCCGCCACGAGGGTTGTTCCCAGGATCAGAGTCGCCGCACGTCGCATAATCATCTGGCTAGTCAAGTGTGTTCTCCGTCTTTGCCAAGCGTCGGCCATCGGTATGAGCTGCTTGGTCGAATGGTCATATTGGATACTGAAGAAAGACGATATGAGCGTTGGTCGCAATCTCGCCGCAGTTTTCCGGTGCAAGCTGCACAGGTGCCTGCCGCCATGGTTTTTCGCTGGCTGTTGCGCTATCAGGTGAGCGCAGCGGAAGGGAGGCGGCTCAACTCTGCTGCGGGCCATCGATTCGATTGGTACCGGGGGCCGGACTCGAACCGGCACGGTGTTGCCACCGCCAGATTTTGAGTCTGATGCGTCTACCAGTTTCGCCACCCCGGCCGGATCTGTTTTCGACACTTCCTTTGCGTTCTCTCAGTGTCTGCGATTGCGTCGGACGCATCCTCCCACCGCACTAACGCAACGAATGGCAGCTTCGGTGGAAAGTTCTTCAGTATATCCGTTCCCATGAAGAGGGCAAGTCGGCGATGGTATCATCCAGCCCCATGCAGCGCTCTGATTTCCGTTTCGACCTCCCCCCGGAGCTCATCGCCCAGCGCCCGCTCTCTCAGAGAGGAGAGAGCCTGCTGCTCAGCCTGGACGGTCCCACCGGTGAGGTGCGGGACCTGCGGTTCACCGACCTGCCCTCCCTACTGCGCGCCGGGGACCTGCTGGTCTTCAACGACACCCGCGTCATGCGTGCACGGCTTTTCGGCCACAAGGAATCCGGCGGGAGGGTGGAGATTCTAATCGAGCGCCTGCCGGAGGCGAACCTGGCCCTGGCTCACCTGCGGGCGAGCAAGTCGCCAAAGCCGGAATCTCTGATTCTTTTTGAGGGTGGCCAAGCAGTCAAGGTGCTGATGAGAGATGGTGATCTCTTCCGCCTTCAGGCCTTGGGGACCGATTTCCCCACCCTGATGGAGCGTTTCGGGCACATGCCGTTGCCGCCCTATATTCAACGACCTGACGACGCGGCAGACCTGGAGCGCTACCAGACCGTCTATGCGCGCCGCGACGGGGCGGTGGCGGCGCCTACGGCAGGCCTGCATTTCGACGAGGCCATGCTGGCACGGCTGCAAGAGCAGGGGGTTGGGCTCGTTCACGTGACGTTGCACGTGGGGGCAGGCACCTTCCAGCCTGTACGTGTGGAGCGTCTGGACGAGCACCGGATGCACGCGGAATGGCTAGAGGTGAGCGAAGAGGTTTGCGCCAAGGTTCAAGCAGCACGGGCGACCGGCGGGCGTGTGATTGCCGTGGGCACCACCGGCGTGCGCAGCCTGGAGAGCGCGGCGGCGGGCGGCGAGCTTCGACCCTACCGTGGGGACACACGACTCTTCATTCGCCCCGGCTACCGTTTTCAGGTGGTGGACGCTATGGTCACCAACTTCCATCTGCCGGAGTCGACCCTGTTGATGTTGGTGTCCGCCTTCGCCGGCTACGAGGAGGTCATGGCCGCTTACCGGCACGCGGTGAAGCGGCGGTATCGGTTTTTCAGTTACGGGGACGCCATGTTTTTGACGCGGCGGATCGACACCGGGCCCTCTTTTGGGTGGCTTGGCGCAGTGCGGTAAGCGACAGGCACGAGGACGGGCCGGGTGGTGCGGCGCCCTAAGGCGGCGTGCAGTATGCGGAAATGCCTCGCGCCGCGGGTCGGCAAGGCGCGCCGCTCCGTGGATGCAAAAAAAAAGCGCGACGGGGGACGTCGCGCTCAAGATTACCACCAAAGGAGGATGGAGGAGTGCGCTGAACCACGAGAAGTGATTCAGCACATAACTAGTTTCTAAAATACCGATCAACTTGTCAACTCCTTTTTCCGTGTCTAGTTCTCATTTTCCGTCTGTGGCGGTCCCTCTCGCCGCTGAGCAGGCGGCCCTGTCTCATGACGGATAGGGGATGCCGCAGCCGCCGAGCCCGCAGTAGCCGCTGGGGGTTTTGGCCAGATACTGCTGGTGATAATCCTCTGCGTAGTAGAACTCGAGCGCGGGCAGTATCTCGGTCGTGACGGAACCTTGGCCGGCACCCTGCAGGGCCTGTGCGTAGCGCTCACGGCTCTCCTGCGCCGCTCGCTGTTGCTGCGCATCGTAAACGTAGATCCCCGAGCGGTACTGGGTGCCCAGGTCGTTACCCTGGCGCATGCCCTGGGTGGGGTCGTGAGCCTCCCAGAACTGCCGCAGCAGCTCCTCGTAAGTGATCTTCCTCGGGTCGAACACCGCCCGAACGACCTCGTTGTGGCCCGTCAGCCCTGAGCAGACCTCCTCGTAGGTCGGGTTCGGCGTATGACCGGCGGCGTAGCCGACGGCGGTGGAGTAGACGCCAGGGAGCTTCCAGAAGCGGCGCTCAGCGCCCCAGAAGCAGCCGAGGCCGAAGAGGGCGAGATCCATGCCCTCGGGAAACGGCGGTAGGATGGGGTTTCCGTTGACGAAGTGGCGGTTGGTCACGGGCATGGCGTCCTGGCGGCCGGGCAGGGCATCCTCGGGACGCGGCATTTCGGTCTTCTTGCGGAACATGGGCATGGTCGTTGTCCTACTTCAGAACCGGCGTATCAAAGTGCACAATGTGGTCCGACGGATGGATAGGCAAGATGACCGAAAAAAACAGCCCTCGGCTTCTGACGATCGATCTCGACGACACCTTGTGGCCCTGTGCCCCGACGATTCACCGGGCGGAGGCCAGGCTGTACTCCTGGCTGGAGAGGACCGCGCCGCGGCTGACGGAAGCCCATGATCCGGACAGTCTGCGCCGTCAGCGCCGCGACCTCATGCAGGTGCGGCCCGAGATCGCCCACGACTTGACGGCCGTGCGCCGGGATTCCCTGCGGGAGCTGCTCGCGGCCTTCGGTTACGAGGAGGACCTGGCCGATGACGCCATGGCGCTCTTTCTGGACCACCGCAACCGCGTGGAGCCCTACAGCGACGTCATTCCGGCGCTGCGGGGTCTCGCCGTGCAGTATCGGCTGGTATCCATCACCAATGGGAACTCCGACGTGACGCGCACCCCCCTGCGGGGGCTTTTCCACCACTCCCTGACCGCGGCCGGGGTGGGGGCGGCGAGGCCGGATCCGGCACTCTTTCTGGGGGCGTTGGAGTGGGCCCGGATCCCGTCGGATCAGGCCCTGCACGTGGGAGACGATCCCCGCCTGGACGTGGAGGCCGCGCGCCGGGTGGGCATGGCGACCGTCTGGGTCAACCGAGACGGCAATTCCTGGCCGCAGGAGTTGGCTCCGCCGGACGCCGAGGTGGCCGATCTTATTGAGCTTGATCGCTGGTTGAAGGGATGCGCGCATGCGCTTTGAATTGTTGTCGAGGGACGGGAATGCGCGGCGTGGCCGCCTGACGCTCGAGCGCGGCGAGGTGCAGACCCCCGCCTTCATGCCGGTCGGCACATACGGCACCGTCAAGGCCATGACGCCCGAAGAG
Organism: Pseudomonadota bacterium; assembly: GCA_034716535.1. Taxonomy (GTDB): domain Bacteria; phylum Pseudomonadota; class Gammaproteobacteria; order Chromatiales; family Chromatiaceae; genus JAYEJW01. The sequence continues at coordinate 14,295 of JAYEJW010000005.1, forward strand.
CTGGAGGCGATCGGCTCGCAGATCATCCTCGGCAATACCTTCCATCTCATGCTGCGCCCGGGCACGGACGTGATCCGTCGGCACGGCGATCTGCACAGGTTCATGCATTGGGAGCGGCCGATTCTCACCGATTCCGGTGGCTTCCAGGTGTTCAGCCTGGGGGATATGCGCAAGATTACCGAGGAGGGGGTGCGTTTCAGGTCGCCGGTGAACGGCAGCCCGGTGTTCCTGGGTCCGGAAGAGTCCATGGCAGTGCAGCGTGCCCTGGGCTCGGACATCGTGATGATCTTCGATGATTGCACGCCCTATCCGGCCGACGAGGAGCGCGTGCGCAGTTCCATGGAGCTTTCCCTGCGTTGGGCTGCGCGCAGCCGGGAGGCGCACGGCGACAGCGCCGCCGCTTTGTTCGGGATCGTCCAGGGGGGGATGTACGAGCATCTGCGCGAGGCATCGCTCGCGGGGCTCGCGAAGATCGGCTTCGACGGCTACGCGGTGGGGGGGCTTTCGGTGGGCGAGTCCGAGGCGGATCGGTTGCGCATCCTGGACTTCCTTGCAGACAAGCTGCCGGCGGACAGGCCCCGCTACCTGATGGGCGTGGGCACGCCCGCAGACATCGTGGAGGCGGTTCGCCGGGGCATGGACATGTTCGACTGCGTCCTGCCCACACGCAACGCCCGCAACGGCTACCTGTTCACCCACGAGGGCGTGATCAAGATCCGCAACGCCCGCCACAAGACGGACGAGGGGCCGCTGGACGCCCATTGTGACTGCTATACCTGCCGCAACTACAGCCGCTCCTATCTGCATCACCTGGACCGCTGCAACGAGATCCTGGGCTCTCGCCTCAACAGCTACCACAACCTCCACTACTATCAAGAGCTCATGCAGGGCCTGCGCGAGGCCGTCGCGGCCGGGACGCTCGATGCATTCATAAAGGATTTCTATGCCCTGCGCGGGACGGACTGAGATAGGATCAGGTCCGCCGGTTTATCTTTGTTGTAGCTGTGTCATAATGCACGGCTGAATTTCGCCCCTCCTGCGCTGGTTTCTCTGTCGACTCCGAGGAGTTTGCTATGAGCTTTTTTGTTTCCGATGCCTTGGCCGAAGGTCAGGCGGCCGCCCAGGGGGGTGACCCCCTTCTTGGGCTCCTGTTCCCGATCGGCCTGGTGGTCCTCCTGTACTTTCTGATGATCCGGCCACAGGTGAAACGCCAGAAGGAGCACAAGAAGCTGGTCGAGGCGCTGGCCAAGGGGGATGAGGTGACCACCATGGGAGGGCTGGTGGGCCGCGTCATCGAGTTGGGAGAGAATTTCGCCCAGGTTGAGGTGGCCGACGGCGTGGTGGTGAAGATTCGCCGCCAGGCAGTGGAGTCCGTTTTGCCCAAGGGCTCGATCAAAGAGCTGTGACCAGCGCGGGATGTATGGGTCGTTCCCGTGCCGCGGGCTGCGCTCTGCAGGCTCGGCCGAGCTTGCCATCTCCCGCTGATCTGCTGACCGCATTTTGATCACCACCCAGGAACAGGGGGCGCGCCGAGCGGCCCGATGTGAGATGGAATCCCGATGAACCAATATCCGTTGTGGAAGAACTTGCTGATCCTGGCCGTCATCCTGACTGGCCTGCTACTCGCGCTACCCAATCTCTTTCCCCAGAACCCTTCGATCGAGGTGTCTGCGGCGCGGGGTGCACAGATGACAGACGCAAGCGTGGGAGAGGTCAAGGCCGCCCTGGAGAACGCGGGAGTCGAGTACAAGGCGGTCGACAAGCTAGAGGGCGGCAAGCTGCTCGTACGCTTCGCGACCTCCGGCGCCCAGCTGCGGGGGCAGGAGGCCATCGAAGGGACGCTCTCGGATCGCTATAACAGCGCGCTGACCCTGGCGCCCGATCTTCCCGGGTGGCTGCGCGCGTTGGGCGCCCAGCCTATGTTCCTCGGTCTGGATCTGCGCGGTGGTATCCACGTGCTGATCGACGTGGACATGGATGCGGCGGTGGATCAGGCGCTGGAGCGCTACACGGGTGATATCCGCACCCTGTTGCGCAAAGAAAAGGTCCGTTACCTCACGGTGACCCGCGATGCAGGCCGTGTTGCCGTCAAGTTTCGGGACGCCGCGACCCGCGACCGGGGCGAAGAGTTGATCGCCACGGAGTTCCGCAGTCTGAATCTGGAGGCCGAAGAGGGCGAGGGCGGCTTCTACGTCTATGCGGCCATGACCCCCGCGGACGAGCTGGCGGTAAAGAAGTTCGCCCTGCAGCAGAACATCACGACTCTGCGTAACCGCGTCAATGCCCTCGGCGTGGCGGAGCCCATCATCCAGCAGCAGGGGGACCGGCGTATCGTGGTGCAGCTTCCCGGGGCCCAAGACCCGGGCCGGCTCAAGGAGATCCTCGGTGCAACGGCCACGCTGGAGTACCGCCTGGTGGACACCGAGCATAGCGTGGAGGACGCGCTGGACGGCAGGGTGCCGGTGGGCAGCAAGCTCTACAAGGAGCGCGACGGCCGGCCGGTCCTGTTGCTGCGTCGGGTCATCGTCACCGGTGATCAGATCACCGACGCCTCCGCGGGCTTCGATCAGCGTAGCGGCCAGCCGGCGGTGTTCGTCAGCCTGGACGGGCAGGGTGCGCGGCGCATGCGCAACCTCACCACCGAAAACGTGGGCAAGCCCATGGCGGTGGTCTTCATCGAGAACCGTACCGTCACCCGCATGGTCGACGGCGAGCCGGTGAGGCACCGGGTGCGCACGGAGGAGGTCATCAGCGTTGCGAATATTCTGGAGCCGTTCGGCCGTCGCTTCCAGACCACTGGGCTCGACAGCTCCGAGGAGGCCCACAACCTTGCCCTGCTGCTGCGGGCCGGCGCTTTGGCTGCACCCATCGAGATCGTCGAAGAGCGCACCATCGGTCCCAGTCTCGGCCAGGACAACATCGATCAGGGGTTCAAGTCCGTGGTCATCGGCTTCGTGCTGGTGGTCATCTTCATGGCCCTGTACTACAGGGTCTTCGGTTTGGTCGCAGACGTCGTGCTGTTCGTCAACCTGATCACCATCGTGGCGGTGTTGTCCCTCCTGCAGGCGACACTCACCCTGCCGGGTATCGCCGGCATCGTGCTGACCGTGGGTATGGCGGTAGATGCCAACGTGCTCATCTTCGAGCGCATCCGAGAGGAGATCCGCAACGGCAATTCTCCCCAGGCGAGTATTCACGCGGGCTACGAAAAGGCCCTGTCCACGATCGTGGATGCCAACATCACCACATTGATCGCCGCGGTCGTGCTGTTCAGCTTCGGTACCGGCCCGATCAAGGGCTTTGCCGTGACCCTGTTCATCGGCATCATCACCTCCATGTTCACCGCCATCCTCGGCAGTCGCGCCCTGATCAATCTGATCTACGGGGGCCGGCGCGTGAGTAGCCTTGCCATCTGAGGAGCCGGAAAGATGCACCTGCAACTGTTCAAGAATCTAAACATCGACTTCATGGGGCGGCGTCGCACGGCGATGCTCTTCTCTGCCGTGTTCCTGCTTGTGGCCATCGGGGCGATGATCCTGCGTGGTTTCAATTTCGGCCTCGATTTCACGGGCGGCACGCTCATCGAGGTGGGTTACGAGAGCCCGGTCGAGCTTGGGGGCGTGCGCACCGCTTTGGCGGAGGGTGGCCTGCCGGACGCGACGGTACAGCACTTTGGCACCTCACGGGACGTATTGATCCGGATCGCGCCGGAGGAAGGCCAGGAGGCGGGCGCGAACCTCAGCGACCGCGTCTTTCGTGCTTTGAGCGCGGTAGCGGACGGTTCGGTGGATCTGCGCCGGGTCGAGTTCGTGGGGCCCCAGGTCGGTGAAGAGCTGACCGAGGATGGGGGCCTTGCCATCCTGTATTCCCTCATCGGCATCCTCGCCTACGTTGCTCTGCGTTTCGAGTACCGTTTCGCGGTAGGCTCTGTTATCGCTTTGGTGCACGACGTGTTGATCACGGTCGGCGTCTTCGCGCTGTTTCAGATTCCATTCGACCTGCCGGTGCTGGCTGCGGTGCTCGCGGTGATC
>JAYEJW010000006.1:0-18320 GCA_034716535.1 Pseudomonadota bacterium
TGTCCCGCAGACGGCGGCCAGCAGATACGCGGGCACGAAGGCGTCATCCGCCGCGTTGGCCTCTATGGCGAGCGGCCCTTCTGGGGAGGGCTCTGTCGCATCGGGGCCGTGCGCGAGCGCCCCGGTCGGGATCATGAAGGCGCTCCCGAGGAGCGCCGCTGCCAAGTGCGTGTGTTTCATGGGTGTTTCCCTACGTGGCTTGTAAAGGAGAGGCCCGGGGTGGGCTCTGTCTTACCTGACTAGTTTAGTCTGGAATGACCAACCTGCTAGACCCTCAGCTGGGTCTACCGAAATCCTTGTCGGTCTCGGAAACCGTGCTTCTGCTGAGCAGTCCGGACGGGCGCATCTTCATCGGTTACCTGCGCGACATCACCGAGCGCAAGCGTGCCGAAGAGGAACGGGTCAGGCTTGGGTCCCAGCCGCGCCAGGCACAGAAGATGTAGGCCATCGGCGAGCTCACCGGCGGCATCGCCCACGGCCTCAACAACATCCTCACCGGGACCCTGGCCATCTCTCTGCGAACCCAAAGATTCGGGGGCTGCAGCAGATCCTAAAGCTCCGCCCCGACGTCCTGGTGGTCCTCTACACCGGCTATAGCGAGCAGGTCACGGAAGGGCGCATCTCCGCCGCCGGCATACGCGCCCTGGTGGAAGTGTCTCTCCCCCCGGGAAGCCTGACAGCCAAACTGAGGATCTGCGCCGCAGTCTCTACTCGTCGCCGATTCTCGCCACCTTTCTCGTCGCGAGGATAGGCAGGGTGGCGGCTCACGCCAAAGGCCGATCTTCTTCGCTTACCTTCCCGAAACAATCCGGTTACAAACCCGCCCCGTTCGGAAATCCTCCCGATACGTACGCCCTCTAATCTTCTCCTCAAGCGCGGCGGAACTGTATCGACAGCAGCCACGCGACTTCCAAAGAAACGACAAAATCGGAGCAATTGACCATGCAACAAGCAACCTACCAGATCGAGACCCAGCGTTATGCTAAGTGTGTCGAGGTGTCCAAGCGCATCCGTTGGGACATCGAGAACGACCTGATCCGCGGCCGCCAGTTCGACTTCGGGCACAAGTTCCTCCCGGACGGTCTGTCGCTGATCCATGAGCTAGATTTCCTGAGCGGCGACGAGCAGCGTCTGTTGAGCCAGATCCAAGGCCGCAGCTACGCCAACATCTTCGGACTGGTGGAGCGGTTCATCAACGCCAAGGTGTTGGAGGTGAGCCGCGACCACTGGCTCGGCGACCAGACCGCCCTGGAGGCCTTGATCCGCTTCAGCGACGAGGAGCTCAAGCACCAGGAGATGTTTCGGCGCGTCGAGCGGATGATCGGCGATGGACAGCCCGAGGGTTACAGTTTCGTGCCGGACCCCAACGAGGTTGCCTCCGTGGTGCTCTCCAAATCCACCTGGGCGGTGCTGGCCCTGACTTGCCACATCGAGCTGTTCACCCAGGCCCATTACAAGCAGAGCATCGCGCCGGATCCGGAACTGTCCGACCTGTTCAAGGACATCTTCCTCTACCACTGGCGGGAGGAGTCCCAGCACGCGATCCTCGACGAGCTCGAATGGGGACGCGAGCACGCCAGGCTCAGTGAGGCCGAGCGCGACCAGGCCGTCGATGACCTGATCGACCTGGTCGGCGCCGTCGACGGGATCGTGCAGCTTCAGTCCGAGGCGGATGCCGATTACTTCGTGCGCAACTGCGGCCGCAGTCTGCAGGAAGGGCAGGTACAGCGATTGAAGGCGGTGCTGCTCAAGGCCTATCGCTGGCAGTACATCGTCTCGGGTGTGCAGGAGCCGCGTTTCTCGGCACTGCTCGGAGAGCTGACCACCGAGGCCCAGGGAGAACGCATCGGCAAGGCCCTGGCGCCGATTCTTCAGTGACAGGCGCCCCGGCCCCGGATACGTCCGGGGCCGGCGCCCGACGAATAACCAGCGAGCGAATTTCAAACCGGAGAACCATCATGTCCACCAAGGCACCCGTCAACTTCGACGTCAACTACCTACGCAGTCAGGTGATCGCGACCTATGACCGCGTGGCGCGCGAGCCTACCGCCCACTATCATTTCCACCGCGGTTCGGACTACGCCCATGACTTTCTGGGCTACGACCGAGACGAGATCGACGCCCTCCCGGCGATCGCCACCGAGCGCTTCGCGGGGGTCGGTAACCCACTGGCCGTCGGGCCCGTGGCGCCTGGCTCAACCGTGCTCGATCATGCCTGTGGCGGCGGGATGGACTTGCTGCTGGCAGCCCGCCAGGTTGGCCCCACGGGCCGCGCCATCGGTGTGGACATGACCCCGGCCATGGTGGATGCCGCCACCGGGGCGGCGAAACAGGCCGGGGCTCGATGGTGTCGTCGAGGTCCACCAGGGCTTCTACGAGGCCCTGCCCGTGCCCGACGCGAGCGTGGACCTTGTAATCTCCAACGGCGTGCTCAACCTGGCCCCGGACAAGCGCGCCGTGCTCAGGGAGATTCACCGCGTGCTCAAGCCCGGCGGTAGCCTGTATCTCGCCGACGTCGTCGTGCAGCGCGAGCTCACCGTGGAGGCGCGGGGCAACCCCGAGCTGTGGGCGGCGTGCATCGCCGGCGCCCTGGTCGAGTCCGAGCTGCCGGTCGTTGCCGCCGAGAGCGGACTTGTCGACGGACGGGTGGTACAGCGCTTCAACTGCTTCTACGACACCACCGCCGAGGCCAAAGTCGCGAAGGACCTCTTCATCCAGTCGGTGAACTTCCACGCGAAAAAGGCTGCCGGCGGACGAGCAAAGCGTCAGGGGGTTTTGTACTGATGGGGACGTTCCGCCTGGCGAGCGCGACTGCAGGAGCACAGGCATCTGGACGCCGGTGCTCGGAAACCTGCGGTTACGCTCGAAGACCTTTTTCACTGTTGGTCTCGAAGCCTGGCCGGCGTATCTTCAGCGTTCCTGAGGCCGACTGAGACAGAATTCGCCATGAAGACGACCGCAACCTACTGGAATCCGCTGGCGCCGGAGCATGAGGCCAGTTGGGAGGTCGTCGATGGCTCCGACGGCAATCTTATGCAGTTGACCGTCGCCGAGGACCTGGTGACTGGCGATTACACTCGGCTGACGAAATTCCGCGACGGTTTCTCGACAGAGAGCTTCGGCGCGAAGAGCCATGATTATCCTGAGGAGATCTTCGTGGTCGCCGGCCGCCTTTACGACGAGGCCTTCCAGATGTGGCTCGAACCGGGCCATTACGCCAGCCGCCCTCCCGGCGAGATCCACGGCCCCTTCAAGGCCGATGGGGATGCGGTTGTCCTGGAGGTGTCCTATCCCAGTCAGTCGCTTCGGCCTACGGGGGACTCGGAGAATTCCGTCTGAGAAAGCCGACGACGAAGCGGGCGAAGTTGACGATGTTGATCACATCAGAAGTCCCGGCGCATCGGGCAATCAGCCCCTAAATTCGTCGATAACGCTTTAGGACAGACGATCAGTCATCATCATCGTCGAGGTCTTCGTCTTCCATGATCGTGAAGTAGCAAGTGAACGCCATCGGAAAGCCTTCTTCGGTGAAGAACGAGTCGGTATTAACGGCTCCCGAGAGGCGCACCCTTCCCTGACCCACCAAGTCTTCGAACCTGCCCGAAGCTTCCACGATATTGGAGGCATCGCCTGGAATTGAGCCCGTGATATGGGTGATCGCGCCGAACGGCCCTTCGCCACCAGCGAGCCCGTCACCTATCCCATTGAAGATCGGCCGCACGGTGGTAAAACCGTCGGCCACGAGGTAACCGCCTCGGAAGAAGAAAAACGTTACTGCGTCAATTTGTGGGCTCAGTGCATTCTCGGGGGGGTCTAGCCCCGGCGTACTATGCTCATCGCGGAACCCCTCCCCCGTAACCGTAATGGGGACGCTGAGCACGGGAGTGATGTTAAGACAGTCGATGCCGATGCCGATGCCGATGCCACGTATGGCGCGATTTTAGAGACCGCGCAACTCTGCTTGGTAGCACGCGAACGATTCCAGGTCTCTAAGATCGTCATCGAAGAAACCGATGACAACCTCCTGTATCTGACTGACGTCGCCGGTGAAGTCGATCACAGATAGCTTCTGCGCGCCATGACCGAACTCCACGGCGATATCGGCCTGCGCCGTGACGCCAAACCCGAGCACGAGCGCCCCTACCGTGCCCAAGATAGATTGTCTTACCGTCTCTTGTAGTCTCATGAGCTCTCTCCGGTTGGTCGGTTCTTAACGGAGTTTTTTGTCACTTGGTCACTCTCGCTTCTCGTTAGTTGGTGGAGCAACCGCCGACAACTCGGCTTACGAAAGGGTTGCCTGACGGTTGCGGCTGTCGAGGTGACCTCCTCGTTACATCCTGTCAGCAACCTCATGTACCTTCGATGCGACGAACCGCCTCGTCGGTGGTCCACAAGGCGTTGGCGACGTAGCGGAAGTTGGTCAACGCGGCCTGATAGCCATCTCCTTCCGGCAGCTTGGCCGCAGCCGTCGCGTTGCGAACCACGGCGACCTCGAAACCCTGCTCCAGCAGCTCATAGAGATGCGCCTGCGTGCAGAGATTCGCCGACATGCCCGCCAAGATGACCTTGTTCACCCCGCGCTTTCTCAGCTGCAGGACGAGGTCGTTGTTCTGGGGACCGTAGACCTTGTGCGGGCTTGCGACGACCGTCTCGCCGTCAAGAATGTACTCCTTGTACTGGGGCATGAAATCTGACCCGGACCCTTCGAACCCGTCAAGCGTGTAAGCGCCTTTGCGGTCGAACATCCCGATCGAGTGCATGAGCTTCTCCAGCGGGCCGCCGAACGACCAACCGTGGTCGCTCGGGTAATAGTGGTGCGGAGAGATGAAAACGCGCATGCCCTTCTCCTTCGCCGCCTTCAACAGACGGCCGATGTTCGCCACCGTGTTGTGCTCGGTGACGCTCTCGCCGACCACCTCCCAGGTGACGCCTTTTTCACTCAGAAAGTCTACCTGGGGATCCGTAATCACGAGCGCCGTATCCGACAGAGATACCTGCATGTCGGTCTGCGGTAGTGCCGGCTCCTTCGGGTCGGCATAGGCGGATGGGATCGCATCTTTGGATTCGCCGGCACCAGCCGTCTGTAAAAGGCCGATAGCCGGGAGGCCGGCCGCCAGGGCAAGTGCGGCAATGGAGCCGTAAAAGGTGTTCTTGCTGATCATGGTTGAGTTTCTCCTCGAGCTTAGCCGGACATGCGAAAGAGTTGGTTTCGCGAAGTTGCAGCACGACCTCTGGAAATTGAGGGCGTTTCCCCTAAGGTAGACCAATATCCTGAGTAATTATCTGGGGATTTTGTGGGGTATCGAAGAAAAAGGCATTGGTAACGGTATTCATGGCAAATTCCTCATTTGTTGTTTGCGGGCATCTGGGCGCGATTCGTAACGGCGCGCCCCGCTTGTTCGTAACAAGTGTCGTTGAATCGGTTCAGATTTTCCGGCCCATAGGCATTCCTCCTTTCATCGTTGAGAGCAAAATCCGGTTGCGCATCGGCGCGCACCTTGCGCTTGGCGGTCTCGATCCACCCGTTACGCTCAACGAGATACGCGGCGGTCCATTCGAGATCGTGCCGAGGCTCGATGGGGATGAACGGCAGCATCGCGTGAACGGCGAAGGACGCTGCGCGCGTGAAGAGGAAGTACGCTATACCCATGGCAAAGTGCCAGTGCTCCAAGTAGGTGACCCCCTGCTGCCGTGGGTGGGTGGCGAGTGGGTTCATCGACGGTTCCTCCAAAGCTGACGCACCTTTTCGGCCGACCCAAAAGCGCTCGGAATTTGATGTAAAGGATGACAAACAGCGTGTGCGAAAAGGTGTCGAAAGTGTGCTCTGGCGTCTCAATCGGGGCCGGGCGGCAGGGGGCCGGGCGTTTGCCTGCCAAGCCAAATCGGGTGATGATTGAGCGATGCTGCTAGAGAAGCTGTTCGACAACCTCGCACTGAAGGTCGATCCGTTTGCTACCTGCAGGCTGGCCGACGGCTGGAGACTTCGACTTCCCTGCCGAGACTGGGTGACGATCCACTACATCCTGCTCGGTAACGGTGAGCTAAAACTGGGCTCAGGCCAGGTTCTCGCCTTGCCCTGCAACTCGCTGGCCGTCATGCCGCCGGGCCTCACACACGCCATCCAATGTGGCTCTGTGAGAAACGAAACCGGCGTCGAAGGTCAGGGCGACCCCGCGGCACCCCTGTGTGAGCTCGTCGCCGGTCCGCTCGATGAGCTGAGCCTTACCGTCGCGTGCGGACGCATTCAGGTGAGCTATGCAGGCTGCCTGGGGCTGTTCGACCATCTGAAGGAGGCAGTCGTCCTGGACTTTGGCGACTCCCCCCAGATGCGGGGGATTTTTCAAGCGCTGATTGACGAGTACCAGCGGTCCGGTGTCGCCAGCGCTGCCATGATGACCGCACTCATGAACCAGTGCCTGATCCATGTGTTGCGGCGGGTCAGCCAGCAGGGTGACGGAGCCTTACCGTGGTTATCGGCGCTCGATGATGCGCGTTTGTCGCGTGTCATCGAAACCATCCTCAACCGGCCGGAGCAGCCATACACGCTTGAGTCGCTGGCGCGCGTCGCTCATATGAGCCGTTCCACATTCGCCCGACACTTTGAGCAATGCTTTGGGCGCACCCCCATGGACTACCTGCGCGACGTAAGACTTCGGCGCGCAGCTCAGCTCCTTCAGATTGGCGGACTGTCGGTCGATAGCATCGCCGGTAAGGTCGGGTATGCCAGCCGTAGTCACTTTTCTCACGCCTTTAGCGAGCAGTTTGGCTGCTCGCCGATCGACTTCCGCAAGCAACAGCGCTGAGCCACTCCCCGTTTATCGACTGCATCCCGCGACGAAGCCGTCTGGCGTGCAGTAGATCCAGAGCTCGTCGGTGCAGAGGACGGCAGAGTTCTGCTCCGCCCGGGCTCGATTCAAGTAAAGGCCCAAACGGTAGAAGTCGGAAGTTCCGATAGTAAGGCCGTCATTCAACGACAGCTTACAGCCGTCTTGCGGTCCTAGCGCGGAGCCGGACTCAGGACCGCTCCTGGCCGGACTGCGTCCGTTGCGTACGCTCGCGATAATCGACCGAGATCCGGGGCGGAAGGCGAAAAGCCCAATCCCCGGTCTCAGCGCGAAAACAGCGAGTACCCCCTGGCCTTGTGCACGCCCAGCGACACCACCCGGTCCCCCAGCACCCGCACGTTCTCGATGCGTCCGGTAAGACGCTCGACGACACGGGGGGTCGCGGGGTCCTGCACGTCGATCACCAAGAGACCCTTGTCGCCACATAGGCCGTCTGCCAGGTAGACGAAGCCGTACCTCACCGCCAGCCGTTTCGGATAACACCGAGTCCTCAGTTGGGCGAGCTTTTTGGGTCGGATGGGATCTGTTATGTCGAGAATTAGCAGGCCGCCGACCCCGGAGGTCAGATAAGCGCGACCGTCTCGCACCGCGATGCTCTCGGCGGGCCACTCGGTCTGGTAGCCGCCGATACGGCGGGGGTTGCGTGGGTTGGAAATGTCCAGGATCACGATGCCGGCGGAACCGTAGGCCAAGTACGCGATGGCCCCGTCCAGGGCCACGTCCAGAACCCCTTCCCGGTCCCGGATATCCTGGGGGGTAATCTCCTCCTCATTGCCTTCGTAGGCAGGGAGGTCGTCTGGCCGGAAGTAGCCGCTTTCGTCGCTCGGACTGGCCATGGGCAGGAGTGATTCAGGTAAATCTTCCCCGGCAAACAGCCCGACCGACTCCGTGCCGTCCTCGCCGGCGTTCTGGGGCGGCGGATAGGCTTGGTAGCTGGACAACAGTGACGGCCGACCCGGGTTCTGGATGTCCAGCAGGTGCAGCCCCCCAAAGCCGGATGCCACCAGCGCGGTGCCATCACGCAGAACCGCCCGATGGCTGTAACCCTCCAATGGCACGTGTGCCGCCCAACGCGGTTCTGCGGAGTCGCGAATGTCGACCACCTCCAGCCCCCTGTCCCCTTCGGTCAAGAACATCCAGCCTGCAGCGGCAGACAGAGCGAGGGGCGCATAGCGGGCGGTATATCGGCTGACCTGCTGCCCCACCTTGCCCCCGCCAAGGTGTAACACCAGGACGTCGGGCTGACCCGCCGCCACCTCACCGGCCAGCAGATAAAGGTGATCGTCGTGGACAGCCGCATCGCGGAACGCGCCGGCCACCTGGAACAAGGGGTCCCGTGAGGGCGGCTGAGCGCCCTGGGCGGTCGCGGCAATCAGTGCCAAGGTGAGGCCCACGGCCGACAACTTCTTCATGAGTCTTCTCCCCGGTTAACAGTTCACATCGCGAAGAAAAAGGGCGGCCCGGCCTAAGCCGGTCCGCCCTTGCAGCGCCTACGGCGCCCACCCCCTTTAAACGGGGGGAATCAAACGATATTACGCGGTGCAAACGACATGGAGCGGAACTCCTTCTTGTACTGGGAGTCGCCGATCTTCATGATCTTGGAGACGCCGAGCTTGTAGTTGTAGTTGCCGCTGATCTGGTCCACCACACGCCCCTGCAAGGCGTTAGACGGCTGACGGATGTCCAGCATGTTGCTGAAAAGCACGCCCTCCTTGACGTTGTCCGTAACCACCGCCACGGCGGTAAGCGCCCCCTTGTCCAGCTCGATGTGGCCGTTCTTCAACAGCTCCGAGAACTGGAAGTCGCTGCCGAACACCGCCTTGATGGTGTCCTTGAAGTTAGGCACGCGGTCGGAGTACAGCATGACCTGATCGCCGGACTCTATGCCCCGCTTCTGTGCGTCGTTCGGATGGATCTCCACCCAGTTTTCGGGCCAGCGCTGAGTGACGTAGGGCCTGCGCTCTACGTCGTCGAAGCCGGACTGCCAGATCTCATTGATGCGGCCGTTGGTGTGCCAGAGCTCATCGTCCTTGGGCGACATCCAGGTCCAGTAGTCGGAGTACAAGCTCCACGGGTGCTTCTGCAGATTGACCTTCCCAGTCTGGCTGTTGAAGTGGGTCATCTTCTTGTTGACCATGTTGGCACCCTTGGTCCGACCCTCCTTTTCGATCATCTCCTGGCTCATCTGGGTGTCGTGCAGGCGCACGCTGCCCAGCAGCTCGCCTGTATCGTAGTTGTAGAAGGTGGGACCCTGGATGCCCTCGGTACCCAGCTCGGCCAGCTTCTGGTGCAGGGTCTTGCCCTCCTTGTGCGCGGCTACCTTGATCATGTGGTAGGCTTTTCGGTTGCCGCGGCTGAAGCGGGACGACTCTTCGCAAACCTCGTTGGAGTTGTTCCAGTCGAAGCCGTCGAAGCCCATCTTCTTGGCCAACTGCGAGATGATCCACCAGTCCGGCTTGGAATCGCCAGGGGCGTCGTAGAACTTCTGGTACAGGCGGATGCGGCGCTCGCCGTTGGCCCGCACGAAGTCCTCCTCTCCCCAGGTGGCGGCCGGAAACACGATGTCCGCGAACACCGAGCCGATGGGGTCGCGCAGGTAGATGTCCTGGTTGATCACGACCATGCCGCCGGAGTCGGCCCGCTGCTTGAGCGTATCGATGATCTCCTGCTTGTCCCAGGTGAGCACTTGGTTCGGATTGTTCAGCACCAGCTCGTGGAACTTGCGCTGCAGCCCCTGGGAGCCGCACATGGCCTGGATCCAGGTGGTGCCGATGACATGCGCCAACCGTGTGTGGCCGGAATACAGCCAGCGGTCGGTGTCCAGAGAGCGACGGCGCCTGCCCGCAACCTTCTCGGGGGACTTGTTGCGGGGATAACCGCCGCCGCTGGTGCCGCCACGCTGGTGTCCGCCGAAACGTCCCACCATCTGACCGGGCCTGCCCCCGGCACCGCAAATGGTGGCCAAGGAGGAAATGGCGTTGGTGTTTCCGGTGTTGTTAGACCAATAGAAGCCCTTCTCGATGCCGAAGGACGCCTTGGGCCGCTCGCCAGAACCGCCGCCCGTCAGCCACTCGGCTGCCTTGTAGATGTCCTCTACCGGGACGCCGGCGATCTTGGCCGCGTTTTCGGGCTTGTACTCGTCCTGGGACGTGACCCACTTCTTGTAGTCCTCGAAGCCCTTGGTCTGGAACTTGCCCCAGGTGGTGCGCCACTGCCAGGGGGTGTTGCGGGTGCCCTGGCCGAAGCCGGAGCTGGACTCCCACTTGTTGTTCACCCACTTCTCGATCCAGTCGCTGTCCTCCCAGCCCTTCTCCGCGATGACGCGCGCGATCGCGCCCACCAAGGGGGTATCGGTGCCGGGATAGAGCTGGAAGTGGATGGTCTGGTCCGGCCCCTTGCTCTTGGCGTAGGCGACGCCCGCGGTCTCGCGCGGGTTCAGCCAGATGGTCTTCTGCCCCCGGTCGATGGCCGGCTTGATGAACTGGGTGAAGATGATGGTCTTGGTCTCGTACGGGTCGGTGCCGCAGATCATCAGGGTGTCCGCGTCGCCCCAGTCGCTGTACGCGGGACCGTAGTTGTCGAAGCCCGCATCCCGAAAGCCCGGCGTCGAGGTGACGTCCGAGGGCGTATCGTGGAAGGTGAAGGCGGCCGTGTTGATGCTGCGGCGCGCGAACTTGGTGATGGCGTAGGTGTTCTCCACGAACTGGTAGGAATAGGTCTTCACCGAATAGGCGTTGGCGCCGTGATTCGCGATCACGTGCTTGCTCACCTCCGCGGCCACGTCCAGGGCGAGGTCCCAGGATACGGGTTGCAGAGTACCGCCGATACGTATCAGGGGTGTGGTCAGGCGGTCCCGGGTCGGGGTCTTGGGGTTGTAGCACTTTTGGGCGATGCATCCGCCGCGCATGGACGAGTCGCCGGATTTGTTGACGACCTGCGCGTCCTTGTCCGGGGTGATCACCACGTGGTGCGGCATGCCGTTGTGCATCACAATGTTGTGCTGGTTCGGGGCCACCCAGGCCTGCAGGGCGCTGGTCGGAAACTTTGCCCCGAACGCGTTCTGGTCCGGCTCCAGACCGCCCTCGCCTGAACCCATTGGCCAGCGATAGACCTTGTAGCCGCAGGCGACGATGCAATAATCGCAGCAGGTGGTGAGGACATCCGCGTGGGGAGGCGGCAGAGGCACACTGTCTTCGGGCAAATAATAATTGGTCGACATCGAATACCTCCTCAGGATTCCATCAGGTTCTTGTTGCGACCGAACAGCAGGCCCATCATGCCGACGGCGTAGATATCGTCGCCGTCGACTTCCAGGAGTACCTGGGGAAGGCTCTCGTAGGCCTGGCCGGATACGATAATGCCGTGTCGCCGCAAGTCGTAGGTGGACAGGTGCAAGGGGCACTGGCCCAAGACCCGGTGCTCGTCCTTGACCTTGTACTGGCCCTGCATGGGCCCGCCCTGGTGCGTACACAGGTAGCTAAAGGCCACGATGTCTCGCTGCTCGCCGATGCCTCCGCCGGCCTTGACGCCCTCCATCTTGACGATCATGCACTGGCTGTTGGGACCCTCGTCCGGGTAGTTGAAGTCCACCGGCTCGTTGTCCACGAGCGAAGACAAGCTGGCAATCTTCTTGCGGGGATAACCCACCACACGGGCCTTGGCCTGGGCCGCCTGGGCGGTGCCCGGAAACAGGGTGATGGAAATCGTACTCGCGGCGGCCGCCCCCGCCCCGCTGTAGAGCAGGAACTTGCGGCGGCTCATCATGCACTTGCCGTGCTCCGAAGCGGTCTGATCCTTCCTGGGGTCATTTTTAGTGGAATCGGTCATCACTTTTCCTCCTGAGCCTGCTCGAGCTCCGCCTGGGTGAAGAGCGGGGCGTATTCGGGCAATTCGGGCTTATCCATCAGAATCTCATCGCCGGAGAATGCCCCCAGGAAGGCGATCAGGTCCTCTTTCTCCTCGTCGCTAAGCCCCAGGGGCTTGATCAGCGGACTCTTGTTTTCCACGAACAGGGTGGTACGACCCTCCTCGTCCATGCCGCCGTTGTCGTAGAAGTCCACGACCTCTTCGAGCGTATAGAACACGCCGTTGTGCATGTAGGGGGCGGTGTACATGGTGTAGCGCAACGAGGGGGTGCGGAACTTGCCGCGGTCCAACTTGTTCTTGCCGCGATAGTAGAAGCCCCAGTCGGACTTGGCGGTGCGGTAGCCCTCTTCGGTCTGGCCCTTGGCGTACTGCTCGAAGCGGAAGGTGATCTGGGCCAGGCCGTCCTCCTCCCAGCGCTTGTTCGGCGGCACGCCGATGTTGTGGTAGTCCTGATCGGTGGCCAGGGCGCCATTATGGCACTGGATACAGCCGGCCTTGCCGTTGAACAACTCCATGCCGCGCTTTTGCTCGTCGCTCAGCGCACTTTCGTCCCCTTGGAGGTACTTGTCCAGTGGCGTGTCGCGTTGCACGATGGTGCGCTCGAAGGCGGCGATGGACTTCCAAGCGTCGTCGATCAGGGGCCACTCGGTGCCCCAGACCTCCCGGAAGCGCGTGACGTAGTCGGGGATCAGGGCGAGACGGGCCTCCATGATGTCGTTCTCGCCGTTGCCGGCGACACCACCCTTGGCCGCCGAGGGCGCCTGCTTCTCCAGGGACGGTACCGAGCCGGCCCAGAAGTTGCGTCCGTAGTAGCCGCTGTTGACGATGGTCTGGCTGTTGCGCCAGTGCACCGTGCCGGGATAGCCGCGGGAGAAGTCCTCGGCCCAGGCCCAGCCCTGGTCGGGCTCGTGACAAGTAGAGCAGCCGGTGGAGGCATCGCCACCGATGCGCGGGTCGAAGAACAAGATCTTGCCGAGCTCGATCTTCTCCGGACTCTGCTTGTTGTCCGGCGGGATGGGCGCCTCACCCAGGGGCGCCAGGGGCGGCGGCCCTTCGGCCAGCGCCTGCCCGGAGAGCGGGAGCGTCATCCAGGCAGCGATCGTGGCGGCGGCGGCAGCCGTCGCAAATGGGGGTCGAAATGATTTCACCTGTTTCATGGATGTCTCCTCACGCTCAATTCCGAGCATTCGTCCAGTCGGCGATGACCGGGTACTCGTTCGGATAGGGTTCGCTCCAAACGTGCTTGTCGCTGGTCAGAGGATCGCCGGACAGGGACTCCAGGAAGGCCACCAGATCCTTTTTCTCCGCGTCGCTCAGATCCAGGGGCTTGAGCGCCGGGTCCTTGCGGCTGTCCTTACCACCGCCCTGGTTGTAGAACTCCACCACCGCATCCAGGGTCGCGACCATACCGTTGTGCATATAGGGGGCGGTGGTCTTGAGCTCGCGCAGGGTCGGGGTGACGAACTTCCCCACGTCGTCCTGGTTCAGCGTGACGTTGTAGGCGCCGGGATCACGCTTCAGGTTCATGTAGTTCTCGATGCCTTGGAACATGGCGAAGGCGATGAACGCCTGGTGGTTGTTCGGGTCCAGGAACACATCGAAGTTCTCGGGAACGCCGGTGTTGTGGGCCTTGCCGTCGGTGAGCATGGGTCCATTGTGGCAACCGATGCAGCCGGCCTTACCCTTGAACAGTTCCATACCCCGGTTGGCCGCGTCGGAAATCTTGCCCGTATCGAAGGGTACGTTCTCCGAGGTCAGGGTCTTGAGATATTCGGGGATGGCCTTGCGCACGCTGCCGTTGGACGGCTCGCCGTAGCCCGCGGCCTCGAACATCTCGACATACTTGGGATCCTGCTTCATCCGCTCCTGCATGATCCGCATGTCCATGTTCATGATGTAATCTTCCGTGAGCATCTCGCGGGTCATGTCGTTCAGGTTGGTGCCGATGCGGCCGTCCCAGTTCCAGGGATGGCCGAGGGTCTTCTTGTGGGCGGTGTTGATCAGGGTCGGTGCGTTGCGGAAATGTCCGTTGCCTGGGTAGCCGGGCGACAGAGCCTCCTTGCTGCCGTAGCCGTTCTCCGGCACGTGGCAATCCGAGCAGGCGATGCCTGCGTCGCCGGACAGGCGTTGGTCGAAGAACAAGCGCTTGCCGAGCTCGGCTTTTGCATCGTCGATTTCAATGGCGGGCAACGGCCCGATATCGGGCGCCTCGGCCGCATGAGCGCCGAAGGCCAGACCGAGTCCGAGGGCGGTGGCCAACAGACTGCGGCGGGTGGTGAGTCTCGAACCCATGGAACGTCCCTCCGTTCTCTTTGATGACGTGTTCCGCATGGCGGAACAGGGAACCTTGCTGCTTCGCCACTATCGCACGAAGCTTCGGCGGTATATCAGGCAGGATTCGGGCCAGCCCTGTCACGAGACAACAAACCCATTAATTATTAGAGAGTTATTCTCGACCCGCCCATGCCAGAGGAGAGCCACCCCCTTGGAACACAGAAAGGAACGTTCTGCTCCCGAGGGCGAGGTGGAACAAATGGTTTCAAGAGGAAAACGGTTGGTTTCTCGAGGGGGGTGCGCGGAATTTGTCCCTGACCCCGTAATCTTGAATAAAACGGCAAAGATTACTGCACCGCCCCCCGGGCACATTGTCATGACGAAGCCCTCTGCGCAGCACGGGGAATCCAGTCGCGGGATCCGCTCACATGCCGTTCGCCCCAGCGAAAAGCGTGCGCTGGCTGATGGCCTTCTCCACCGCCTCCAGCAGCTTCTCCTTCTCGACCGGCTTGACCAGATACTCCACCACCCCTTCCTTCATGAATTGAACCGCGAGATCCACATTCGGATAGCCGGTGAGCACGATCACCGGCGTCTTCGGAAATTCCCGGCGGAAATAGGCTACGGCCTCCACGCCGTTGATCTTCGGCATGCGCACATCGCAGATCACGGCCTCCACTTCGAGCGGATTGGCCTGGAGCGTCTCAATGCCTTGCTCCCCGTCCCCGGCCTCCAGCACCTCGTAGCGGGTCCCGGAGAGCTGCAGACGGATAACCTTGCGGACCTCGTCCTCGTCGTCCACGACCAGTATCTTATGCTTCATGGACTATCCTCCTTAAGGTGAATGTTCATACACGGGAAATGTCAGCCGGAATCGCGTTCCCTCGCCCCGCCGGCTCTCTACCTCGATACTGCCTTCGTATTTGCGTACGATCTGGCGTACCACGTACAGACCCAGCCCTTCCCCCTCATCGGGTCCTTTGGTCGTGAAAAAGGGGTCGAAGATCTTGTCCAGGTCCTCCTCGGCGATCCCGGGACCTGTATCCGCGATAGCGATCAGGATCCGTTCGTCTTCTCGCCACGCGGCGATATCCAGTACGCCCTGGTTCCGCATGGCCTGGAGACCGTTGCGAATGATGTTTAGGAACACCTGCTGGATCTCGTCCGCCTTGGCCCACAGGGGAGGAATTGGCCGCAGGTCCAGATCGATCCGCACCTGATCGTCCAACAGAGCGGCACGCGTCAGGGCCAGCGCCTCGCGCAACCGCTCCCCCACGTCCACGGGCTCCAGCTCGTGCCTGGAGGCGGGTCGCACATAGCCCGCGAGGTTTTTCACGATCTCCGCGATATGGCGCGCGTACTTGATGATGTCCCGGGCGTAATCGCGGCACTGCCCTGGATCGGCGCCGTCACGCACCGCTTCCGCGGTGCCTAGGATGGCGTATAAGGGGTTGTTGATCTCGTGACCGATGCCCGCGCTCATACGGCCCACGGCCGCCGTTTTCTCGACCTGGACGAGCTGCGCCACCGCCGCCTCCTTCTCCGCCACGGCTGCTTCGACCTGCTGCTCCAGCCCGCCGATGAGCCGGCGCAGCTGGCCGCGCATATGGTCGATCTCCCGCGCAAGATCCCCGATCTCGTCGCGGCTGCGGATCGCGGGCACCTGATCCAGCCCCCCCGCCGCGATCCGCGAGGCCACGGCCCGTAGCTCGCGGATCGGCTGCACGATTCGGCGCCCGGCGTACCAGGCCAGCACGGCGAGAAGCGCCATCGCGAGGATGCCGGCGAGGGCGACGGCCCATCTCAGACTGTGGGCCGGCGCGAAGATCTCCGCGGAGTCCTGCCAGACGAAGGTGACCCAGCGCTCTCCCGCTGGCTGCAGTTCGTTGACGAGCCCCAGGGGGGCGTGGCCGATCACCGAGAGCTTGCGGCCCCCGTGGCCGTCGCTGTCCGCCCGCACCCAGCCACCGTGATCCACCGCGACTCTTTGCACCAGGCCCGGATCGTCGATGCGGCTGCCAGTGACCAGGAGCGGGCAGCTGACGATGGTGCCCTGCTGGTCCACCACCATCATATGACCGGTGTCGCCGAAACGGATCGGATAGACCAGGGGATCGAGAACCTGTTTGGCGCCATAGTCCCGGTGAAGCCAGCCTCGGGAACCGTCTCTCCCCTCAATAGGCACCGAGACCCGGAAACGATAAGAGCCATGCGCCTCCGCCTCGCGTACACTTCGCAGGCGAGCTCCGGCACCTGGGTCCATCCCCCCAGCAGGCGCAATCCAGGACCGGCTGGCGTGCGTCCGCGCCGCGGGCCCTTCTGTCGGCCAGATCAGCCGCCCCCCTTCCGGACTCCCGGCGAGAAAGCCGAGTACCTCCGCGTCGTCCTGCGCAAGCCGCGCCAGCTCGCGATCAGCCTGAACCAGCCGTTCGATCTCCCGGTCGACCCGCGAGGCACTGTCCTGCGCAAGGGCCTGAAAGCTCGCGCCGATGGTCTGCAATAGCTCTGTCCGGCCCTCGACGTAGGCGAACGTGAGTCCGGTCAAGAGCGGAACCGTTCCCACCGTCAGGAAAGCCAGCACCAGCTTGCCCAAAAGGCCGAGCTCGCTACGTTTGCGGGTTGGGTTCATGGATTGACCGCGTCTTCCATCCAAGCGTTACAAGCCCATGCCGATAGCTTAGACAAAATCCAAGAAGCGCGGTGGGTTGTTGCGGACCCTTAGTTTCCCGCCAGCAGATAGCGCATAGCCTCCAACATCACCGACGACGGCGTCTGGTGCGGGAAGACGAAGCGCAGGGTGCCGTCCTGGTCGATCAGATACACGGCCGCCGAGTGGTTGACCGCATAGCCGAACGCGGACCCTTCGAGCTGCACCTGGTAGTACTTGGCACCGTAGAGCTTGGACACCTCGGCGATCTCCTCTTCCGTGCCCGTAAGGCCGAGATAGGCCGGATGGAAATAATCCAGGTACTCCTCGAGCTGCTTCGGGGTATCGCGCTGGGGGTCCACACTGACGAACATCGGCTGCACGCCACGCAGCTTTGCTTCATCCAGCTCGTTCAGGGCAGCTGACATGTAGGCCAGTGAGGTCGGACAGACATCCGGGCATTTGGTGTAGCCGAAAAAGAGCATCACCACCTTGCCGCGGAAGTCCTGCAACGAGACGGGACCCCTGGATGACACCAAGGTGAAGTCGCCGCCGAGCGGGGCCTCCGCCGTTTCGGGGACCTCGTCGGCAATGACGCCGAGGCTCCACAACAGGGCGACGAGCGCGAGAATCGATACTGCCTGTCTCCTTCGGGCTTTCCAAGAAATGAGGAGTCCCTTCGAGACGGTCTGTTCGGTGGGGTGAGTCGGGTACCTCGGTCCAGTGAACCGAGGAAACCCGGTCAACGGCCGTCCATGGATGGACGGACTTGACCGCTGCTCCATGGATGGCTGACTACCTGTTTGTCTGCTGTTTACCAGGTCGGCTCGGTGGGAACAAATCAATCTGCCCACCTTACGACTCCCTGCGCTGCGACCGGACCAGCGAGAATCCGGCCAGAAACGCCAGCAGACCGATGCCGGCGGGCAGACCGAAGGTCTTGGCGATATTGGACTCCGGCGGCAGCGTCAGCCAGTACCAGGTGCTGAGCGTGTGCTTCGAGCCCACCTCGCCATTGCTGCCGTCCCAGTTGGCGAAGGCGATCGGGATGAAGCGGCCGTCGTCGAAGCTCACGTCCCCCTCGGCATCCCGGCGGCCGCGCT
This sequence comes from Pseudomonadota bacterium, assembly GCA_034716535.1. Taxonomy (GTDB): domain Bacteria; phylum Pseudomonadota; class Gammaproteobacteria; order Chromatiales; family Chromatiaceae; genus JAYEJW01. Next base: position 17,736 of record JAYEJW010000006.1, read on the forward strand.
TCATCAGCACACGCCAGCGGCCGTCCTTCCACTCGCCCTGGGCGCTCAGACTGGTGTCGTCCTCACGTACTTTCAGCTCCTCGTCCGGCCCACTGGCGTCGATCAGGGCCGCGCGGGCGGGCATTTCCGGCTCGCGGCTTCCGGCGTTCCAGTACCAGATGGTGGTCGGGCGCGCCGCATCGCCATGACGGTACAGGGGCTTGACCACCACAGGTTCGGTCTCGAACGAGGTCTCCAGGGGAAACTCCATGGCCAGGGCGTCTGCGTGCATCTCCAGGCTTTCGTCCATGAGCTCGGTGAAATACTCGTCCCCCGGCAGGCTCATGGTACGGTCGTCTACCTCCAGCAGAAAGGCGACATCTTTCTCATTGTAGGCCACGCGTACGGTTACCGCGTCGTTCAGGGGGGTGAACAGGCGCTCCTCCTTGATGATGTTGGGCACCAGGTACAGGGTGGTGGGGGGAACCTCGTTCCAGCGTTCGTCGTCGGCTCTTGCCGGCAGCGCGCCATCCAGGCGTTTCGCAGTGATCAGACCCGACTCGGACGGCGGCGGCGTGGTCTCCCGCAGGCTGTAGACGTAGTTGG
>JAYEJW010000007.1:0-4065 GCA_034716535.1 Pseudomonadota bacterium
CGCGACGCAACAACATGCCTTCGATTTGCTAAAAAACATCCAGGTGTAGGCAGAGCGGATACACCGATTTTTCGCTATCTAGCTGATAGATAAGATAATATTAGCTTTCTCAAATAAGAACTTCAGCTTAGTGTGCGTTGGGCCTCGAGCATCGTTCCGGCCACGTCATTTTCAAAACGTAGGGTGCGGTGAGGCACGAACCGCACCGTTCGCGAGAGCTAGGCACGTTTCTCGACTGGGACGCCGGGATCCAGTCGCCGTGGAGGGCGAGCCGGCAACGTTATGACACACTCGCACTGCCATCCATGGCAACTGGATTCCCGCTTCCATGCAGGAATGACGGATGGAATCTCAATGTGACAAAGTAGAATTAGTACCCGCTCCTAAACATTAGGTGCCCTTCCTCTTGCCCTTGCGCGCCGCCAACCCCTTCAAAACCAAAGACACCATCACCGGAATATGCGGCGTCTCGAACAGTTCACGGTTCTCGGCCTCGCTCAGCCCGTTGTTCAGGCCGGCGACGCCCGCTTGTTGCAGCTCGTCGACCATGGCCTGGTAATCGACTTCGACGGCATCGGGATGCTGCTTCACCTGCTCCTTCACATAGTCCAGAAACTCGGCATAACCTGCGCTCTCGGCCTGATACTCGGCGGTCAGCTCCCTGGGGCGGCGGCCTTCGATGGCGTCGATGATCGCCCGGGCGCAGCCTCCCATGCCGCCGAGCAGAAACACCGGTTGAGACCGGCGCAGGGCGAGCAGGACTTCTTCGACCAGTCCGGGGATGCCGCCGGCGTAGCCGCGAATCTGCCCGCCCAGGACCACCCGCGCGTCGATGTCGGCCACCATCTGCTCGCGCATGGCGGTCAGGCTGCGAAACCACCAGTAGCGGTGCTCCGGGGTGTCCGGCGGGGCGAACCTGCTCTGCTGGGCCTCGCCCAGCTTCAGGTCTCCGGGCGGGTCGATGAACTTGAACACGCCCTTCAGATGATGCTGGGCCAGGATGGCCTGGGAGTAGTTCAGATGAATAGGCCAGGCGACGTAGTTGGCCAGGCGGCGGCTTGCAAGGTCGGCCTTTCGCTCCGGGGAGAGGATCGGGTCATCTTCACGCTTGTCCCTGTCGTAGGCCCAGACCAGCTCCAGCAACTGCTCGGTAAAGCCTCCCGGGCGTAGGTCGCCTCCGTAGGCGAGGCGGGCGCCCTGGGCAAGCAGGTAGCGGGCCAGCTCCAGCATGGCGTCCTGGAGATGGGGTGGGCCCATCCCGAGTTGGCCGAGGTCCGGGCTATCGGAGATGGACAGTCCGACCTGTAAGCCCTCCAGGGGCAGCTCGTCCCCTCCCTGTGGGTTCTTCCCGGCACAGCTGGTGGGCGTCGTAATGGTCATATCGGGGGCCGCTCGTGACAGGAGGACGCGCTCTTCCGCGCCCAGGGGGGGGTCCGGGTAGACCAGCCCGGCCTCTGGGGCTGCCGTCGAGCGGGTCAACAGGGTCAGTATCTCCGGCGGACAGGGGCTGGGCTCCATTCCGCGTGGTATCAGACCCACCTGCTCCAGATCGGCCAGATTGGCACGGAACCAGCTATGTCGGAGCATCTCCCGCAACGCCAGCCCCACCACATCGGTGCACCAGCCGGGGTCCTTGCCGTCCACCCTCAGCGACGGGGCATTGCCCAGATAGGGGAAGCCCCGCTCCTCCCGCTCGTGGACGGCATTAACCACCACCAGCGGGCAGCCCTTGCTCTTGGCCCAGAGCACCTCGCGACGGCACCAGGTGCGCGAGGCATAGTGGTCCGTCTGCAGCACCACCAGCACGCTGCGCTCGATATTGCCTTCCAGCTCCGAGCGAAAGTCGAAGCCGGGGGCGATGTCGTTGGCGTCGAAAAAGCTCTGCACCGCGCTGGTGGACTCGATGTGGTCCCGGAGGGCCTCGGCCAGCTCTTCACCGTCGGCCTTGGCGTGGCTCAGAAAAAGCATGACCGGTGCGGGGCTCAGACGGGTGTTGGCGGGCACGGCCCCGCGCTCGGAGCGCTCTCCGGCCAAGAGCAGGCGGCACAGCTCGTGGGTCAGAGTGCTCGAGAGTCGTGCAGCGTGCTCCGCGGCAGGCAGCCTGTGGAGGCGGATGAAATTGGTCACCGCCACCGTCGGGCCGATGTTGAAGGCGTTCGAGCTCAGGGAGGCGGGGTAGAGGCGGTGTCGGTCGCCGGCCGCGCTCACCGCTTGGCCCAGCGCCATCAGGCCCTCGTTCCAGGCCGGGTTTATGACCATGCGGTCGTCCACCAGGGCAACCAGGATGCTGTGCCGGCTCTGCTTCAGCACCGATGGCTTGGGTGGCTGCTTCGAGTGAAAGAAGACCGGAATCCCCATTCCCCGGTCCAAGGGATTATCGGTAGAGCGGCTGAAGACGCTGAACAGCGATTCGGCCAGCCGGTCGAGGGAGCCGGGAATGGTCTTGAGCTCGTCGGCCGGGTCCGGGACGGAATCCGCCAGCCACAATACCCGGATGGTCAGCGTCGGCCGGTAGGTGTCGAGGTCGGCCATGGTCCTCACCTCGCCTTTTCAGCATCGGCGGGGTGACTGATTCCCGCGATACGGGCCAGTGCTTGGATATATTGGAGCATCCCCTGGCGGTTCTCCTCCAGCTCCCGGTAGAAGGCGTCGCGCTCGGGCCAGCGGGCTTCGTCGACGACCACCGTGACCTCGCCGCCGAACCGGCTGCGCTGCTCCTCGATCTGCTGGGCCTCGAATCCGCTGAGACTCGTATGCCACTCGACCAGGAAGGGCCTGAGCCCCTGATTGAGGATCTCGATGGCGATAGGCCCGACCGACTCCGGCCCCTCGGCCGCCCCCGGGCCCTGGTCACGCAGCACCGAGCGTGTGGTCTCGAACAGCGAATGGAGGGAGCTCAGCGCCTCGCGTGCAGAACCCATACCGGGCTTCAGCTCCACCCCGGCCACCCGGGTGGCCAACTCGACATAGAGCGCCCAGGCTACGGTTCTCTGGGCCTCGGTGACGACGATATTGGCCCCGCCGAGACCGAACGGGAGATTGATGCTGAGGGACTGGAGTTTTAGGGTCATGGGGTTGCCTTTGGCGCAGCTGTGGGTTCCTGTGTGGCGGCCTCGTTTTCGGCGGTAGCTTTTTTGGAGGCTCGAGCCCGTTTCAGGGTATCTTTTAGCACCCTCTTGTCCTGGCTGTCCGACGCCTTCTCCAACGCCTCCAGGAGGATGGCGAAGGCCTCGTCGTACCGGCTCTGTTTGATGTTGCCACGAGTCAGAGCGGTGAGGGTAAGTCTAGCCAATTGCTCTGGATCCAGCTCTCGGGAACGGCTGGCGTAGACGACGCCCTTGGAACGATCCTGCCCTTGTCGATGAGAGGGTCTGGGAGAGAGTGCCTAGGGTCAGGCTAGTACGCTGTTCCAGCAAAGCTTGCGAAGTTCCGTTAAGAGCGCTGCCATCCCTGGACGACTGGGTCCCGGGGTCCCACCCGGGACGACGGCCTTGGATCGATGCTGCGAAATAAGGTGGAACGAGGTACTGGTACCGCGCCATTGGAAGTCGAGCAGGTGCAGATCTTATCTCTTATCTGCAAGGGCAAAGGGCATGTATCCCAGCTCGGCAGATTCGCATGCAAGGGCAAGCTCCGAGTCCTTGCCTGTCGTACGTCGACGGTCAGGATTGCTCCTTCCAAGAGCGTTTTGGTGTGCAGAAAAGCGGGGGAAGCAAGATCGTGCGGAAGGAGGATCGGATGCGCTTGCGCCGCTCAACGGCTAGGATTGCAGCAAACTACGGCTGGACCTCCGTAGCCGATGCATACCGCCGAACGCTTTCCGTTGTACGACCGCCTGATGTCCCTCCGGGAGGGCTCAACCGATGAAACGCCATAGTCGAACGATGACGCCAGCGTGTCTTGGATTGTTCACCCTGACGCTGCTTCTGACTCTCACGTTCCCGGGTGCGGTTGGGGCTGACGACTATCCGTCCCCGCCGCCGTCTTTGCCTACCAACGCACAGACCAATGACCACGAGGATTGGTCGCAATCTCGCCTCTACCTGGAGTCGGCTCTGCGAGCGC
>JAYEJW010000008.1:0-4058 GCA_034716535.1 Pseudomonadota bacterium
CTGAACCGAAAACACGATGGCTTCCCGGGCCCGAAAACGCTCTGGATCGGTCTGCAACGCGTCCCCGATTTCGTGCTCGCGCTCGAGGCTCAGCGCAGCATCGGGGAGAGTTGTGGGTAATGGTATGATCCGTAAACCCCTCGCCTTTAGGCGACGGACGGAGGGGCTGGGGTTAAGCTTGGAGGATGGAAGATTACAAGCGCGGCGCCCACACGGTCTGGGATTGTAAGTACCACTTGGTGTGGACAACGAAGTACCGGTATGAAGTGCTGGGCGGGGATGTGGGGCACCGATGCCGAGAGTTGTTGCGGGAGATCGCGCGGAGCAAGGAGATGGTGATCTACGCGGGGTCGATCAACCGCGACCACGTGCACATGCTTGTCGGAATACCGGCGCAGCTGTCGGTGTCGAGGGCGGTGCAGTTCCTCAAAGGCAAGAGTTCGCACAAATTGTTGTCGGAGTACCGACACCTGCGAAAGCGGTATTGGGGTCAGCACCTCTGGGCGCGAGGTTACTGGGTGGCCACAAGCGGGAATGTGACCGATGAGGTGTGGAAGGAGTACATCAAGAACCAGAAGCCGCCTGAGCCGGACGATGATTTCCGGGTCGTGTAGCGACAGCCATCGGCCGGACGGCCGATCAATCCGGCTTTCAGCCGTAACCGGAAGCCACCGGCTTTAGCCGGTGGAGTGTTCACCGAAGCCGTCGCGAACCGCTCTAGAGTCGGAAAAACGGGGCCTCAGAGGCCAGAGTATGATTGGCATTGGCGAATGCAAAAAGGCACATCCTGCGACCTGCACTCGTAGCGGCGCCAGGACATTGGTACCAGACACTCAATTAGTTGGGCCCCGGAGGCCGCCTATGCGGCATCCACGATGTCCGAAGTTGGCCGGTTGCTGTCCTTCGCGGACGGGTACAAGCCGGGTGTCAAAAAAACTTTACACTTGAGAGCGACGGGCGTCCGTCCGGACGTCCGGTTCTGGCCGGTTGCTGCCGTAAGGACCGCCCGAGGCGAGGAAGGGTAAGCGGGACTCGCAAGCATCGACAACAGCGGTGGACGAATCCGGCAGATCCGGCGCGGATTATTCTGGGAAAATCCGGTGTGATAGGGTGAGCGACAACAGCCCTAGTCGCCGTCCAGAATGGCACGCTCGTCAGTCAGCGCCGGCACAACCGCCCGCTGGATTTCCGCCATGGCCGCCAGCCCTTCATCGCTAATGGCGGCAGCGCCTAATCGTTGAACCGCCAGGGCCAGCGCGTGGGGGTTTTCCACCCCGATTCCGCCCCGCAGCTCTGCGATAAGGGCTTGGCGGTTCGTCACGCCTCACCCTGCCAGGTGATAGGACGGGGCAGGGGCTTGCCCTGTTCGTCGGCGGGGTGTGCCCTTGGGATAGCGTTCGCCTTGGGCTCTCAGGCGGCACCAGGGGCAGCTTGCGGCCTGTTCCCATGCCACGCGCTGCCGGCCTGGAAAGTGGTCGGCTGGAACATGGAAACCCCCCTTATAAAAAGGGGGGGGTTCCTGTTTCCAAGCTGGAAACCCCCTAGTTGCTCGCCCAAGTTTCCAAAGAAACGTAGCAACCGCGCGGCTTTGCGGGGAGTGGCCCGGTTTCTTGGAAACACTTGGCGGGGTGCTGAAAATAACCACGATGGAAACTCGGAAATTACGTCCGTTTCAGAGCAGTTTTTGCGCCTTCAGACGGTGGTGAACTCGCCGGACGATGGTGTGCGACTTCCCTACCTCTTCACCGATGGCACGCTGCGATTTCCCCTCCTTGGTAAGTCTCAAGATGTCCTGCTCCGCCGGGTCTAGGCGATGTTCCAGAACCAGCGACGTTAGCGGGAAGCCATGCAGGTCCCGTGTTCCGAGCTCCACGGCGACTCCCTTGAGCATCATCGACGGTGGTCGCTCCGTGTCTTTGATGTGTTTGCACTCCAGCGTCACCGCTTGCAAGTCCGTCTCCGCGATGCGCGTCAACGCATGAACGCTGTCAGCGTTGGCCTCGATTGCCGAACCGCCACGCGCTCCCCGGGTCCCGTCCTTGCCCTGATGGTGGACCACGAGAACCGTGCACCCTGGAAATTCAGATTGCAGGAAGATCTTCAGGTGCGCGAGAAATCTAGCCATATCCGTAGGCGAGTTTTCATCGCCCGGCCCGAAGTTTGTGGCAAGGGTGTCGATAACCACGAAACGGATCGGCTCGCCTAGCGTCTTCTCGGCTTCCTTAAGGTGCGCGGCCCATTGGCTGATATCCGCGGTGTCGAGGACTTGCATCGGCCATTTGCTGGAAACGAATGTAAGTTCCGTCATCGTCGCGCCGTTCCTGATGCACCACGCCTTGATGCGTCGCCGCAGTCCCCTGTTTCCTTCCCCGGCGATATAGGCTCCCGCTCCCTGCTGAACCGCGAAACCTTTCCAAGGTTTGCCGGAGACGATGCAAAGGAACCAATCCACGGCAAGGAAGGACTTCAAGCAATCCTTCTTCGCGTACAGAAGATGGATTCCCCCGGCTTCGAGCCATCCATCGACGGCAAACTCTACTTCCTCGTCCGCTTCCATTTCGTGGGGATACAGGAAGGGGAATCGCTCCGACGTTTCCCGTTCGTGGTCCTTAATTTGTTTGGCGATCTCGCCTAACAGAAGCCCGACGTTGCCGGAGAGATCAAAATCATTCGGATCTTTTTCGCCGCTTGGTCCGCGCGGTGCAGTAATTCGAATCGTCTCGGTCATGGCGCTGCGTCCTCCATGAGAACGAGACGGTCTGGCCCGTAGACCTCTCCAATCCGGTCCCTAAGCGGCTCAAACACATTCACGCCGCAAGCGGCAAAGACGCACGAATTGTTGACCGCGCGAAGAATGCTAATCGCATCGGCCCAACCTTCCACGACGAACCAATCGGCCGACTTGTCGAGATCATTGCCGCACACGAACGCATTGCCTTTGAGCGGCCCGAACGTTTGCTTCCTGCCGTCTGCTGTGATCGCCTGGACAGCGACAACCGCAAACGTCGCGAGATCTCGAATCGGAATCACGAGACAGTCGGCGTCGCGCCCAACGATGCGTCCCGAGACGGTCCCGCGTCTGACTCCAGCCTCCCAGTCGATGGCCTTTGCGAGGGCGTAGGGATGGGACGCGATCAGCTCATCCCCGCCGCTCCCTGCTCGCCACAGGCTCTTGGCGTACCCTTGGGTAGGGGATGGTTCAGGACGGCTCTGAGGGCGCTCTGTGCGGGGTTTGCGTGGGAGTGTCGTGCTCGCCGTAAAGCCCACGCCAACGTGCTGATTCACCCGTTTGTAGGCTTCGCTGTTGCTCCCACTCCAGCCATGAACGTGGCTCAGAAGGGCGTAGCCATCTCCTGATGACGGCTCGCCGCCGCCGCCGCAGTACCACGTGCCGCGCCCTTCCTTATCATCGAATCTGAAGCGGTCCTTACCGCCACAGCCAGGGCATGGTCCGTGACGATTCGTCAGGTACTCGGCGCCTATGCCGAAGTCTTGAAGGATTGCTGGCCAGTCCAGTGCGCCGTGAATTGCAGGGCGGGGTTCGGTAGAATGTGTAGAGCGTTTCCACGCCGAAGTCCTACCGAGCCCGCCTCTGTGCGGGCTTTTGCTCATTTTCCGCCCGCCTGCTCAAGCCAGCGAACGAAACCCGGCTCATTCACCAAGATCTTGCGGCCCAGCCTGCGCACATAGGGGCGAAGCCCGTTGGCGTCGGCATTACGCACATAGTGCCGTAGGGCGTGCTCTGTCATGGTGGGACTATCAGCCCCAGAGTTGATGCGCTCGGCCAGGGCGGGAATGCTCCGCCAGCTGAAAGTCGTGGCGGATGATTCCGGGCAGGTCGTGTCGGCGGGATAAGAACCTGCAGCGCCTCCGGCTGAGGTGGGACTATCCAGCTTCGCCCGCAACGCCTTATTTATGAGATCCAACATAGCTAGTGTCTGAATGGAAACTCGGTTTTATTCGCCGGCACCGGCATCCCCGAATGGCCGCCGCGACACGTTTTCACTCAATAACGAATCAGTTGACGGGAATGGGCGACATTAATGAGAGCGAATCTC
>JAYEJW010000009.1:0-4046 GCA_034716535.1 Pseudomonadota bacterium
GCGCGAAGTGCCGAAGCTGTGGCCCCGGAGCGGGGCGAACCGGGGCATAAAGGCTGTCGCCGAGCGGAAGGCGAAAGGGGGACTGGGACGTCCCGTTTCGCATCCTGAGCACGGCGACACTCCGATTTACTCTGTAACCCTGCTCGCGATCCAGCCAAAGTTGGGAGGTCTGTAAACGATTCCGGCGCCCGACCTCGCCCACGCGTTTTTGGCCTGAGACGCGCACAGCGGCGGTGTCGACAACAACGGCGGGCCGAGCGTCGCGCGTCGCGCACTTGTCGGGCCACCGGGAATATGGCTGCCAATCGTGAAAATGGCCATTGCGTCTACGGAAAGTTCAGCCGGGCGGCTTAAACATGTGACCTGCCCGTTAGCGCAGCTCTCGAAAGCTAGACTAGAGTCCAACAGTCCATGGCAGTATCGACCCTGTTCTCGCGAAATTTACCGGGTAATAAAGCTGTGGATTCAACGTAACCGCAAGGAAGCCTCTCGCCCATGATTGTCTCGATCCGTCCACCACTGGATGGTACCGCCGCGGAACGATTTCTTGTCCTGGCATGCAGCCTGGTGCGGACCGAGACGGCGGACGAGCTTGAGCGCGAGCGGTTGCTTGGCGACGAGCTTCGGTGGGTACATGGGGAGACTGGTGTAAGCGACAAGGAGCGCGACGCCTACGAAGCGGCGGTACGAGTACTCGCCGACCTGCACCGCTTGGGTTGGAAGGTGCGGGAGTCCGGCTACGGTGTTGAGCTGTCCATGCGAACGCCGAGGACCGGGGGGTTGTGTCCGAGAGAGGTTCGCGAAGAAAAGGCGAATACCCGGGCGTTGTTTCGGCCAGCGGTCAAAGCCCAGCTTGGCGACCCCTCGGTTCGGACCTTCGTGGCGCGGATGGAGGATCCTGGCGCCAAGACGGGCAAGCGTCCTATCACCTTGCTGATCGCTGATGGTGCGGAGCTCCATAGCCGCCTGACGGGCGTGGAGCGTTCGGACCTAGAGGGTCGCTTCTCAGAGCTTCCCATCCGTCCCTACCTGCAACTGGTTACCAAGGGCCACACGGACGAGTTTACCGGTCATAACCTCCGCGAGATTTGGCGGTACTTCCGCTACACATGGTCGATCCCCCAGTTTGCAACACCGGGGCGACAGTTACTGTACCTGGTCCGTGATGCGGCTCATCCCTGTCATGCCGTGATGGGGTTGATTGGGCTCAACAATTCCGCCTTGCAGATGGGCGAGATCAGGGAGAATGATCTGGGTTGGAGTCGAGAGGCATTGATCGAGCGCCTGAAGACTGCGACGGAAGCAGATTGGCTCGGTGGTGAGTTTTCCTGGTTGGAGGCTCGCATTGCCGATGCCTTGATCGATATTGAGACTCAGGGGTTGGCGACGATCAAGGAAATCTCCGATCCAGATGCAGATTTGATCGCCCGCCTGCGACGCAGTGCCCGTGAGTTTGATCATTTGCGCGACGAGACGCTGCGCCGGCTCAGTGAAGCCCGTGCAAGTGGCCAGGGTGAGCCGGATGCGGGGATGGAAGTCCAGGATGGTGTTTACCCACCGGTCTTTGATGCGGTGTTGAACCTGGAGCCCAAACCCTCGACGAGCCCGACTATGCAGAGAGCTCGGCGGTTTCTCGTCGCGCGTAAACGAGCTGCTTTGTTGGCCGAGCTTCTTCAGGCGCGACGCACGCTGAGGATTTACCGTACTGATCTGACTGACCCGGTACGCTTGCCAACGGTCCTCGATCGAGAGGATGTGGGGGTCGCCCTGCAAACCGTGCTCGAGACCCTGAAGAGCCGTTATGCCGGCGTCAATATCCTCGAAGTGAGCACCTGTGGCGGTATCGCTCCCTACAACGTCGTGTTGGGCGGCAAGCTAGCGGCCCTGATGCTCTACTCGCCCCAGATTGCTGATGACTATCGTTGCCAGTACAGCGGTCCGTCCATCATTGCCTCTCAGTTGAAGAATGCCGAGGTACAGCGCGATAACACGCTGGTCTACCTGGCAACAACCAGCCTTTATGCCCACGGTAGCAGCCAGTATGAGCGGGTGCGTCTACCGGCCGGCACCATCAGCTCGGAGCAGGAAGAGCTGCGCTTTCGGCGCCTTGGCAAGACCCGAGGCTACGGCACGATGCAGTTCTTGAACGAAACGCGCGCTGCCGTCGAGCGCTTCCTGCATCACCACCAGGGGTTCGGAGACATCAACAGCATCTTTGGAGAAGGACCAAGCCCCAAGCTCCGTCTCTTCACGGCTGGCATGGCCAGGCTCGGCTTTCCCCCCGATCAGCTGATGTCCCACAACCAGCGCCGGTTGATCTACAGCATCAGTCTTGCCGAGCAAGCCCAAGATCTTCTATCGAGTCGATCTACCAAGCTTCCGGACTACCTTCTCAACCCAGAAGACTTTCGGGGTGCGACTGAGCGAATCGCCCAATACTGGACGATACGCTGGTTGTCTCGCAGACTTGGGCGCGCTGACAGTATGACTGCGTTGCTGGTCCACTCTTCCTGGCGATTGAGCGACCAACTGCCCGTCGAAGATGACGCAGAGGAGACGGAGATGCCTCAGAACTCGAGCGAAACAGATGCTTCCCTAGCTGTCGGTCCGGCTGCTCCCGAACAGGACTTCTGGCTCCAGATCGCGGCGGCCGGTCCCAAGACCGTGTCGGATGCTCTGACGCCGGACGAACTGGCGCGATTACACATCGATCTCGACATTGAACCCTTTATCGCCGATCAAGTGGCGAAAGGCGTCAGCATTTTCCTCACCGGTAACGCCGGCGATGGCAAGACCCATATTCTGCGCAGGTTGGCGCCGCGACTTAAGAAATATGGAGCGGTTGTGGTGGAAGACGCTACCGCATGCATGCGCAAGAATCAGATTACTCCGGTCTTGGAAAAATGGCGCGAGGCAAAACGCGCCGACCTGCCGTTCTGTATCGCCATTAATGAATACCCTCTATATTTGCTTCGGTCTAAGGCAAAGGAAACCCTGCCGGAGTTGGCTGAGGAGTTGGATAGACAGTGCCGAGAGACGTTGGTCCATGGTGAGAGTAGGCCCCACGAGGGATCAAAGCAGGATCTCCTGGTAATCGACTTGAGTCTGCGAAATCCATTGAGTCCGGGTATTGCTGGGGCGATGTTAGAAAGGATTCTTCAAGATCAGTCTCTTGGGACATCGCCAAGCCTTGATTACAACAGAGAGCGACTATTCGATTCCGTGGTGAAACAGCGTTTGCTGGAACTCTTTCGTCGCTTGGCCGATATTGGCGTGAGAGTGACGATGAGGGAACTTTGGATTTTGTTGGCGAGATTGGTTCTCGGTTTCCGCGGCGATCTTAAGGACCCCATCGGCCCTAGTGTTGATTACCGGTATGTCCAGGTGCTTTTTTCTAAAGATCAACGTTTTGCGCTGGGCGAAGCCCTTGAATTTGCCGATCCCGCCAGACACAGTCATCCCATATGGGATTCGATACTCGAAGAGCGTGATGAGTCGTCCGTCGATGGTTGGAACTTCGGTGTTCCGGTTCTCGGTGTGGCCGATCGGCCGGATCGCAAAATATTCCAGGCACTGAAACGGAGCTTCTATTTTGAACATGACGACGGTGAAGCATGCTTTGCATTAGACGATCCGGACGCGATGGAGTTTCGTGACTTGTTACGCAATGCCGCCGACTCGAATCCGAAATTAAAAAGGCAGCTTGTCCACGGATTGAACAGAGCTTTTTGCGCCCAAGATTTTCCAGGTTGTGAAGATAATCTATACCTTTGGAATGGACATCGTTTTCACGAGCAGCCTAGTCGATCATACTTGGCGCATCGCTATATTCCGGGTGTCAGGTTGGAGTTGCTCCATCCTCGAATACCAGCACGGGTTGCGGCAGCATTCCCAGAATACGAAGCAGATCATCTGCTTCTTCGTAAGCGTTCAGACCCCGGTGTCGATCTGCCCCCAAAGACATAGTGCACTTTTATCCGGCGGTAGCTGGCAGAACCGGAGCGGGATTACCCCTGCGGCGCTCACGTAAGGTCTCGGCGATGTAC
>JAYEJW010000010.1:0-4040 GCA_034716535.1 Pseudomonadota bacterium
GGCAATCTCGTAGGGCGGATCAAGGAGCGCAGCGACGGATCCGCCGATGGCCGCGATTTTGGTGGGTCCGCTTCGCTTGACCCACCCTACAGCGGCCGGGGTGCCCCGGGTTTTTGAGAAGCTACTCAATTTATTTCTGTCATTCGGAATCTTGTAGAAATATTCCAGCCTGGCCCGTTTTACCTCCTTACGGGCACGACCCCTGACCCCCGACCCCTGACCCCTGACCCGCGGACCGACCCCGCGCGCAACTACAAGCCGGTTCCGACCGCCGCGCCGCGCACGGCAAGTAACACAGCGCGCCTTGTGGCCTCCGTCCAGGAGGGCTATGCTTTTCACCGTACGCGCCGTACCCGCTCAGGGAGAGATGAATTTCCTATTCTTAGGAGTTCTACAATGCATATCTTGCGTTTGTTGACGCTTTCAATAGTCGCGGCAGCGACGTCCATTGCCATATTAGCAGCTATTTATGCGTCGTCGGCCTTGGCCGAAACGTATGGTAAACCCGAAGCCAAGACAATTGCGGTGTGTATCGATGGGATCAAAGGACCTTCAACACGAGGTGGATTTGAAGGCTGTTTCGAACCCACTGCGCTCGAGTTTCGGAGCGCCAGAACTCCTGTACCAGGCGGCGCATCGCCGGCGAGTACCTTATTAGCAATGGCGGTCGGAATCGACCAGGTCGAGGTGTTTCGTCGCGGTCTTTCGGATAACGCTTCGCAGGCAGCTGAGGTCCGCGTTTGTATTATCGACGGTGCAAACATCTGCTTCGAGGAGCCATTGGAGATCGTCTGGGTGTGCATCACCACAGGACTACTTGCCGGATCTGAGTGTCCGGAAGTCGAATCCGACGGACCTTCCGCAATCGTCGGTCTTGCGAGCGCGACACGACGCTAGATAGCCGGTTCGGTCAATTGGGTGGGCGCGTTGTCAGCTAGCGACTTGACTTCGAGCTAGTGATGGCATAGAAATAAACTGTGGAATTGTGCACCGACAATCACTATCCAGGATAGGAAAATGAATCAAAAACAAGAGAACGAAGAGCGTGGCGCCTTTCGAAGGCTTCCGACTGCGGAAGAAGTCTCGAAGGCAGCTTATGATCCGAAGTTGACGCTGCGGCTCGTTGAGCAGTACAAGCTCAGCGCGGTCGACCTTGCAAATTTGCTGGATCGTCTTCCGGTAAAACCAGTTCCGTGGTAAAGGGCGCAGCGCTCTCCACGAAGATCTTAACGTTGTTGCGAAGATAATTGGTTCTTATTCTTCGCACTTCGAGTAGGGGAGGTCTGATGAGCCCATATTTCCACTCAAATTAAGTGGAGATCTGCCCGAGATCAGAAAACTTCGACCGTGTCCTGGAGTACGCTAGATAATAGTCCGCACAGGTAGTGCAGGCTATGCTTAACACCTGCTGAGAGCTGTAGCAAGTAGCCATGTCTTTCTTGCCACCACAGCGCATCGTGCGGTCCATATCGTACGGTCTTGCTGGCGACATAGACTCGCTGAAGATTGCTCGACACAGCATTCGTCAGAGAGAAGCGGCTAAACCCGCTATGGGATTCGATCTGAGGCCACTCGCCGAAAGCTGGCTCTGAAAGGGGGGCGTTGTCCCTTGGAAACTGCCGAAGCCAAAGGCATGCATGGCCGAGCTCAGACGACGGGTGAAAAAGTACTTGGACTTCTCCGGGTGCCGAGGGGGCTCCGAAAACGCAAGCGCTATCGAACTTCCAGTCGGGGGCGCAGACCTCCCGGCCCAGCTTTCGTACACCGGGAACTGGCATGTCGGGCATTTCTGTTTGCCAGCGGTGATCGACACTGAGCCACGGCCAACGCCAGCGCCATAGGCTGGAGGGCGGACAGTATCCCGGCAGCCGACACATGTTGAGGTCGTAGCGTGGATACCGGGACCAGTAGCTGCGTCTCGCCATTGGCTGCTGTTCACGCTCGATTACAGGCTCCAAAGACCGCGCCAACTCGATCAGATAGCTGATCGGGTGTTCACCTGCTATCTCCCGCAGCTCGATATTCGTTCCCCACGCAAGCATTGTTAGCGCGCGCTTTTTCTGATAGTCGAAGCCTGTCCACGCAAGCCGCAACTCATCCAATTCATGCACGCGCATGCATTCCGGCCGGTGATCGTATAGCGCGGCATGGTCCAGCGTGGACAACGGGCCGATGTCGTATAGATACTGCTTAGATCGCAGTTGCCCAAAGCGCGTATCCAGCGTCAGACAAACCGATGCGTTGTGAAGGCCCGCCCAATGGGACCAGACTGTGCTGGCCGGGTCCGGATGCTTCGAGTAGGGAGGGCCTTCCAGCCGCACCTGCAACGCGTTAGCGTTGTACCGGATACCCTCAAGCGTGGGGCGAAGAAGACGGAAGTTGACCGAGCGTGCGGCAGCCTTTTCATCCATTCGCAGGACGCCCGACATTCCGATGTTCAATCGTCGTCCCCGGATAGGAAGAATCCTGTCACGGAAGCGCGGACGTGATCGCCCGCACTCTCCTGAACCGGATTGATCCGATGAAGCACCCCTCGGCGCAACAGTACAAAACGATTTGGTCGCGGCAACACGTAGTGGCCGGCGCCATATTTCATGGCCGCCTCACTGGCGAGTCTCCAGTCGAGATGCAAGCCCAATCGTTTGCGGCTTCCGTCTAGCATTTCGCGTTCGGGGTACTCCGCATCTCTAAAACCCGACCCGTCGATTAGCATTTCAGCTCCCCAATGCGCACCCCACTCGGGATGCGCGTAGTAAACGTACGCGCCACGAACGTCTCCTCTGCCGTCGGTATGCCAGGATAGCCCCGTTCCGACTGGGTAGAGATACGGTCGGCAGAAAAAGTAGTCCCAATCCTGCCCTTGGTAACCAACGTACTCGGAGAACAGCGCGCCATTTTCGAGGATGGCCGAAATTAAAGTATCGACGCCCCGTCGAGTCGGGTATGCAGTGGACCGGGCCGTTCGGTCTGAGAGGGTCGGTCGCGACGTGTAGACGTCGCCCCAAAGCGGCTGCCCGTCGGCGATCCGGAACGCCTTGATCCATCGATCCCAATGCACAACCCGAAACTGCTCTTCCTGAATGAAGTTCCACATGTATTCGAAGCACTTCGGATCGAGAAAATTATCGATGACCAGGAAATCCGGGTTCTTTAGGGTAACTTGCATGGCGCAGTCTCCGGAATTTGCTGGCACGGGCAGTTTGCTGCAGTTGGCGCTCACGTAATCATAACGTGATCAATCTAACCGAGGCCAAACACCGAATACCCGTTCAGCCCCCTCGGCGGATGTTGCTACCAAAAGTAAGCTACCTAGCAGACAAACCTAAGATGATGTGCGAAGATTCGCCTCCATCAAGCCGGCCTTGTGCCACCGGCAAGCTCGACGGCGGACATGCACCTTCGGACCCGAGTATCGCGCGGATCAAGGTGTGGCATCCACCGTCCGCTTTGCGCCGCACTCCTGTCGGTTTCTAGACCGAGGGAAATGCCCGCTTTTGCCTGCTATGTAGAGCTATACATAGCGACCCATTGCGGTCAGAGGCGCTGGGCGCCCGGGTGCCCGCAGTAGCGAGGTCAACAGACGTTGAGGTTTGGTTTGTCTTGCCGCACGGGCAAAAGGAAAGACCCACCCCCGCATCCAATGCTCCGCGATCTGCTCAAGGGCGTGTTCGCGCCCGGCATCTCGGAGAAGGCAGAGCTCATGGCCAGCCGAATCGCCATGGCGGGCGCCATCGGTGCCGCCGGCTACTTGGGCCTGCATCCGCCGGATTTCGCCGCGGGAACGGTCGCCATCGCCTTCGGCCTGGCGGCCTCATCCATCTTCCCTGTGATTATGATGGGCATTTTCAACAAGAAGGTGAACCGCGCCGGCGCCATCTGGGGCATGATCGCGGGTATCGGCGTCACGCTGGCCTACGTGTTCCAGCACAAGGGCATCTTCTTCATCCCCGGCACCGCGTTCCTGGGTGACATGCCGAAGGACTGGTTCCTCGGCATCTCTCCGAACGCGTTCGGCGCCGTGGGCGCGCTCGTCAACTTTG
>JAYEJW010000011.1:0-18092 GCA_034716535.1 Pseudomonadota bacterium
GATGCAGCAGACCGAGACCGAGCGCGCGATCCACGCCCGCGCCATTAAGCAGCGGGTGCAGGAGCTGCATCAGATCGGCGAGGCTGACGGCCACCAGGACACCGTTGATTGGGCGCCGCGGGCGGTGCTTTTTCAACAGGCCCAGAAAACCCTGCCAGGCGGTACTGTCCACGGCCTCGTAGCTGTCCTGCGTGGTGTAGCGACCGGCGGTGTCCAGTAGCACCGCCTCGTCGGTAAACCACCAGTCGCAGTTGCGTGTGCCGCCGACGCCGCGGATGGCGTCCTGACCGAAGTGCTCTGCAAGGGGAAAGTGAAGGCCGGAGTTGACAAGGGCCGTGGTTTTGCCGCAGCCCGGGGGGCCGATGATCAGGTACCAGGGCAGCTGATAGGCGTATTGACCGCCGAGCCGGTGCTTGACGTCCGATTTTTTCAGGACCCCCAGCGCATCATCGAAGCGGTTGCGAAGGGTCTCCAGCTCTTCGTCGGAGGCTGCGCTCGCGGCGTCGAGTTGCGGCGGCGCGCCCGCCAACTGGTCCATCATTTTCCGATTCCGGAGACGGGCGGCGACCGTGGTCCAGATCTGCACCAATGCCCAGATGCCGAACAGAGTACCGATGACGATCCAGCGAACGGTTTCGTCGGCCAGGGGCTCGGAGCCGGCGAAAGCGAACAGGGGTCCCAGGAACCAGACCAGGGTCGCTAGAGCCAGCACGCCAAGAAGGGAGAGAAACCAACGTTTGCGAACGAATCTGAACAGCTTCTTCATGGCGTGAGGCGTTGGCGGGGATCCATGGTTTGGTGTCGGCGTGTCATTCTCGTATGCGGCCGGCAGCCGAAGCGGGCCTTAGCGTAATTTCCACCCTTCGGTTGCGGGCGTCCTTGGGGTTCTCCGGCACCCTCAACTCGGTGTCTGCCCGTCCTTCGGCGGTGAACCGACCCGGATCGTCCGTGACCTCGGCCAACAGCTTGCTCACTGTCTCGGCGCGTGCCAGAGACAGATCGTAGTTGGACGGAAAGCGAAGGGTCCTGATGGGCACACTGTCCGTGTGACCGGTCACCAGGACCCGACCCGGCAATTGACTCAGCGACTCGCCAATACGCGCCAACAAGGGCCGATACTTGTCGTTGACAGCGGCCCGGCCGGAACGGAAGAGGCCGTCGCCGTGCATTACCACGGTCTGGCCCTCCTGCCGGTCGACGACCTCAAGCAGGTCTGCCCTGATCTCCTCGGCCAGCAGGATTCGGAGCGTCAGCGGCGGTTCCTCGTACACCGGCTTCACTGGCTCTGGCACCGGTTCGGCTACGGCGACCGGTGTTCGCGGTGCCTCGACCGTGGGCAGCCCCTTGTCAAGGTTCGCCAGGTCCAAATACACGGGGTCCGAATCCTGGTTGAGGGCAAACGTGAATCCGGTGAACAGGGCTAGCAGCAGGACGCCCGCTACGGCAGACAATACCCACAGCGGCACGGTATGGATCAAGGGATCGCGGCGCTCGACAACGCCCCTCCAGTGAGGAGACAGCTCGGGCTCCGGGTCGCCGCGCTGGGCGCGGATGGTCTGGAAGAGGCGTTCACGCACAGCCTCGAGCTGATCGCGACCGCCTTCGCGTACCCGGTAGCGCCCCTCGAATCCGAGCGCCAGACAGAGGTACATCAGCTCGAGCATGTGCAAGTTGCCGCTTGGGTAAGCGATCAAACGCTCAAGGGCCTGGAAGAACTTCTCGCCGCCCCAGGTCTCGTTGTGGAAGCTGATGAGCAGGCCCTGATTGCTCCAGATGCTCTCGCTTCCCCACGGGGTACCCATCACGGCTTCATCGAGTAGGGAGCAGAGCATATAGCGCGCCGGGAGGACGACCGAATCGGCGATGCCGTCCGCCCGCACGCAGGTCTCGAATCCTCGTACCTCACGCACCAAGTGGTTCCTTAGGCCTGCCGGGTCCGGATGGGAGAGGGTATTGCGGAGCTGTCCCGCCACGGCGAGCAAGGGGGCGGCGCAACGCACCAGGGGGTTGGCTGCAGATCCAGCAGTCAGCTCCCCAATCCAACGGGGCGCTTCGTCACCGGGCTCTCTCGGCGGGGGTGGTGGCGCACCACCAGGCGGTGGTCCACCCACCCGCCTACCGCCCGGCATGGGGCGGATGACCGTGCGGTCGCTATCGTCGGGATTGAAGAAGGGATCGTCTTGAGACACGGTTCACTCTCTGATCGCCCAGAACTCGAGCTCGAGGTCGGGAAACTTTTCAGGGATATGCATTGCAAACCCCCCCGACTTTTCTAGCTGCGGCCAGAATTCGCTGTTGCGATCGAGCTCGAAATAGGCAAAGCCAGCGTGATAGGGGATTTGGCGCGGCGCCACGGGCAGGGGGCGCAAGGCGATCCCCGGCAAGGCGAGCTTGACTAGCTCCTGAATCTTCTCGACCGGTCCCACCTTGACCTGGGCGGGGAAGCGGCTGCGGAGCATTTCGGCGTTGACTTTCGCGTGTGCCGCGAGCACAAAGCCGGCCTGAGACAGCAGCGTCCGATCGGTGATGGGTGCGACGCGGAAGCCGTATTTGCGCTCCTCGATGGGGAGAGGGATCGCGCGCTCTTCCAGCACCTTGCTCAATGCGTCGCGCAGGGCGGCGATCACGGGGGCGAAGGTGCCTGCCAAGTCATCGTGCCGATAAACGGGGAATTCCGGCGGACGCTTTTCGCTGGTGGTGAAGGTGGCCAACTCGCCAGCCATCGGCAGCAGCAGGCGGTAGAGTCCCTCGGGGTGGAGGTCACCGATCGTGTTTAGGTGGGCCGCCACAGGTTCCGACCGGTTGACTACCTGTAACAAAAGGAAATCGGCCCACTCGGCAACGCCGCCGCGACCGGAACCGCTGACCCGAGCGGCGAGGCTCTCTCCTCGGTGGTGGAGCAGTCCCTGAAGCTCGCCGACGAATCCCGCAAGCAACGGGCTGGTCTTGTGGTCCAAGCAGGGGGCGATGTAGGCATTGTCCAGCACGATGCGCTTGTCCGCCCGGCACTCCAGGACCCGAGCGAGCCCCATGTGGGCATAGCCGTTGCGGTTCTCTCTCTCCAACAGCAAACGCAAATCCAGCTTTCCCACCTGGACTGGTGTCTCGGTTTGGCCCCCCAGGTTGTTGTCCCGGATCTCCATCTCTCCGGTCTCGTAGCGGAGCATGGTCTGCTCGTCTCTTTCCGCTCCCGCCTCGGGCATCCCCGCCTGGCGCAATGGAAGAGCCAGGTACAGCGTCTGCTCTTTGACCGATTCGTCGAGCTCCAGCGGCTCGGGCAGAGGATCGTCGGCGGGGACGCGGAATGGGGTGCCGTCCGGCAGGACCCCGGCGGCCTGCGTCAGGGCGAACTTACCCATCGCCAGCAGATCCTCATCCAGGGTCAGCCGCTGGACGCCCCAGGGGTAGGGTGTCGCAAGGCCGGATTTCGCGTCTACCAGGTGCTCGATGTAGCGATCGTGCTGTTGGAAGTGGTGAGGCTGAAGAAACAGCCCCTCCGTCCACAGCACTTTGTTGTTCCAGGACATGGGTCGCCCCTAACTCCTAGCGGATGGAGATGGCATCCGGGCCGACATTGACCAGGACTTTATTGGTCTTACCCGCTTGCAGCGGGTAGGTGGTGCGCCAGCGCGCTTGGTCGATGTTCCGGTAAGCGCCAATCACGCCGATGTATTGGGCGTCGGGGGCTGCGGTGCGCTCGACCCGGCCTCGCTGCCCGGGGTGCAGGTCCAGCTCCTCGCGAGCCAGGAGATCTCCGCCGAGGGTCTCGCCCTCTCGATCGTAGAGGCTGAAGAAATCCGCGCTTTCGAAGCTCCCGGTGGTCTTGAGCTCGTAGAGCCGAACGACGATGGGCAGTGCGCGGCCTGAAACATCCCTGTTGACATCGGGGGCGGCGACCACCTCCGCCTCGATGCGGGTCGGCTTGCTTCCGCAGCCCTGAACGACCAAGGTGGCCAGGAAGGCGAGCAGGATCAGGCCGAGCCTGCCGGGTGAGTTCTTAAACCGTCGCATGGCGTCTCCCTCCAGGAATGGGGCTTTCGTTCTCGTCATCTTTGTCGTGCTCTGCGGCTCTCTTTCAAGCGGAAGACCTGATCCTCGTAGGCGCGCGTGAAGGCGTCACCGAACAGGTGCAGGAAGTCCTCGGTCGCGTCTGCGGCCACTTCTTCGTAGACCTCGGTGAACAGGTCCCAATACTTGGCCTTCCTCGCCATGGCGACGCGGTCGAGGACGGATCCGTTGCGAAACCGCTGCTCCAGCTTTGTGGGCTCAAAGCGCCCCAGCAGTGCTCGGAGTGCCGCCCGCAGGCCCGCGATCATGGCCATCTCGTGGGCCTGGATGTCGTCGAAGGCCTCGTGCGCGGCTTCGACGGGCGGAAGGAATCCGCGACTACGTCGAAAGAGCAAGTGAGCGAGGGCGTCTTCCGAGTCGACAGAAAACTTGAACGGATTATTCTCCGCGGCCCGGATCGTTGTCATCTCCAGGCGCAGCTCGCTCTTGAATTTTGCGCGCGCCATCATGACCGTCATCAGCCCCTCAGTCATGGCGTGAAGCAGCTCACCTGCGCATCTCACAAGCTCCGTTTGAGCCTCGGGTGAGGCGGGCGCCTCGCCGGCCCCCAGACCCGTCAGGAAAGATTGCAGCAAATTGCCATCGCCTTCCGCGCCCTGAATCCGTTGCATCGGCACCTTTTCGGCTGAGGGGGCAGATGCCTGGGGGGGCTCGGCGCCGAGCGGCGCTGCTTGGCGAAGAGGTTCGGCGGTCTCCCTATCCGATTCACTCGGTTCGAATTCTGAAGTGGCCAGCTTCGGCTGTGCTTCATCGGCCCAGATGTCGTAATCCTCCGGAACTGCATCGGGGGGACGAAAAAAGGCGTTCTCGTGCGGTGTGTGATCGGGTTGCGCCAGTGGCGCGGACTCCTCGGGCGGGACAGGCTCCGCGCCGGGTTTGCGGGGTGGTTCAAGTGGCGGCTCTAGGCCCAGCCAGTCTTCAGGTTCCTGCGGAGACCATTCATCGGCTGAGGGGGCTTGTGGCGCAGGCTCCTCACGATCTGCGCCCTCTCCGACCAGGCTCAGGATGTCCGGAGCGGCTGCGCCGGTGTCTGTTCCGGGCAGTGGCCCATGCTCGGACTTCCCGCGGGCGAAGGGGTCAAAGGGCATTGGGGTTTGCGGTTCGGCCGCGGAGACGGCGACACGAATCTCGTAAGCGCCGATACTGAGCTCATCGCCGTCGTGTAGCTGGATCTCCTGCCCATTGCGTAGTGGCGCCGACGCATGGTTGACGAAGGTCCCGTTCTTGCTTGTGTCCGTCAGAAAGAAGGCGCCGTCTCGATAATGGATCTCGCCATGCCGTCCAGATATCCACCGCTCCGGATCCGGCAGCACCAAGTCGTTGTCAGGTTTGCGGCCAATGGTGCCGCCCTGTGCACTCAAGCGAGCAACTGCGCCCTGTGCGCTTGGGGCATTTTCGAACCGAATGACGCTTAGGGTCAGATCCATGCTGTGACTAGAGGGCGTAGTGGAAGCTGCGGAACTGCAGAGTCAGTATAGTCAAGGTTGGTGAATGCCGGGAGAGGTTGCTTGGCCGCCTTTCTCACCTGCCAACAGGCGCACGAAGCGCTCGAAAAGCGCTGGCCCTGGATAAGTGCGGTGCTCGGATTGGACGGTTTCGGATGCCGCCCATTCTAACGTCAGAGGCAAGGGCAACCAGCGCGCCGCTTCCTCGCCGATCCCGTCCCCAAAGCGGTAGAAGAGTGCGGAAACGCGGACGGGCAGCTTGAGTATCTCGGCATCGGCGGTGCCGATCTGCGCACAGTGGCGCGGAGACGATGTGACCAGATACTCCCGGCAAGCGAGTGGCCGATCTCGATGGATGCTGCAGGAGTCCTTATCGTCAAGAAAGGGGCAGGGTATCTGTAACCGGAAATATGCGAGGCCTAGCTCGCGCCGTGCTTCCTGCGACTTGAGTCTATGGACTGCGTTCAGCGCATCGAGCAATCCCGCCGCGCGAAGCCTGCGTTGCATCTCCTCGAATCGCTCGACTACGCGAGCACGAGAAACGGCGTCAAGCTTCCGACACAGGTCGTACAAATGGAGTGCTTCTGCTTCGCCGACGGGGACCAGCTGCCGGCAACAGGCTCCGCAGCCTGGGCCACAGGAGATGCCGCGCCCCGCCGTCTCTGCCTCCCGGGAGGCGGAGCTCGCAACGAGATCGGTCAGAGCCTGGGCGACTGGAAGGAACTCAGGAATCGACAGGGGGGCGTCGGGGATTCGCATCCGGATCCGAACCACTTCCCGGCCGATACGCAATTGAAGGCTGCAGTCCCGATACGCCGCCATCCCGTACACTCCGGCTTCAATGAAGTCAGGTCGCCGCCGTCGGCCCCTTCCACGCAAAGCTGATGTCGCCACTGAAGAGAATCGTTGGCACTCGCTCTGAGATCGGAGGTCGCCTGTACCGACGGTCTTTGCTCGAACGCAGTTTGGCGCGGACGACCTCCGATCGATTTTATACCAGACTCTTGGTGTCGACCCGAGCGCGTTTATGCTAGTACTCCGACAGGGGGGTACTTGCGCACAGGGGCGAGTCGGGAATCCATGGAAGCGTCTAAACTTGACACGGAGAAAGCGATTCGTATGCTTTCTTGCGACAGGGATTGGGGTGGCATCGCTCCAATCGGGAAGACTCTCCGTTGCTCTGGAGAAAAAACACCGGCCTGTCATGAGTGTGGCTCCCCAATCCGCAGCGACACAATCTAATTCCCGCTAAACGGGAGAAGGTGAACGCGGAAGCCTTTAATCACTGCGAGCTCCGGTACCTATTGCCTGGCGGGGAGGTTGTGTTCTAATGACCAAGGTATTCATCAGCCATTCCACAAAAGATGCGGACTTCATCAAGTGTAAGCTCAAGCCTTTTCTGGAAAATCATCGAATATCTGCTTGGTTCTCGGGTCACGATATACCAACGGCTGCTGATTGGGAATGCAATCTTCGCGCGGCGCTTGAGAAATCGGACTGGTTCGTCCTTGTCCTCTCGCCCGATGCGGCAAAATCGGATTGGGTTCAAGCGGAAGCCCATTGGGCGCTGGAAAGGCGCAAAGGACGAGTGATACCGATAATGCTTCGGCAGTGCGATCCATCGGACGTTCACCTGAAGCTTGGGCGAATCCAGTGCATTGATTTCCGGAACGATCCTCGAACGGCGGAGCGTGAGCTCTTGTCGATCCTCAACGGCACTGGCCCCTCAGCAGTTTCCAGGAGGGAGAAGGATCTGGAAGGGGATGAGACTCTGATATTCGCTCGAAAACAGACGGAACTCACGTTTGCCGTAACTGCAGGACCCAAGAATCGATCCAAGTTCACCATTAGAGTCGACCAAGACTGCATTGTTGGTAGAGCGAAAGACGTTAATCTTCAAGTCCCCGACAACAGTATCTCTAGACGGCATGCGCGTATAACAGTAGGGGAATTCAAGAACAAGAAGCAAGTGGTGATCACGGACCTAGGCAGCGCGAACGGGACCTTTGTGAATGAAACGAGAGTGACGACGACCTGTGCGCTCGTTGCGGGGGATGTCATCGATATGGGTGAAACGAGATTAGAGATTTTGAAGATTGTCTAGTTTGAAGTGATTAGAGCTATTCCTCAGCTGGAACGATCAAGGCCGATCGATTACGTAGGTCGGGCGTAACCGTTCACACCCCCGCCGTCATTCCGGCTGGGATGCCGGAATCCAGTGCCATGGATGGCAAACTCGGCCGTCGTATCGCGTCTGGTCGTCTGGGGGGTGTGAACGGTTACGGTCGGGTTAGGCGCGTTCGTAAGGTACTGAATTGCGGTGATGAACCTCGCGCGCGCCGTAACCCGACTCCTCCCGGGCCTGTCGGGTTACGCTTCGCTAACCCGACCTACGGTTCAGCTGAGTTTCGACGCTACTCACCTAGTTTGATGCTCTCAGGGAAGCGCTGATTTATTCCGCGGTTCCGCGGCGCAGGGATGCGCCGCCAGTTTTTGGCCAGGCCATGTGGCTGAGAATGAAGGCATCCGGAAACCGCGTTTTTCGGGTGCCGTGCGCTGAGAATGCCAGGATGGCATTCATCGGCGTTTCGTTAGAGCCGCCCAGATCGTCCCGCGAAATCGCGGAGCGGGTTGTCGAAGTCGAACCCAAACATCCGCGGATTCTCACAGATGACGGCGGCCGAGAAGATATAGAAGACGTAGTGGTATGTCTCGTCCGGGATCTTGTAGTGGCGCAGCAGTTGCCAGAAGTTACGCTCCCTCGGATTCTTGGGCATCTCGCGAATGCGCTTGATGATATTGCCTTCGCCCCAGTTGTAGGAGGCCATGACGAGCAGCCCCGAGGCCTGAGCGTCGGTGCGGTAGATGTCCTTCAGGTATTTCGCCGCAGCATCGGTCGACTTCTCCACGTCGTGACGGTCGTCCGCCGGATCGTATTCACCTATGTGCTTTCGTGGACCGGGCTCGAGGCCGTAGCGCTTGCCCGTGGATGGGATGAACTGCCACATGCCCTTCGCTCTGCCGTAACGAGTGGGTGGCCCAACGGCCCGTGGCTGGAAGTTGGTTTCCTGCAGCGCCACATACATGAACTGTGGCGGCAATTCCTGGCTGGTTAGGGCCCTGTAAATCATGGCAGCGTAGCCGTTCTGGTGGAGGCGCTGGATTGCACGTTCCAAGCGCGGGGAGGACTGCCATTTCTTGATGTACTTTCGGACCTCCTCCACGAAACCCTTCGGTACATCGACCTCCGTCTCGCCGAAGACGCGGGCGATGTGCAGGATCAGCAGCTCTTCGGAGTCGATCGCGAAAAGCCGGCCGGTCTGGACTTTCTCCACGAATGCGTCGTAGCGCTCCCGCATGTCCGCAAGCCTGCGTTTCGACTCTGCAATCTGGTCCCTTAGTGCTTCGGCCGCTGCTACGTCCATGCCCGCCTCCAGGTTCGCGATCTGCAGCTCGAGCTCCTTCATTGCGTAGAAGATGTCATTGGCAAGCTCGCTGGTCTTTTCAAGCTGGAGGTGTTGAAAAACAGCTACCCCGCCAACGGCCGCCAGCAGCAATACGACGGTTGCTATGAACGCCAGGTAGGTCCTCGATTGTCGGCGTTTGATGTCCTTGAACGCCCGGCGGATAAGCATCGTGTGCTCGCCCGCCGGCCCTTCCTGTCTCGCGTCGAAGTAGTGCTTCGAGACCTGCTTGAGTGACGACAGCTGTTCCTCGGGCTGCTGCACGGGCTTCGGCGCGACGATCCTAACCCGCGGCCCCTCTGAGCCCAACTCCAGGGTCGTGGTACCGGCGAGTGGCAATCGGTCGATGGGCTGGCCGTTGAGGAGCGTCCCGTTGCTACTCTTCATGTCCCGAGCCCACCATTGCCCGTTCTCCGGAAAAATCGCCAGGTGATGACGGCTTACAGATCTGTCCGCGATGCGTAGAGCACAGTCCTCACCGCGTCCGATCACGAACGCACGCGTGAAACGCGCGCTACGGTGCGCGCCATCCGAGGATGGGTAGGAGATGTCAACGGGTGGAGCACCGTCCCCGGCCCTCACGCCCGCAGGAACGAAAACAGTCTCTTCGCTATCCGCCATGGTACCGTCAGCTGAAAACCCAGAGGGGCATTAAGCGTCGCGAACGACGCGTGGATACGTCCAGTTTAGGTTCAAAATCGTTTCGATGGCGGAGCGAGACGACTCTGTCATGCGGGCTTCCACGACCTTCCCTGATGTTTGGTGCGGGCTTTGACAGTGTGTTTTTTGTGTGGTAAACACCAGACAACCACCCAGTTTTCGACGGCTTCTGTTGCAGTTTCGCAACGTCATCACCGGCCTCCGGGGCAGGATTCGTAGTTTGATGCTAAACAGATTCTAATACGAAGAGGGGGGATAACATGCTCTACTTGGGTTCGATTCTCAAACGAAGAAATCGGGAACGCCGTTTATCGCTTGTTACGGCACTCGGTTCTGTGTTTCTCGCTGTCCCGGCTTGGTCAGCTACGATAGATCCACCCAGCGTGACCCGTGACGTGCGTGTGGGCGATGTGGTTAGTACAACTTTTGTTGTAAAAGCCGAGGCTAATGAAGAAATTGTCAGTGCTCTGTTAACAGAGGCAGGCATCGCAACGTCCGTTCAGATCTCGGAAGTCGGTGGTTCTGTTCCGTACAGCGTAACGATTTCAACGCCACAAGAACATTGCACACCCGTTTTTCCGAGTGACGGATTAGAGGTACGAGGAACGGATTTTTCGGGAGTGGGATTGATTCCTGTGAATACCTTTGCAGAGGCGAAGGTCAATCTCACGTTCGTTGACCCACTAACGGTCGAACAGAGCAGCGTATCTCTAAACGGAGCCCCCGGAGACACCGTACAGACCAGTGTGAGTTTTTCTGGTGGAAGGCCCTCATACAGCGCTACGAGCACACTTGGGGCGAACGTTAGCACAGCAAACGGCACGCTAAGTTACGAATTGCAGATTCCGGACGATGCGTCGGGAGTTCTTACCGACAACGTTACGTTGAGCGGCCAGGCTACCCAGTGCGGTGGCGATTCTGCAATGATTACCGTAAGAATTGAAGTCGATCCAGGCGCTCTTACGGCGAGTCCGTCATCCGTTTCACTCGCTGGGGATCCGGGAGAGACCGTTGAAGCGGGCCTGTCAATCGGTGGCGGAGTGAAGCCCTACGGGGCGAGTAGCAATCTTGGTGTTACCTCGGTTAGCAACGGTACCCTGACCTACGAGCTCAGGATCCCCGAAAACGCAAAAGGGGGCGACGTTATTTCCGACTCGATTATCATTACGGATGCCGTGGGGGGACAACTAACGGTCCCGGTTGAGATTCAAGTAAAAGAAACGAACGGTGGGTTAAACCCAATTACGGGAAGAGCGGATTTGACCCCGAATGAACGCAGTGTCGGAGCAGCGATTGAAACCATTTGCCCGCAACTTGCCGAGACGCCGGACCTCACGAAAGATCAGCAGGACCTTTTGGAGCAGTGTACAGACATGCTTGCGAATGGTGACAGTGCCGGCATTCCCAACACCATGGAGCAGGTCACGACGGAAAAGGCTCGCGCATCCACCAGTGCCTCCATTGAGGTTGGCAACCAACAGTTGTCCAATGTCGGCTCTCGACTGGCGGCTCTGCGCCGTGGCTCCGTTGGGGTGGATTTCCAGGGATTGAGCTTCAACGTCGACGGGCAAAGCGTGTCCGGGAGCCAAGTCGCCAGCCTCGCGTCGCATCAGCTCTCGGGTGGCGGTGCCAGTAGTGATAGTCCTTTTGGTAGGTGGGGATTTTTCCTGAACGGAACATTCAATTTTGGCGAGAAAGATCAGACGGTCAATGAGACCGGTTTCGACTTCGACACGGCCGGAATTACCGGTGGAGCCGATTATCGATTCTCGGACAAGTTCGTTGCCGGCGGAGCGATTGGGTATTCCAATAATGATGTCGATTTCGACTCGGACGGGGGGAAATTGGACGCCGACAGCTGGCACTTGGCGGGGTACGGCACGTACTACCTGTCCGATCAACTCTATATCGACGGCATCTTGGAGTATGGCTGGCACGATTATGATTCCAAGCGCAATATCCAGTATCAGATTGCCGATGATCTCGATGCGGTGAGCCGTCAGGCAAAAGCCGATTACGACGGCAGCCAGTTCGGCGGCAGCCTTGGCGCCGGTTATGACTTCAACAAGGGGGCTGTCGACTTCGGCGTTTACGGTCGCGTCAACTACATCAAAGTCGATGTTGACAGCTTCCAGGAGAAAGGCGCTGGAGGGTTGGGCCTCAAGGTCGATGGATTCGATGCGACGTCGGTAACGACGACGCTCGGCGGTAGAATCTCGAGGGTGTTTAACACCAACAAGGCCGTTCTCGTGCCCCAAGCTCGTTTTGAATGGGAGCACGAGTACGACAACGACGCGACGCAGATCGTCGCGAGGTTCGCCTCAGACCCGTTCGGAACCGCATTCCCGATCTTCGCGGACAGTCCGGATAGAGATTATTTCCGGCTTGGACTTGGTCTATCCGCGGTCTTTCCGCACGGCGTGTCTGCCTTCGTCAACTATGACACGCTGCTCGATAAGCGGGATTGGACCGATCATCTGATCGACGCAGGTGTGCGCTGGGAGTTCTACTGATACGGTAAGATAAGGTGGAACGAGGTACTCGCCTGGCCTTCAATCAGGCTGAGACGTAACAGTTACTCCCCTCTCCAAAAATCCCCTCTCCCGCTGCGGGAGAGGGTTAGGGAGTGGACGGTTACGCTGAGACAGCTTGACCCGACAGGTGTAGACGTGGCACAGCGAGGTTCCGCGCTTCTTGCGTTGAGTCTTGCAGTAGAAGGTGTCGGCCCCATCCGCTTTCTACTCAAGCTGACGGAGAACGCTCGGCCACACCGATTCCCAGCAACAGCGGTGATCGGCCGTTGGTATCTCCCGAAAGGTGAAGACCTCTTGGGAGCGCAGCGCCTTGCGGATGAGTCCTGGCGGAACACGTTCGTCGCGGCTGCCCGCAAGGTGCAGTTGTCTTACGTTCGGCGGCAAGGCCTGACGGGAGGCGGGGTTCAATGACCCGCTCAAGCGACTGTAGTCGTGCAGGTCCGTCCAGGCATCGATATCAAGGTTGGCGGCGATCGTGACGACCGTCTGAACGCCTGGGATGCGTTCGGCGATTAGCATTGCCAGGACGCCACCTCCACTGTAGCCGATCAACCTAATCCTTTCGTAGTGAGTTTCCTGCAGGAAGCGCCGCAGTGCGGCGGCCATCGAGTTCACGACGCGCTCCGAATACCGGCCGCCGGTCCAGTGCCAGGGACCGCAAGGAGCAACGTCGGCCATCGAGTAATAGCAGGGCCTCCCCAGATAGAGCGCCGCAGTCGGATCAAGCAACATCAAGCGCAGCGCCAGCGGATTGCGTGCCGTCGGGTCGCTGGCGACGCGAGTGCGCGTCGCCCAAGGCGTTCCGTCCCCTTCGAGATAGACGTGCAAATCCCCGTCGGGATCAGTCCCGGCTTTTTGGTAGGCGACGTGCTTAAATCCCTTTCCGTCGAGGATCAGTCTTGCGAGATTGTGCTCGGCGGCAAATTTATCGACCTTGGCCGTCGGGGAGGCGCATGCGGCAAGTCCCAACGTAGCAGCCAGAAGGGCGGTTGTCAGCGCGGTGCTGCTGAAGCGCGATCGCGTGGAATCGAGGACGATCGTTTTCTTTCTGCCACCCTTGCGCCTCTTGGTCAGGCGCGAGGGGCGTGCGTTGCATGTCTCAAGCATCTATCATTCCCCATCTACCGATAGTTTATCCACAGGCGAGCGAAAGTTATCAAGCCAATGGAAATCCCGGGTTACACAATCATTCGCGAGCTTGGCAGCGGCGGAATGGCAACGGTCTATCTTGCCAGTCAGGACCGACTGAACCGCCAAGTTGCGTTGAAAGTAATGAAGCCCATACCGACAGAGGTCGACGACTTCACGGAGCGTTTTTTCAAAGAAGGACAGATCATCGCTCAACTGCAACATCGACAGATTATTACGATATACGACCTCAATACTTACGGTCATATTCAGTATTTCTCCATGGAGTACCTGCCGGGAGGAACTCTGTCCGAAAAGATCGAAGAAGGGCTTCCCGTCGAGCGCACGTTGGAGATCATCAAAGGAGTCGCAGAGGCGCTATCCTATGCCCACGAGCGCGGCATCATACACCGCGACGTCAAGCCACAGAACATCTTGTTCCGCCAAGACGGCACTCCGGTACTAACCGATTTCGGTATCGCCAGGGTCGTGCGAGCCGACGCCGATACGACGCGATTGACCAGGCTCGGGATGGTGATCGGAAGTCCCCGATACATGAGTCCGGAGCAAATCACCAGCCAGCCACTGGACGCACGGTCAGATCTCTATAGTCTCGGCATCGTGTTCTACGAGATGCTCACGAAGAGCCTACCGTACGAGGCGGAAGATGCCATCAGTCTCGCGATGAAGCACTGCTCCGAACCGGTTCCGGCGCTGCCTAAAGAGTTGCGTATGCTCCAGTCGGTACTGGATAAGCTCGTCGCGAAGAAACCGGATGATCGTTTCGATAGCGCTGGCCATCTTATTCGTGCCTTGGAACAGATCGATGTTCACATACCTTTTCATCCTGCGATCGACGATGAGACACGGGTCATTCCACCCGACAAATACAGATATGCCGCAAGAGGCAGGAAGCCAATTCGATCAAAGAAAGGACTTTTCATCATTGGAGTCATACTATTGACAGCGACCGCTGGTGGAGCTGTCTATTTTCTCATTAAGCGCGACGCGCCGTTGCCGCAGCCAGAGATTAGTATTGGATTGCCGCCAGCTCAGGAGGGCCGTTCTTCCACTGCGATAAATTATGAGCGGCTGGCAATCGGGCACTTTCAAAGAGGCGAGTACGAGCAGAGTCTGGAGTTGACAAAGCTGGGCCTTGGGGCGACACCCGAGGATCCGCGATTATTGACGTTGCGCGGCCGCGTACAAAAGTACAGAGACGCGGCTGAATCGTTGGTGCTCGCGCGAGAACAGTACGACAAAGGAGCTCTTGAACGAAGCCTGCAGTTGATCGAGAAAGGCTTGAAACAGTTACCGCAGGACGATGAGATGCTGAGTCTGCGGGATCGGGTTCGCGAGCAGCTGGACGAGCGACGGGCGGAGCAGTTGCTGGCGCAGGCCCGTTCCCGCCGGCAGGCAGGTGATCTGGACGGGACCCTAGATCTGATAGAAGAAGGTCTGGAGCGGGTGCCGGACCAGACCCAGCTGCTGAGGCTGAGGGACGAGATTCGCAAAGAACTGGCGGCGCGGCGGGCAGAGGAGTTGCTGGCACAGGCGCGCGCGCGCCGAGAGTCAGGTGATTTGGACGGCAGTCTGAAGCTAATCAACGAAGGCCTGGAGATTTCGCCTCGCCAAAAAGAACTAACGGCGTTACGTGCATCTGTTCAAGCCCAAGTCGAGCAAAAGGACCAAGTCAAAAAGCTCTTCGGTGAGGCGCAAGGACTCCAACGCCGGAACGCGCTGGACGAAAGCCTTGAGGTTATCGAGCAGGGTTTGCGGCTCGCCCCGGACCATGCCGGGTTGCTGAAGCTGCGCACGCTTGTTCAGAACCAGCAGAGTCAGCGTCGGGAAGAGATGATCGCCGACACGTTGGAGCGAGCGCGAGAGGAAGTTGAGAGGGGTTCTCTAGAGGAAAGTCTGAAGCTGATCGAGAACGGCCTGGTACAGGCGCCTGACCGCCCTGAGCTGCTCGCCCTGCGGGACAGGGTTTGGACGCAGCTCGACCGGCGACAGAAGATAGCGCGGCTGCTGGCGCAAGCGCGCGAGAGTCGCGATAAAGGCAGATTGGACGAGAGCCTGAAGCTGATCGACCAAGCGCTGCAGCTGGCGCCGGAGCAGACAGATCTGTTGAGTTTCCGCGAAAAAGCAAACGTCGAGCTCGACCACAGAAATCGAATCGCTCAGCACCTCCAGGATTGCGCGACGCGGTTCGCATTGGACGAGCTCCCGGAGGACAGCGGCGAAGCGGCGGCGGCCTGTTACGGTTCAGTACTCGAGCTCGACGCTAGTAATGAAGAAGCCCTTGCCAGGTTAGGGCAAATCGCCGATCTCTTTTCTGGCTGGGTTAAGGCCGCACTCCTCGAAAATGACCTTGAGAAGGCGGAGAATTTTCTGGAGCGCCTGGGCCAGTTGAATCCTGACCATCCGAAGCTTTCGGAGCTGAGGCGCGATCTGAGCGCAGTTCGGCGGGAGATCTTGCCGGCAATGGTCGCTATCGATGGCGATTGCTATCAAATGGGCAGTCCACCGAATGAAGAGGGTCGCGAGGACGACGAGCGCCAACACAAGATCTGTGTGAATGGGTTCCGCCTCGGCAAGTACGAGGTAACCGTCAAGGAGTTCCGTCGCTTTGTGGAGGCGACCGGTTACCGAACGGATGCGGAACGCAATGAAGGGGGCGAACCGGGCTGTTCGGCCTTCGATCAGAGCGACAAGGAGAGCGAGTTGAAGTACCGGTCCTGGGCAAGCTGGCGCAAACCCAATCAGTACGAGCCCACCCGGGAAGACCACCCGGTGACCTGCGTGAGCTGGAACGACGCACAAGCATACATCGCTTGGTTGAACGGAGAGACGGGCGGACACTATCGTTTGCCCACGGAGGCGGAGTGGGAGTATGCGGCACGGGCTGGCACCACCACGGCGCGATTCTGGGGAGACAGCGTTGACGGACTGGCGTGCCTCAACGCCAGTGTCGCCGATACGGCCCATGATTGGGCTGACGGTTTCCCCTGCGATGACGTTCATGAGTGGGTGGCGCCAAGCGGCAGGTTCCGAGCCAACCCCTGGGGGCTGCACGACATGCTGGGCAACGTCTGGGAGTGGACCTGCTCGGTCTATGACAAGGACTATCGGGGGGCCGAGGCGGAATGCGCCGGGCGTGATTCCGACGTTCCCCGTGTGCTGCGGGGAGGCTCCTGGTATAGCGGTCCGAAGCCCGTTCGCTCCGCGTATCGCGACAGGAATTTTCCCGAAGTTCGCTACAGCTTCTTAGGTTTTCGGCTCGCTCAGGATTGATCTCCTTCGCAATGCTTCAAAAACTTGTGTGGCGCGGAGGGGGCGTGTTGTTTCCAACAGCATTTCGTCACGAACTTCTAAGATTCGCCCACCTCGCCATCGGCCTATTCTCCCACACTGCGACGCTGTCAGAGAGCCGGTGGAAAGGTCCGGAATCGACCCACAAGAGTCATTGGCGACGGGACAGCTTATAACCGTTGTGTCGCGATGGAGACCCCGATACCGTTGTCGGCACCCGCACCGAATTCTGCAAACTTCCGATACTGGAGTCTCGATGAAGCAACTTCTTGGCAATACCGATTCGCTGCAACTATTTCCGCTTGCCTACCCGTGGGCATGGGATATGTATCTCGAAAACATGGACAACCATTGGACTCCGCGCGAGATCCCGGTGGCTAACGATGTCGCGCTATGGCGCTCGGACAGGCTTTCCGACGAAGAGCGCCACTTGTTCCTGTCCATCATGGCGCAGCTTACCACCTTCGATGTGCAACGCGGCGACGAGACGGCCGAATCGTTGCAGGGCATCATAGACCCGCCGGAGATCAAGCACTATCTCAAGCGATTGGCCGACGAAGAGGCCCTGCACACTTGGGCATACCAGTTCATCATCGAGAACATGGGGCTTGATCCGGAGGACATCTACTCCCGCTATACGCGTGTCCCGCAGATGAAGGCCCGTGTCGATCTCGCCAATGAGCTATCGAGCCGAGCCAAGCGTGCTTGGGCAAAACGCGTTTTCTCACCGGAGGCCGCGCTGACTGTCCGCGAGAAGCAGGAAATCCTGTTCGCAATGATCTTCTGGTTTCTTTGCTTCGAGGGCATCTGGTTCGTCATGGGGCTTTCCGGGCCGATTCAAAACCTCGCACGTCACGGCAAGTTCACCGGCGCCGCCGAGCAGTTTCAGTACATCCTCAGAGACGAATTTCAGCACATTCGGTTCGGTATCCATCTCATCAACGTCTACATCGAGCAATACCCGGAGTGCATGTCGAAAAGCTTCGTCATGGCCATCGGACGACTCTTTCAGGAGACGATCCGGCTTGAAGACGACTACATGCGTCACTGCCTCCCCTCGCCAATCGTCGGGTACAACGCCGACGACCACATCGAGACAGCGATGTGGTACGCGAACCAGCGGGCAAGCAGCATCGGCCTGGCCCCCGTCTACCAGAACGCAGAGCATCGGTTCCCATGGATGTCCGAGCAAGTCTCGATGCGCAAGGAGAAGAACTTCTTCGAAACGCGCCCGACCGAGTACCGCACGGGCGGAGCTTTGAGTTGGGACGATTGAGCGGTGCTGTTTCTCGACCCTTGCTGCGCCCAGAGTTGTTCCGGGAAATGAGGCTTAGAAACCTCATCGAAGCGAATACCGCACCCGTCAGACGTGCGGTATTTTATGTGCGCGGACCAAACGCAGAGAGGCGGCTTTCAGGATGAACCTGCCGCTCACCGCCTGAGAGTGAGAGTCCGGAGTTGGCCGGACAGCGACCTTAGCC
>JAYEJW010000012.1:0-18083 GCA_034716535.1 Pseudomonadota bacterium
AACTCTCGTAAGCTCTTATCGGTGTTCTGCTCCACTGCCATACATTTCCAACTACATCGTATATTCCATTAAAACTAAACTCATTTACAGGGCATGAACTTGCATAATGGTAAAAGTCTAAATTCGCAGGACGCGAAAAAAACCGAGAGCAGGACGACCAGCAGAAAACCCTCCCGATTGGCCTGGGCTGCCAGATGATGCAGGACGAAGGGAAGCAGGAAACGGCCGAAACCGATGAGAAGCGCCAGCATGCCCGTCAGCACGAGGGCCCGCTCCCATAGGGGGATGTCCGCTGATAGGGGCGCGGTTGTCAACAGCAAGGGCACCAGTGTCAGCAGGGGCACCACGGCCAAGTCCTGCATCAGCAGGATCGCGAAGGCCGTCGTTCCGTGCTCGCTGGCGATTTCGCCGCGCTCCTGGAGCAACTGTATGACGAAGGCGGTCGAGGACATGGCGAAGGTCGCCCCGATCAACAAGGAAACACGCCAGTCGTGCTGAAAAAAGTGAAAAGGAAAGGCGTTGGCGACGACGAACAGCACGATGCCCCCGACCGTCAGGGCGAGGGTGCGATCGAGGCTCTCGGGCCGGCTGCGGTGCAGGGTGCAGCCGCAGCGGCTGCAGCGTACGCCGCCGGCGAGAGGCATCGGCGGGTTGCGTTGCAGCAGCCCACACTCGTGGCATTCGGTGATCTGGTCCAGGGACATAC
Organism: Pseudomonadota bacterium; assembly: GCA_034716535.1. Lineage (GTDB taxonomy): Bacteria > Pseudomonadota > Gammaproteobacteria > Chromatiales > Chromatiaceae > JAYEJW01. Next base: position 707 of record JAYEJW010000012.1, read on the forward strand.
AACGACGTGCTCGCTTCGGGACGAGTAGGTGGATGTGGCTTGACGGCCAAAGTCCGTGCAAACGAAAACCTCTCAGTTTGGACGCTTGTTCGAGGGGAAAGGTCACATTTCTGGTCCGAGGCGAAACGGATCGTGGGATTTGCAGGCCATCGAAAATCCCGGCACGGAGCTGCGCGATCGGCGAAAATATGTATAGGCGGGCGGTCCCCGGTTTTTGGACGTCTCGAGCAATTCAAGGCCCGCTTTGTGAGAGCGAGGGGTGAAGCATGTCCGACACCAACGCCTTGGTGCTTGACATCGCCGTTCTGGAATGGCTGATCGCCTTTGCAGGACTGGCGATTCTCGGTCTTGTGGGTGCCTGGGTCAGCTGCCGGAGCTGTCAGGAGTTACGGGGCGTGCATGCCCGCAGCACCGCGCCCGCCAGTCCGGGACGCTGGCACAACCTGAGCGTCGGCGAAGCGCTGGAGAGGCTCGAAAGCCTCAGGGAGGGGCTCGCGTCCGAAGATGCTCGGCGGCGTCTCGCCCAGCACGGACCCAACCGGCTGCCCGAGGCGAAGCCGCCCAGCGCCTTGGTGCGTTTCCTGTCCCAGTTCCACAACGTACTGATCTATGTGCTGCTCGCGGCAGGGGCGGTGACTGCGCTCTTGCAGCACTGGCTGGACGCCGGAGTCATCTTTGGCGTTGTGCTCGTCAACGCGCTCATCGGGTTCCTGCAGGAGGGCAAGGCGGAAGACGCCCTGCGGGCGATCCGGCAGATGCTCTCCCCGCACGCGATGGTCTGGCGCAGCGGTCGCCTGGTTACCGTAAATGCCTGGGAGCTGGTGCCCGGCGACGTTGTGCCGCTGCAGCCAGGCGACAAGATTCCGGCGGACCTGCGCCTGTTCCGGTCCAAGGGCCTGCAAGTCGAGGAGGCCGCCCTGACCGGGGAGTCCGTACCGGTGGAGAAGGGTGTCGACCCCGTTCCCCGCGAAACGGTCCTCGCCGACCGCCGCTGCATGGCCTATTCGGGAACCCTGGTGACCCACGGACAAGGCGCGGGCGTCGTCGTGGCGACCGGCGTTTACACCGAGATCGGCCGCATCAGCGCCATGGTGGCCGGCGTTCAGCAGCTGACCACCCCGCTTCTGCGCCAGATGGCCCAGTTCGGCCGCTGGCTGACCGCGGCCATCCTGCTGCTCGCGGCAGCGAGCTTCGCCTTCGGCGTGCTGGTCAGGGACTACACCGCCGCCGAGATGTTCCTCGCGTCGGTGGGGCTGGCGGTCGCCGCCATCCCCGAGGGGCTGCCCGCCATCATGACCATCACGCTGGCCATCGGCGTGCAGCGCATGGCGGGGCGCAATGCCATCATCCGGCGCCTGCCGGCGGTCGAGACCCTGGGGACCGTGGGTGTCATCTGCTCGGACAAGACCGGCACCCTGACACGAAACGAGATGACGGTAAGCACCATTGTGACCGCCGAGCACGGGCTGGCGCTCACAGGCACCGGCTACGATCCCCACGGCGCCTTCGTGCTCGACGGGCAGGCGTATTCGCCCCAAGGCGACGCGATGCTGCTCGAGGCGCTCCGGGCCGTGCTCCTGTGCAACGACGCCGCCCTGGAGCGGAGCGACGGCGACTGGCAGGTCCACGGTGACCCCATGGAAGGCGCGCTGCTCATCGCCGGCGTCAAGGCCGGTCTGGACCCCGAGACAGAGACCAAGGTCTACCCGCGCACCGACCTCATTCCCTTCGAGACCGAACACAGGTTCATGGCGACGCTGCATCACAGCCATGAGGGAGAGGCATTCATCTTCCTAAAAGGCGCACCGGAGGCGGTTCTCGACATGTGCGCACACCAAGGCGCGGCCGCCGGCTTCGAGCCCCTGGACCGGCAGTCCTGGCAAGAGCGCGTGGAGGCGTTGGCAGCGGGGGGGCAACGGGTGCTTGCGGTGGCCGTCAAGCCGGGCGAGAGTCACAGGTCGGAGCTGGATTTCGCGGACCTGGGGGACGATCTGGTGCTGCTCGCACTGTTCGGCCTCATGGACCCACCCCGGGCAGAGGCCATCGAGGCCGTGCGCGAATGCACGAACGCCGGCATCCGGGTCAAGATGATTACCGGGGATCATGCTGCAACGGCCCGTGCCATCGCCCACCGCGTGGGCCTGGCGAGTCCCGATGCCGTCCTCACCGGACGCGAGCTCGATGCCATGGACGACGCGGAGCTGGGGCGGCGGGTGGCGGGGGTGGACGTCTATGCACGGGTCACGCCGGAGCACAAGCTACGGCTCGTCCAACTGCTGCAGGCGGCGGGCATGGTCGTGGCGATGACCGGAGATGGGGTCAACGATGCCCCCGCCCTGAAACGCGCCGACGTAGGGGTGGCCATGGGCGTGAACGGCACGGAAGCGGCCAAGGAGGCCGCCGAGATGGTGCTGGCGGATGACAACTTCGCCTCCATCGTCAATGCGGTGGAGGAGGGGCGTACGGTCTACGACAATCTGAAGAAGGCTATCCTTTTCATCTTGCCGACGAACGGCGGCGAGGCCCTGGTGATCCTGGGCGCTATCCTGTTCGGTTTTCACCAGTTCCCGCTGACGCCGGTCCAGATCCTCTGGGTCAATATGATTACGGCGGTCACCTTGGCCCTGGCGCTGGCCTTCGAGCCGCCGGAGCCGGGCGTGATGCTCCGCCCGCCGCGGAACCCGCGCGAGCCCGTGCTGACGGCCATGTTCCTGTGGCGCATCGCCTACGTCTCGCTCATCCTCATGGGCGGCACTTTCGGCCTGTTCCTGTGGGAGATGGACCGGGGGGCGAGCATCGAGCACGCACGTACCGTCGCCGTGAACACCCTTGTAGTGTTCGAGGTCTTTTACCTCTTCAACTCCCGCTATATCACCGCTCCTGTCCTGAACCGGCAGGGTCTGCTGGGCAATCGCTACGTCCTGCTCGCCGTGGGTCTCCTGATCTTGTTCCAGCTCGGCTTCACCTACCTTGGGCCCATGCAGGCCTTGTTCGGGACCGCATCCATCAGCGCCGCGATCTGGGGCCGCATCGTCCTGGTGGCTTCTTCGGTGCTGGTGCTGGTCGAGCTTGAAAAGGCTCTGGTCCGGCGTATGGGCTGGCGGGGCTGAGTACATGGGCCGGGGCGGAGGCGCGCCTTCGATGGTCGTTTTCGGCAGTGTCTTTACCGAGAGCGTGTAAACTTATCAATTTCTTCGGAGGGTGAAGAACATGATCTACGCATTCGGTGTCGAGTTACGTACGCCATTCAACGAGGCGTTGGAGCAGGTCACACGGGCGATGCAGGAAGAAGGACTCGGCGTCGTCAGCGACGTTGACGTACAGGCGGTGATGCACAAGAAGCTGCAGGAGGAGATCCCCCACTATCGGATCCTGGGCGCCTGCGCGCCTCTCCTTGCCAAGCGGGTGATGGAGGCGGATCCGGAGGCGGGGGCGCTGCTGCCCTGCAACATCATCGTGCGGGAAATCACCCCGGAGCTGACGGGCGTCACCTTCATGGACCCCGAGGCCGTCTTCGGCCTGTCCGACGAAGAGGCTGTTCGCGAGGCGGGCCGGGAGGCACGGCGGATGATCGAGGCGGTCAGGGATCGCCTGACGGGGCAGCATCCGGTCGATCTTACGTGACTGTCGGAGTTCGGGAGCTTTTCCGTGGTCGGCGCTAGGGCGCTGACCGGCGTTTGCAGTAGGTCACCTGCACACGCATACCGCCAGACGAGTCATCGACCGCGACCCCGGCGGACGGATAGCGGGGGCTGGGACGAGGTACTAGGGTTTCGGCTCCTCTGCCGCGGGTTTCCGGGGTTGCTGCGTAGCCTGTTCCACCCTGGTTGCGATCTGGTCACGCCATTTGGCGAGGTAACCTTCCTCCCATAGGTAACCGAAGACGATCAACAGCAGCGTCAGGACGCCATAAAGCGTCCAAGGCGTCCTGTGCTGTGCGTAGGGGTCACGCATGGAGCGCTTCGCCCCGGGCGGCAGCGCGGCTACATGGGTCAGTGAGGCGCCGAACGGGAGGTTGATCATCGCCTTGGTGTTCACCGCCCAGCCGTTCGCGTCCAACAGAGGGGCCAGATTGCGGCGCCGCAGCTTCAGGTAGGCGATAACCATCGACGGCCCGGAGATCACAAGCAGCAGGCCGAGGACAGCCAGCGGCATCTGCCATAGGCTCAGCTGCATGAGTCCGGTCAGAACCGATGCCACCGCAGTGCCGATGGCGCCCAGTGCAAGGCCGATCGCGGCGAAGATTCCGGCGAACTTGCCGACATCGAACGGCGCGGCATCCTTCGCCTTGCCTTCGCCGGCCTGTTTGGACAGGTCGGCAACGCCTGCTGCCGCCCTGCTCTCGACCGCCTTGTCGCCGGCGGCCGCCATTTTCTCGATCTGCTCCTGGATCATCCGGCCGACGCGCTTGTAGGGCGACCAGAAGGCCTGTCTGACGCTGATCGGGTGCTCCACCAGCTTGGTGATGGTGGCGTCCCAATCATTGCCCTTGCGGTCGTAGAACACGCCGTTGCGCCCGACCATCAGGTCATCCGAATCGCCGTCGGTTATTCCCACGACGATGTTCATGGTCTCGTCGCTGCCTTTGCGCTTGCAATTGCAATAGGTCAGGAAGGTACGGGATCGCCCCGCCATGCTGCTGTGCTTGGCTACGTCGTCGACCTTGATGCAGAGGTCACAGCTACGGGTGTCCAGGTATAGCGTGCCCGTCTGGAAGATCGCGTGTTTCCCGGGTGTATAGAAGTCGCGGAACGCCACGAAGTTGTTGAGCAGTTCGAACAGGTCGCGGTGATAGCGGATCAGTCTGTCCACCGAGCCGATGCCTTCCATCTCCTCCATGAGCTCCTTGTCCTTGGCGAACAGGATACCGATCGCCTCGCGGCTGCCGTTGGACAGCAGCTCGCGGATCCCCTCGAGTGCGAGCGACTCGACCATTGCGCCTTCCTTGTCGGCCAGCCAGGCTTCGTGAAGGGCGAATTTGGCGTCGAGCTTCATCCATTGCTCGTTGCTCAGACCATCGATGGTGCCGAATAGGGGAGCGGCGACGTCGTTGCGCAGGTTCTCGATCGCCTCGCCCCACGCCGGATTGACTCCCGTTTCCAGGGGCAACGGCTTGTCGGCTGCGACGGTGGCCAAGGGGAAGGCGGCCAGCTCGGCGGTCGCCGGTGACAGGGTGCTCGGTGAAATGGCCTCGTAGTCGCCTTGGGCAGGATTCAGAGAGTCCGCAGCGCGGTCATCGAATTCTGCGACTCGGCAGCGGGTGAAGTAGTCGTCGACCTTTTCCTTCACTCCGTTGAAGACCTTCGAGGCATTCGGGGTCCTGTCGCCAAAAGGGAGGATGTTGTCCGCGTCCGCCTCGGCTTTCTTCCACCAGCGGTCGTAGGCCTCGGCCTGACGGAAAAACTCGTCGACCTGTTCCTCGGAAACACCGGGCTGTCCCGAGCGGTCATTCTCCGAGCCCATGCACCCGATGATCTGCTCGATCGCCTGCTTGGTCGCTTCATCACTTGCCGACTCCGGCGGGATGATGCCGTCGCCGTTGAACGGCGTATTGGCGAAGATCTTCGCCGTGTCCGCGGTATCTTCGGTGGTTATGACCTCAGCGCCCGGTTTGTGCAGGATACTAAGGATCTCACGCGCCGAGCGCAGCAGGGTACTCGCCTCCTCGGTGTCCTCGCGTACCGCGGACAGCGGCAACGCTTCGGCGCGCCCGGTGAGGTCGTTCGGGTCCTTGAGCAGCGACCCTGCCCACTTGACCGCCGCGATAAGCTCCGGCGGACGAATCTGACCGTCGTCGTCCGTGTCGATTAGCTGCAGCGTGCGCTCGTCGAACTCCAGGCGATGCGTCGGGCAGCTCAATGCCGCCCACAGCTTCTGGTCGAGCTCGTCGAGCGCCATCAGGTCGGCCCCCGTTTCGAGGCGGACCTGGTCAAAGCCGCCCGACCGAAGGAACCGCCAGCGGTGCGGGCGGCTTTCCGCCGCTGAATTGGTGTTGGGCGCCATATTCGCTTTTCCGATCAATCCCTTCCAAGAACCCGCATGCTACCCATTCGTAAATGGTGCTTGAACGATAACCTATTTTCTCTATCACGGCGGTGCCGGTTTGCGTCGATCGGCGTGGGCACGCGTTACATCTTGAAACAACTTGGAGCTTGGCAAATAAGCAAACGCTGATATACTAATTTCCAACTTGAAACTGAACCGAAGTTAGGAGAAACGAAATGTTAGGTGCACTTGCTGCTATCGCACTGGTCGTCGGCGGAATCTCCGCGACCGCAGTGTTGACCGAAGATGCGCGTAATGGCGCTGCCGAGACCCGCGAGCCGGTGGTCGAGGTCCAGGCGATCGAGAGCGCAGACTCGGCATCCGAGGACGGGTTCGGCTTCTAAAGCTGGCTGTCCGACCTCACCAAAAGCCCCGACGCCTACGCGGCGCCGGGGCTTTTTTTTGCCCATCAAGCCCTGCAGCCGGCTTTGCTGACCCCATTGCTTGCTGTCGTGACCATCAGGGATTGCGGGGCCGCGCCGCAAGCATTCACGGGTCGGTTTCGGAGCCCGGAAGATCGACGGTCACGGCAAGACCCCGAAGCTGCTCGGAGCTTCCGAATCCAAGCCGGCCATCGTGCAGCCGGACGATCTCCTCCACGATCGAGAGTCCCAACCCATGGCCGGGTGTCCTCTCGTCGAGCCGGCTGCCCCTTTCCGATAACGCCTTTGCCGCTTTCGGATCGACCCCCGGTCCGTCGTCTTCCACCAGGATGCGCAGGCTCCCTGTCGCATGCAGGCTCAGGCGGACCCGCCGGCGCGCCCACTTGGCGGCATTGTCCAGCAGATTCCCGATGAGCTCCAGCATGTCCTCCTGGTCGAGCCCCAGGCGCTCGGGGGCCTGGATGTCCGTCGAGATCTGCAGGTCCTTTTCCGCGTAGAGGGTCCCGATCCCGGCGACCAGATCGCCGATGTCCTCGCGGGGTGAGAAGCGCCGGCCCGGGGAATGATCGCCGGCGAGCCGGGCGCGCCTGAGCTCACGGCCGATCAACTCACGCATCCGCAACGCCTGCTCGGCAACAGGGTCGTCCTCCACCCGAGGGTGGTGCAGCAGGATCAGGTTCAGCGGCGATTTCAGGGCGTGGGCGAGGTTGCCGAGTGCGTGGCGCGAACGTGCAAGATGAGCCTTCCAGGCGTCGATGAACTGGTTGAGCTCCCGCACCAGGGGCCGCACCTCCTCGGGCACGTTCTCCCGGAGCCGATCGATTTCCCGCGCGTCGAGACGCCGAATGTCGGAGCGCACCTCGTCGATCTGCCGGAATCCCCGCCTCAGCAGCCAGCGCTGCACGAACAATAGGGTCATGGCACCGAAGATGGAGAGCCCGACCCCGACCCAGAGTAGCTGCCTCAGCGCGCGAAGGAGCGGCGTCAGGTCCTCGGCGATGGCGACGGTAAAGGCGAGACCCTGTTTCTCATAGCCGGCACTCCAGAGCAGGAGACGCTGCCCATGCGGACCGTCGCGCAGCTCTACGGCGGTCTTTCCAGGTATCAGGGGTCCGATCTCGAGGGGGTGGTCCCACAGGGACCGGGAGCGCAGGCTGCGGCCGTCGTCGAAGCGGATAACGAAGTAATGTCCGGAGAACGGCTGGCGGTACACGGGCGGCAGCGGGCGGTCGATCTCACCCCGATCCGGGGCGATACCGGCGATCAATGCCTCGGCGTCGTGGGTGAGTCGGGAGGCGACGAACTGCTCGGCGCCCTGGCGGCCGATCCAAAGGGCCGCGCCGGTCAGGGACATGAGCACGACCAGCACCAGCACGCCCAGCGTCCACTGCAGGGAACGCTCCAGGGAGCCGGGGCGGGGCTCAGCCGCGGAAGACATAGCCCTGGCCGCGCCGGGTCTCGATGGCGTCCCGCCCCAGCTTGTCACGCAGGCGCCGAACATAGACCTCGATCAGGTTGCTGTCCCGGTCGAAGTCCTGGTCGTAGACGTGCTCGGTCAGTCGGGTCTTGGACAGGAGCTTGCCCGGGTTGAGCATGAAGTAGCGTAAGAGGCGGAACTCGGTGCCTGTGAGCTCCAACCTGGAGCCGTCGGCGCGCACCAGCTGTTGGAGATCCTCATCGAGGGTGAAGGCGTTCACGGCGATCTGGGGTGCCGCCCGGCCGTGTGCCCGGCGCAACAAGGCACCGAGACGGGCGAGCAGCTCCTCGGGGTGGAAAGGCTTGGTGAGATAGTCGTCCGCGCCGGCCTTGAGTCCCAGGACCTTCTCGCGCCAGGTGTCCCGGGCGGTGAGGATGAGCACCGGCATCGTGCATCCCTTGCCGCGCCAGCCCTCCAGAACCTGGACCCCGCTGAGCTTCGGAAGGCCCAAGTCGAGGACGATGAGATCGTAGTCTTCGGACTGGCCGAGGTAGAGGGCGTCCTCGCCGTTTTCCGCCCGATCCACCGCATAGCCGGCGGTCTCCAGGATCGGCTGCAGCCGCTCGGCGAGCGCGCTGTCGTCTTCCACCAGCAACAGCCGCATCTCAGTCCTCCTCTTCGGAGAGGATCTTACCGCTGCGCGCATCGATCAGGACCTCGCGGATACGCCCGTCGCGGCCCACGTACTCGATCTCGTAGACGAGGCGGCCGTGCTCGAGCTCGCTCTCGATCTCCAGGATCCGGGTATCGCCCCCCAAGTCCAACCGCTTGAGCAGCTCCTCCAGCGGCAGGATATCCCGTCGCTCGCGCAGCCGGTAGGCGGCGTCGTGGTCGTCGCCGCGGGCGAGGCCGGCCGCGGCGATCGATAGGATGAGGGGAAGAAGAAGGCGCATCAATCGTCCCAGCGGCCGTAGCCTGGAATACGGACCTCGTGCTCGTCGAAGGCTCCCTGATCCGCGCCCGCGTGGCACGCTTCGCAACGGCTGAAGCTGACGACCTCAGCGTTGTCCGAGACCATCTTAGCCGGGATCTCGTGATGCTGGCCAAGAAAGTAGTCCGTTTCGGTAATGCGCAGCATGGTTGCCCGGTCCCGAGTGGCGCGCCAAGTGCGCTTGCCGTGCTCGCTGCGTGTCTCGCCGGCGGCGTTGCGCGCCAGAAAGGCCGCGATCTGCTCCGAAGTCGCAGCGTCCAGCTCCGCGTTGTCCCCGAAGTGGTCGCCGAGAGCGCCCATCATGCCGTTCCAGGAAGGGGCGGGGAGCATTGGAGGCGGGTAGGCCAGGTGACAGTCGCCGCACTCGCGCTCATAGAGCGGGTAGCCCGGATCCGAGAGATAGGCCGACTCGGGTTCTTCCGCGCGACCGTCCCGGACCTGCTTGCGGCGCTCGGGATCCTCGTCCCATTCGCGCTCTCCACGGTGTTCTTGCTCGTGCTCATGGCTCTCCCGGTCTTCTCCGTACTCGTCCGCCATGAGGCCGATGGCCGCGATGCCGACGACGGCAGCGATACCAATTGCAATCAGATGCTTACTCATTGTATTTAACCTCGGTTGTTAAGTTCGGTGGTTCCCAGCCAAACCCAGCGGCTGCTTTTGCGGCACCTCATCCCGGCGAGGGAATGTCGGGATCCAGGTGCCGTGGATGGCAATTCCTCAAGCGTCAGCTGAGCTTTGCAGCTAATCACCTTGATCTACTGGGCCTTAAGGAACGACAACAGGTCGCCCTTCTCTTGAGCCGTGCATTCCCGGCCCAGGGTCCACTTACAGTTGCGTAACAGCCACTTCTCGATGTCCCGGCGCTTGCTGAGACGCTCCGGGATCATCGAGGGGGCCAGGGGCTCGATGGCCTTGCCCGTAACCGCATGACGGCCAAGCCGGCGGGTGTCGCCGGTGTGGCAGCTGGTGCAGGATCGGGTGGAACCGTCTGCAGCCTCATGCTCGCGCTGCCATAGGGCCGCACCGGTCTCGGTGCTGAAAGGTCCGCCGCCCGCGGACCTGTACTCGGAGAGCAGGTCGTCGACGATGTCGGCCTGTGCGGCACCAGCGGACAGCAGGCCGGAGAAGATCAGTGTGTGGAAGCAGGGGGTTCTCATGCGGGATTCTCCTTTTTTCGGCCGGTGAACATGGCCTTTATGAGGTTCTCGCCGTGCTCGAGACTGGCAAAGAGCACGCCGCCCAGATGCAGCACGACCAGGAGCAGGGTGAGATTGGCGCCGGTCTCGTGGACGCCCTCCAGGATGTCGGCTGCCATCTCGCCGCGCAGGACGCCCGCCAGCGGGCCGGCGAAGTCAGTGCTGCCGTAGAGGGCGATACCGCTGACAACCGTTATTGCCAGGCTGATCAAAAGGGCTAGGATCATGGCTCCACCGGCGGGGTTGTGGCCGATGTGACGTGGAGCCTGGAAGCGAACGGCCGTCCACAGGTAGGACATCACCTCCGAGGGCGGACGCACGAAGTGAGCGAACCGCGCGTGGTACGGGCCGACGAATCCCCAAAGGACGCGGAAGACGAGCAGCGCGCCCATCAGGTATCCGGCGTTGACGTGGAGGAGCTCCCAGTCGTCTTCCGTGAGATAGGTCACGGCGAAGGTCGCGGCGAGTGACCAGTGGAAGAGCCTGATTGCCGGGTCCCAGACCTGTATCTCTTTCTCTGTTTCGGCAGACATGTTTGATCTCCTTGCGTGTCGAGCGTGAGGTAAGTTTGGATGGTCCTACCTGAAACCACGCTGAAAGGGCGGGGAGCATCTGATCCGGAGAGCTCCGGACTGGTGGTGCGGTGGGATTCCTAAATCGAAAAACTTCCGCCCGCTGTTGGAAACGACGATGCAGAGAACGGAGCGTCGTCTCGCGCACATCGGACCAGGTGATTGGCGTCAAAGCCCAGCTGAACGGTGGAACCGTAGGTCGGGTTAGCGTAGCGTAACCCGACGTCCGCGCGGCAGGCGTCGGGTTACGGCGCGGGCAACGATCGTGCCAGGACTTCAGGCCGCTAGGAACGCACCTAACTCGACCTACAATCTCCGTCGGCCTCGAACACGCCGGCTGAGGATTAGCGCTAGTCACTTCGGACCAAGCGCATTTCCGCAATATTCGATTGACCAAATATATGGACGACGATATATTCCGCGTCATGAATATTTCGCCGACCGCGTTCTTCGCCGCACTCGCCCACGACACCCGCCTGAGGTGTCTGGTCTTGCTGCTGAGACACGATGAGCTTTGTGTCTGTGAGCTGACCCATGCCATCGGCGCCGCGCAGCCGCACATATCCCGCCATCTGGCGCAGCTGCGGGAGCTGGGTCTGGTGACCGACCGCCGAGAGGGGTTATGGATCCACTATCGCATCACTCCGGACCTGCCGGACTGGGTCTTGAGCGTGCTCCGCGCAACGGCCGTAGCGGCGGGCAGGGAGGACGCGTTCGCCGCCGATGCTGCGGTGCTTGCCGACAAGTCCAGCCGGCCGGGCACGGCGCGGTGTGCCTGAGGAAGACCTTGATGAGATCGAGGGCTCGAATCACCAGGCTCCGGTTCGCGATTGCGCCCCTGCTCTGATCGATAGGCATGTTCGAGGCCCTCGGAGATTTCGTCGCCTTTTACCTGCTCGGATTGGTACCCGAGAGTCGGCTGGGCGACGCCGTGCAGTTTTTCGTCATGGACGTCACCAAGATCTTCGCCCTGCTGGTGCTCGTGATCTACTTCATGGGCCTGCTGAGGGCGATGCTGTCACCGGAACGGGTGCGCGATTTCGTGCGCGGCCGCCCGGACTGGCAGGCCCGCGGTTTGGCGGTATCGCTCGGGGCTGTGACGCCCTTCTGCTCCTGTTCCTCGGTCCCGCTGTTCATCGGCTTCGTGGAGGCCGGTATCCCGCTGGGCGTCACCTTCTCGTTCCTGATCGCGAGCCCGATGATCAACGAGGTGGCCGCGGTTATCCTCGTGGGCGTGCTCGGCTGGCAGCTCGCCGCCCTGTACGTGCTGGCGGGGCTGGTGGTGGCCTGGTTCGGCGGGGTCGCCATGCAAGCCTTCCGTCCTGAGCGCTGGGTCGAGGAATATGTGTGGAAGATCCGGATGGGACAGGCCGTTGCTCCTGAGCCGGGCACCTCTCTGCGAGCTCGTCACAGCTACGCCTCGGGCGAAGTGCGGGAGATCGTGGGCAGGATCTGGAAGTGGGTGCTGCTCGGCATCGGTGTCGGGGCGCTGTTTCACGGCTTCGTGCCCGAGTCGTGGGTGGTGGCTCACTTGGGCGGCGATGCCTGGTACACGGTCCCCGGTGCGGTGGCGCTCGGCATCCCGCTCTATTCGAACGCCACGGGGGTGATCCCGGTGGCCGAGGCCATGCTGGGCAAGGGGGTCGCAGTCGGCACGACGCTGGCCCTCATGATGAGCGTCGCGGCCCTGTCGGTCCCCGAGATGCTGATCCTGCGGAAGGTCGTCAAGTGGCAGGCCCTGGCCTTGTTTGCCGGCGTGCTGGCGGTCGCCTTCACCCTGGTTGGCTGGGGGTTCAACCTCGCCACGTGAGGCAACCATCGATGCATATCGAACTGAAATCGACCATCACCTGCCCCGAGTGCGGGTTCTCCCATGAGGAGACCATGCCCACGGATGCCTGCACCTGGTACTGGGAGTGTCCCTCTTGCGGGGAATTGCTGCGCCCTGGACCCGGTGATTGCTGCGTCTTTTGCTCCTACGGGACCGTTCCTTGCCCGCCGGTGCAGCAGTCCGGCGACAGGGATTGCTGTCGTTGAAGAGCTGGAGGTCAGACTAGATGAAGAACATCAAGGTCCTGGGAAGCGGCTGCAAGAACTGCGACACGACGGCGAGCCTGATCCGTATCGCCGCCGACGAGGCGGGCGTGGAGATCGAGCTGGAGAAGGTCGCGGACATCGCCGAGATCATGTCCTTTGGGGTCATGTCTACCCCCGGTGTGGTGGTGGACGGCAAGCTGGTTCACGCCGGGGGCCTGCCGGGGCCGGACGACGTGCGGCGCTGGGTCACCGAGGGGTAGGGTGCGGCCTCGCCGCACCGACCCTAGTACCTCGTTCCACCTAACTTTGCGGTTTCAGCAAGACGAGAAGCGGCCAGATGCTAGGCGTGCGACCGCAGGACTAGCCGAAGCTAGTTCAAGGGAGCGCAACAACGCAGATGGCCGCTTCTCGCCTTGCCCGCAGGGAGCCCCCCAAACGCGCCAGTGCGGCGTTGCAGCCCTTGGAAAGGGAATCGCCATTCCCTGCGGGCTGCGCCTTGCCTTGGCGCGTTTGGGAAGCTCTGATACCCGTAATATAGGGTGGAACGAGGTACTAGGGCCGCGCCCTATGGTCGGATCACTGAACAGTCATCGAATCGACGGAGAATGTCAGCTATGAGCATACGCATCGGCATCAACGGTTTTGGCCGCATGGGGCGTCTCGCATTGCGGGCGGGTTGGGGCCGGGACGAGCTCGAGCTCATGCAGGTCAACGAGATCGCCTGCGATGCGGCGGGCTCGGCCCACCTGCTGCAGTTCGACTCGGTGCACGGGACCTGGGATCTGGAGTGCCAGGGCCTGGCGGACGCCTTCCAGGTCGAGGGCAGGATTATTGGTCACACGTCCAACGCGACCATCGGTGAGACCGACTGGTCCGGTTGTGACCTGGTGATCGAATCGAGCGGCAGGTTTCGCAAGCCCGAGCAGCTCCAGACCTACTTCGACCAGGGCGTGAAGAAGGTCTTGGTGGCCGCGCCGGTGGAGGGGGCTCTGAACATCGTCCAGGGCATCAACGATCATCTCTACGATCCTGCCGTGCACCACTTGGTGACAGCGGCATCCTGTACAACCAATTGCTTAGCGCCTGTTGTTAAAGTAATGCATGAGAAAGTCGGTATCCTGCACGGTACCATGACCACGATTCATGACATTACCAATACCCAGATCATCGTGGACAAGGGCCATAAGGACCTGCGCCGGGCCCGCGCCTGCGGACAGTCCCTGATCCCGACCACCACAGGGTCCGCCAAGGCGATCACCAAGATCTTCCCGGAGCTTACGGGCAAGCTGAACGGTCTGGCGGTACGGGTTCCCCTGCTCAACGCCTCGCTGACCGATTTCGTGTTCGAGGCCTCCCGTCCCGTAACTTCGGAAGAGGTCAACGGCTACTTCAAGGAGGCGGCAGAGGGAGGGCTCGCGGGCATCCTGGGCTACGAGGAACGGCCCCTGGTGTCAGTCGACTATGTCAACGATCCTCGCTCCTCGATCGTCGATGCTCTCTCGACCATGGTCGTCGACGGCACCCAGGTGAAGGTATTGGCCTGGTACGACAACGAGTGGGGCTACGTGAACCGGATGATGGAGCTGGCGCGGAAGATCGCTGCGCTGGGAATTTGACGGCTTGAACCTAGAAACGGCCGCTTGAAGGTTGAACGATCAAACCGCCTTGGCGGTTCATTTTTCCGCACCCTGGCGCAACGGATAAAGTCCATGGACCAGAGCACGCGTAACTACCTGATCGTTACCGGCGGCTATTGGGCCTTCACGGTGACCGACGGGGCCATCCGGATGCTGGTGGTGCTCTACTTCCACCTGTTGGGCTACTCGCCCTTCGAGGTGGCCATGCTCTTCCTTTTCTATGAGCTCTTCGGCATTGTCACCAACCTGGTGGGGGGCTGGCTGGGTGCGCGCATCGGGCTCAACCTCACCATGCACATCGGCATGGGCATGCAGGTGGTGGCGTTGGCGATGCTCACGGTGCCCGACGCCTGGCTTTCCGTTCCTTACGTCATGCTCGCACAGGCCCTCTCGGGCATCGCCAAGGACCTCAACAAGATGTCCGCAAAGGCCAGCGTCAAGACCCTGACCGGGGACGGCGGAGAGTCCAAGCTTTTCAAGTACGTGGCGGTGCTTACCGGGTCGAAGAATGCCCTGAAGGGCGCGGGGTTCTTCCTGGGAGCGGCCTTGCTGGAGTGGGTCGGCTTCCGCGGCGCCCTGGCGCTGCTCTCCGGCATGCTATTCGTGGTCCTGGTCGTCACCGCGGCCATGCTACCCAAGGGACTGGGCAAGATGAAGTCCAAGCCCAAGTTCGCGCACGTGTTTTCCAACAGGCCGGCCATCAACTGGCTCTCTGCGGCGCGCTTCTTTCTGTTCGGCTCGCGGGATGTCTGGTTCGTTGTGGGCCTGCCGGTGTTCCTCTACTCGGTCCTCGGTTGGAGCTTTACCCAGGTGGGCGGTTTTCTCGCCCTGTGGGTGATCGGGTATGGGTTCGTCCAGGCCGCCGCCCCGAAACTGGTGGGCCGTAGCCACCACGGACGAGGGCCAGGCGGCGGAACGGCGAGGATGTGGGCCTTCGTGTTGGCGCTCTTTCCCGCCGCAATCGCCATCGCGCTGCAGCAGGGCTGGCCTCCCGGGCCCGTAATTGTAACCGGCCTGATCCTGTTCGGGGTCGTCTTCGCCCTCAACTCGGCCGTGCACTCCTACCTGATCCTGGCCTATTCGGACTTCGAGAAGGTGTCGATGAACGTGGGCTTCTACTACATGGCCAACGCCGGTGGGAGGCTCGCGGGCACGGTGCTCTCCGGCTGGGTCTACCAGACCCAGGGGCTGGAAGGCTGTCTTTGGTGGTCCACGGGCTTCGTGCTTGCGGCGGCGATACTGTCGCTCCGCTTGCCGGAGGTCGAGCCTTCGAGGCTTGTTCGATCGGCCTGAGCCGGACGCGGAAGATTATTCTTTCTATCCGCCACCGTATCGGCGGGGCGGACTTCTGTTTGCTCGACAACGCGGAGGAGAGAGACCATGGACGAATAAAGTGCCGAGACGCCTTTCTCGACGGCCCGGGTTCCTCGGAGCAAGGCCAAGAGGACCGGCCGGACGCGTGCGGTCACGCTCAAGCGGATCTGGGAGATTCGCATCTGAGCGCAGATCGCCGGCTGGGTCCGAGAAGCCTTGGAGGTCGCGAAGTGCGGTTCGAGGACACGGTCGGCCCGATGGTAACCGGCCAATTTGGCACCGCCGTTGACGGGCTTCCGACGACGGGTCTGCGTTGATACCGGACATCGAAGTCTGGTAGGAGGCATACGGGCCACGACCTATAGCTACTGGAGCGGGGCCAGCCGTGAGCGTTAGCAAAGAGGCCCTGACCGGCCATCCACGGCTCCTGCACAAAGACGGCGGAGCGTGCTCCCGTACAACAGGCGCTGACGATAGAACGCCGGACTTTACGCCAGACGTAACGCGTACTATGCTCGACGAGTGATCAAGAGCTTCGCCGATAAGGCCACCGCTGCTCTCTTCTCCGGTCGTCGCGTGCGCGGCCTTCCGCCCGACATCCATCGCCGCGCCTACGCTAAGCTCGTGGCGCTGGATGCGGCGGACAATCTGGATTTCCTGCGCGTACCGCCGTCGAACCGTTTGGAGCAGCTGCGCGGCGACCGAGACGGTCAGTGGAGCATTCGCATCAATGAACAGTGGCGCATCTGCTTCAGATGGGATGACCGTGACGCCTATGACGTCGAGGTGACGGACTATCACTGAGCACGAAAGCGGCTTCCCCGTGTAATCAGCCCATACGAAGACCCATGAGCATCCACAGAGAAAACCTGGATGAGATCGATTTCACCGACGTGGCAGAGGGCTCCGACCTCATGCCCCCCGTCACCCCCGGCGAGGTCCTGCGCGAGGACTTTATGGAGCCCCTTGGGCTATCGGCCAATTCCCTGGCCAGGGCACTTCACGTCCCGCCCAACCGGATCACCGCCATTCTGAATGGCACCCGTTCGATTACCGCCGACACGGCGCTGCGGCTCGCCCGCTACTTCAACACCACCCCTCAGTCCTGGCTGAACCTTCAGAAAAACTACGAGCTGGAAGTGGCGAAGCGTACAGTGGGACAAACCATCGAAGCCGAGGTAGAACCCCGTGCCGCTTAACGTCAACACGACGCGGTGAATGGATTACTTTGGAATCAGATGCTGAGCTTCGCGGTGACGCATGGATGACCTGAGCCGACGCTGGGATCAAACCGCCTGTCGGCTGGAAATGCGCTCGCAGCAGGGGAACGCCTTCCAGGATTTTTACGCCTCGGTCATGGAGCTTGCCCATCCTCGCGATTTCCAACGCATCCTGCCCTATGGCAACCAAGGAGACTAGAAATCGGACGGCTATCTCAAGTCCACGCAAACCCTGTTTCAGGTCTACGCGCCACGGACGATGAACCGGGCGAAACTGATCATCTCGGCCCGCCTTCGCGGAATTCGCCATAAGCGCTCGACTGCAGTAAGGTCGAACAGCAGACCGGAGCGCAGGAAACAACAAACACGGAAGGCCGGAGTCGCTGGTACCGAAGGATGAAGACGAGCAGCCAACTCGTGGCTGATTTGGTGGTCCGTCCCTGAGGTATCCCCACGAATCAGTCTCCCCAAGTCAATCGAGTACGAGTGCATCGTGATGACTCGACACCCATTGTTCGATGGACCCCACTGCATCGATCGCTTCGTCGAGGACATCGTGGCAACT
>JAYEJW010000013.1:0-3998 GCA_034716535.1 Pseudomonadota bacterium
AATAACGGAGAAAGATCCTCCGTGACAACGGGTCACATCAAGATTCAGAGAAAATGAGGCGCCAGGCGCGAGGGGAAGGGGCCGAAATTGGCTACGCGCATTACACAGGGGGCTGTTTATTCTCCCTTCCGTTGATGCAGGTCAATACCCAAGCAGGGTGCTGAGTCATAATTTTAATAAATGCTAGCGAGGCTTCGCCTCAGACCGCCAGGGCATGAGTCGCCTTGCCCATACTCAGCTAGTGGTCCAACCACTAGGAGGAAATGGTAATGACCGCACTCTCGGCTATGCAGCAGGCGCAACTGCGCCAAATGTTCGGTGACAGGGTGAGCTTCGATCGCGAAGAGCGCCGCATCTACAGCCACGACGTGGCATCCATCCCCAAACTCATCAAGCCCATACTCGGTGATGCGACGGCCGTGGCGGTGGTGCAACCGGCCAGCGAGGACGATTTGGTGGCGCTGGTTCAATGGGCCAACCAGAACCAGATACATCTGGTGCCACGGGCCAAGGCGACCTCGGGTTATGGCGGCGTGCTGCCGGTCAAGGGCGGCATCTCGGTCAGCATGAACCGCATGCGCAAGATCCTCGCGGTGGACAAGGATGCGATGACCGCCCGTGTGGAACCCGCCGTGGTATGGAACGAACTGGCGCGGCAGATCGAGAAACAGGGTCTGGCCCTGCGTACCTATCCGTCCAGCGCGCCCTCCTCCACGGTCGGCGGATGGCTGGCCCAGGGTGGAGTGGGCTATGGCTGTTTCGAGTACGGCTGTTTTCTCGACAACGTGATCTCCGCGCGGGTGGTGCTACCAAGCGGCGAGCTACGTAGCTTCGCGGGCGCCGATCTCGAACTCGTCAGCGACGCGGAGGGTATTACCGGATTCATCACCGAGGTCACCGTCAGCTTACGACAGGCCGGGCCCGAGACCGTGCGGGCCTACCGGTTCGCCTCCGCGGAGCAACTGGCGTCCGCGCTCGATGGCCTGTTGCAGGCCAAACTGCCGCTGTGGTCGGTGGGTTTCAACAACTGCACGACCGCATGGCTACGCAATCAACTGCCGCCACGGCTGGGGCACGGGGGGCACCCCGTGGACGAACGTCGTCCCTGTCTGCCAGACGACTGTTATACCGTGGTCCTGGCGGCGCCCGAGGCGCGTTGGCCGGCGATCGAGGCGGGATTGAGCGAGATTCTGGATGCCAATGGCGCGGAATCGCTGGATCAGTCCATCGCCGACCACGAATGGCAAGAGCGCTTCGCCCTGATGCACATCAAACGGCTGGGGCCCAGCCTGTTGCCCGCCGAGGTGGTGGTGCCGTTGGAGCAACTGGTGCCGGTGCTGCGGGAGGCCGAGTCCGCCATCAAGCAGCCGCTCGGCCTGGAGGGCATGGTGCAGCTCAACCTGCGGCAGGATGGTCCGCGGGCGCTGGTGACCCTGCTGGGCTTCATCCCCCATGACGACCGCACGCTGGGTTTCGGCGTGGCCTACGCCCTGTCGCTGACCCTGGTGCGCATCGCCAAGAAATATGGCGGTCGTGCTTTTTCCACGGGGCTGTATTTCAGCGGTCAGGCCGACTCGGTGCTGGGCGCGACGCGGGTGGAAAAGCTGCGCGCCTTCAAGCGGGATGTGGACCCGCGCGGCATCATGAATCCGCGCAAGGTGATCGACCGCGGGCTGATGGCGCATCTGATCGGCGCGATCCTGCCGTTCGAACCCGTGGTCCGGATCCCCGCCAACCTGTGTAAGTGCAAGATCGGCGAACGTATCGAGGGTCAGGGCAAGCGCGGCATCCCGGACGACATCGCCTGGTATGCCCATGCCTGCGCCCAATGCGGTTACTGCGTGGACGACTGCGACCAATATTACGGTCGCGGTTGGGAGTCGGAGTCGCCGCGCGGACGCTGGTTCTTCCTGCGCGACTACATGGACGGTCGTGCCGAAATGTCCCAGGAATGGGTGGAGAACTTCCTGGCCTGCACCACCTGCGAGATGTGCAACGTGACGTGCCCGCTGCAACTGCCCAACGAATCGAGTTGGATGAAGATGCGCGGCGAGCTGGTAGACAAGCAGGGACGCATGAGCCTGCCGCCCTTCGAGATCATGCGCGCCACGGCGGTCAAGGAGCTCAATGTCTGGGGTGCCTATAAAAAGGAGAGAACCGGATGGCTTCCGGAAGAAGTGCACGAGAAGACCAGGGCGGTGGGCGGGGAGTTCCACTTCGGAGGCTGCATAGGCGCCACCGGAGACCGGTCTGCCTGGATGCCCGAAGACATTAAAGATAAGATCCATCCGCGGGCCGAGATCGCCTATTTCCCGGGCTGTACGGCCAGTCTGGTGGAGAAGGATGTCGCCGAAGGTACGGCCAGGTTGTTATGTGCGGCGGGTGTGGAGTTCACCTACTTGGGCCAGGAAGAGGCCTGTTGCGGTCTCCCCCTCCTGGTTTCCGGCTACTGGGATACCTTCAAGGACATCCTGCGCCATAACATCGATGCCATGCAGGCCAAGGGGGTAAAGACGGTGGTCACCTCCTGCCCCGCCTGCTGGCTCGCTTGGCATACCTACTACCCGCAATGGGCCGAAAAGCTAGGTATCCCCTTCGATATCGAGACCCGCCATTACTCGGAGCTGTTGACCGAACGGATCAAGAGCGGCGACCTGAAGTTCACCCACGAGGTGCCGCGAAAGATCACCTGGCACGACTCCTGTCACATGGGCCGGGGCGGCGGCATCTACGAGCCTCCGCGCGAACTACTCAAGGCAATCCCGGGAATCGAACTCAAGGAGATGGAATTCAATCGCGAGCAGGCCCACTGCTGCGGCGGTGTGGTTAGTCTGCTCGAGAGCCCGAACGGCGCCGCTGTACGGATTGGCGACATCCGGCTGAAGGAGGCCGAGGCCACTGGAGCCGAGGCGCTTGCGGCGCTGTGCCCCTGCTGCGAAGTGCAATTCCGCGTCACCGCCAGCAAGACAAAGAGTCCGCTACACATCGTGGATCTGGCGCATCTGGCCGCCGAGGGCCTGGGGATCAAGCTGGAAGACCCCACGGAATTCGCCCTGGAACAATGGGCGACCTTCGATGCCATGATCAAGCTGCTGAAACCCGAGGCGATGGCGGAGTTCATGGCGGGGATGTTGCCGGAGATGATCGAGGCCATGCCGCAGCCCTTCAAAGGCACCATGAAGTGGATCGAGCACGCTTCGCCGACGACGCGCGCCACGATGCTGGCGATGATGAGGCCCATGTTGCCAGCGCTGTTCCCGCGACTGGTGCCAGGAATGATGCCCAAGCTCATGCCCGATATGCTGGTCGCCATGGAACGGATAGTCCCCATGCCGGATTACATGAAGGAACAGATGCCGGAGTTGATGCCGGTGGTGATGGGCAATCTGCTACCGAAGATGCTGCCGGACGTCATCCCGCACTTGGTGCCCCGCATGGAGGCCTACCTGAAACACGAGACGTATCAGCAGGCGGCCTAATCGGTGAATGCCGACTTGAATCGTAACCGAGCGTCGTTGCTGTTCCTCGATGGTGTGTATGTCGATCAACCCGATGGAACGGTTCGGTTCCGTTGGGTGAAGGCTCCGACGAGCGGCGAACTCACGCAATTGGCCCAAACGATCGCTCGGCGTGTCGGTCGTATTGATGCGCGCCTTCCCTGGCGCGCCCCCTTCGGGCGCACTGTGTGCGTCCAAATTCGTTCCGGACGAATTTGTCTGGAACGCCAGGGCCTCCTGGAACGGGATGCCGAGAACAGCTATCTGGCTGGGGAGGCCGTAGAGGCGGGGCCGATGGATCAGTTGCTGGGGCATTCCATCACCTACCGCATCGCCGTGGGGCCACAGGCCGGGCATAAGGTGTTTACCCTGCGGACGTTGCCGGCCTGTGATCCGGAGGAGTCGTTTGGCGACACGGTCGGTAAGGTCGGCGGGTTCAGTCTGCATGCGGGCGTGGCGGCCAAGGCAGGGGAACGCAAGAAGCTGGAGCGTTTGTGTCGA
>JAYEJW010000014.1:0-18064 GCA_034716535.1 Pseudomonadota bacterium
CAACCAGCGCAAAGGGCAGGGAGAGCATCACAAGGGCCGCCTCGCCCACCCGTCGGAAGGTGAGGTACAGCAGGGCGAAGATGACCGCGAGCGTCAGGGGGATGACCTGGCTCAGGCGTTCCTGCGCTCTGAGCATATACTCGTACTGGCCGGACCAGCTGATGGAATAGCCCGGGGGCAGCTCGACCTGCTCATCGACCACCCGGCGTGCCCGGTCGACGTAGGTCCCCAGATCGACCCCGCGGATGTCGACGAAGGTCCAGCCGTTGAGCCGCGCATTCTCGCTCTTGAGCAGGGGCGGGCCCTCCACCACTTTGATCTCGGCGACCTGCGACAGGGGGACCTGCGCGCCGTTGGGCGTGACCAGCGGCAGCTCCCGCAGCTTCGCGGGGTCGTCCCGCTGCTCGCGGGGAAAGCGCACGTTGACCGGGTAGCGTTCCCGGCCCTCGACGGTCTGGGTGATGTTGATGCCGCCCACGGCTGCGCTCACCACCTCGTTGATGTCCTCGATGTTGAGCCCCAGCCGCGCCGCCTGACGCCGTTTTGGGACGATCTCGATGTAGCGCCCCGCCGCAACCCGTTCCGAGTAGGCGGAGGCCGTTCCCGGCACGTCCTCCAGCGCCCGCTCGATGCGCCGTCCGATCCGCTCGATCTCCTTCACGTCCGGTCCCGCCACCTTGATCCCGACGGGGGTCTTGATCCCGGTGGCGAGCATGTCAATACGGGTCTTGATGGGCATGATCCAGGCGTTGGTGAGCCCTGGAAAACTGACCGCCGCATCGAGCTCGGCGATCAGCCCCTCGACGTTCATCCCCGGCCGCCACTCCTCCCTGGGCTTGAGCTGGATCAGGGTCTCGATCATGGTCAGGGGAGCCGGGTCGGTCGCGGTCTCGGCACGGCCGATCTTACCGAATACGCGGGTGACCTCCGGCACGGTACGGATGAGCCGGTCGGTCTGCTGCAACAGCTCCTGGGCCTTGCCGATGGACAGGCCCGGCAACGTGGTGGGCATGTACATGAAATCGCCTTCGAACAGCTCGGGCATGAACTCGGAGCCGAGGCCGCGCCCGAGCCTGTTCAACAGGGGCACGTCTGCGAAGGTCCGATCCCAGCCCCCGGCCCATGCGGACTGCCAGGAATCGATCTGCTCCTCGGCCTGGACCAGGGCGCCGGGCGCGGCCGGTCGCAGCACCTGGAGCGGCCACTTCAGGGGCTCCAGCAGTCCGCCCACCCCGTAGAGGGGAAGCAGCAGGCTGACGACGGCGAGAAAAGAGACCAGCAGGGCGGTCTTGGGGAAGGTCAGCACGCCCTTGAGCAGCGGCTGGTAGGCCCAGATCAGGAGGCGGCTCAAGGGGTTGCTGCTCTCCCGAGGGATCCGTCCGCGGATAAAGTAGCCCATCAACACGGGCACCAGGGTCACCGAGAGACCCGCAGCGGCGGCCATGGCATAGGTCTTTGTATAGGCCAGCGGTGCGAACAGGCGCCCCTCCTGGGCCTGGAGGGTGAATACGGGCAGGAAGCTCAGGGTGATGATGAGCAGGGAGTAGAAGAGCGCGGGCCCTACCTCCTCGGACGCACGGCGGACGATCGCCCAGCGCTGCTCGTTCGTAACCTCGGGGCCCGCCCGCTCGAGGTGCTTATGGGCGTTCTCGATCATGACGATGGCGGCGTCCACCATGGCACCGATGGCGATGGCGATCCCGCCGAGGGACATGATGTTCGCGTTGATCCCCTGGTAGCGCATCACGAGGAAGGCGGCCAGGATGCCCAGCGGCAAGGTGACGATCGCAACGAAGGCGGAGCGCAGGTGAAAAAGGAACAGCAGGCAGACCAGGGCGACGACCACGAGCTCCTCGACGAGCCGGTCGGTCAGGTTGTCCACGGCCCGCTCGATGAGCGCAGAGCGGTCGTAGGTCTCGACGATCTCCACCCCCTCGGGGAGGCTCGCCTTGAGCGCCTCGATGCGCTCCTTCACCGCCGCGATGGTGCTGAGCGCATTCTCCCCGTCGCGCATCACGACGATCCCTCCGGTGACTTCGCCCTCACCGTCCAGGTCCGCGACCGCGCGCCGCATCTCGGGACCGACCTGGATGTGGGCGACGTCGCCGAGCAGGATGGGGATGTCGTCCTCGGTGATTCTAAGGGGGATATCCCCGATGTCCTGGAGCGACTGGATGTAGCCGCGGGTGCGGATCATGTACTCCGCCTCTCCCAGCTCCACCACCGAGCCGCCGGCCTCCCGGTTGGCGCGCTTGATGGCCTCGGTGACCCGCGAGAGCGGGATCTCCAGCGCCCGCAGCTTCTCAGGGTTCACCACCACCTGGTACTGGCGCACCATGCCCCCGACGGTGGCCACCTCGGCCACGCCGGGCACCGTCTGGAGCTCGAACTTGAGGAACCAGTCCTGCAGACTGCGCAGCTGGGAGAGGTCGTTGCCCCCCGTGCGGTCCGCCAGGGCGTAGCTGTAGATCCAACCCACGCCGGTCGCATCCGGTCCCAGTCGGGGCTGCACGCCCGTCGGAAGGGCGGTTGCCGCCTGATTGAGGTACTCCAGGACCCGTGACCGCGCCCAGTAGAGGTCGGTTCCGTCCTCGAAGATCACGTAAACGTAGGAGTCCCCGAAAAAGGAGTACCCGCGCACCGCCCTGGCGCCCGGAACCGAGAGCATGGTGGTCGTGATCGGGTAGGTGACCTGCTCTTCCACGACGCGTGGGGACTGGCCGGCGTAGCTGGTGCGCACGATGATCTGCACGTCCGACAGATCAGGGATGGCGTCCAGGGGGATCTGTTTCAGGGACGCCCAGCCCCAGAGGGCCAGGACCAGCGTGGCGATCAGAACGAGAAAGCGGTTCTCGATGGACCAGCGAATGAGTCGCGCGGGCATGGTCACTCAGCCATGCGTCGGAAGCTCGCCTGGAGGTTGGACTCCGAGTCGATCAGGAACTGTCCGGACACCACCACCTCGTCGCCCTCGTCCAGACCGGATAGGACCTCGACCTTGTCGCCCCGCCACATGCCCGTATTGACCTCCACGGGCTGAAAGCGGCCGTCTCCGAGGGCCTTGACCACGATCTCGCGCTCCCCGCTCAGGATCAGCGCCTCGCGCGGCAGGCTGAGGACGTCCCGTTTGGGGCCGCCGTAGATGACGGCCTCGACGAACATGTTCGGAAGCAGCAGCTCGTCCGGGTTTTTGAACTCCAGCCGGGCGC
This sequence comes from Pseudomonadota bacterium, assembly GCA_034716535.1. Taxonomy (GTDB): domain Bacteria; phylum Pseudomonadota; class Gammaproteobacteria; order Chromatiales; family Chromatiaceae; genus JAYEJW01. The sequence continues at coordinate 3,210 of JAYEJW010000014.1, forward strand.
GCAGGGTGCGGGCCTTGGGGTGCACCTCCGGGTACACGAACTCGACGGTCCCCTCCCAGACCTGACCCGGGTAGGCCGGCGTAGTGACCTCTGCCGTGAGCCCCGGCCGGACCCAGGCGAGCTGGTGCTCGAAGATGTCCACCATGACCCACACCTCGCTCAGGTCGACGATGGTGAACATGGAATCGGCCGGGGTAACGAACATGCCCTCGCGGACATTGTGCTCGACCAGCACACCCCCCTGGGGCGCCCGGATCGGGATGATCTCCTTGGGCTCCATGGACCGCTCGAGACCCATGATGTCCATCCCGGGCACCCGCAGGTAGCGCAGCATGTCCACGCCGGCCCGAAGTCTGAAATCGCGTGCCGGGTCGTCGGCGCCCGAGCCGCCGAAGGACGAGAGCTCGTCCTCCTCGAGGGAGGAGATGTACTCCTGCTGCGCCCACAGCACATCCGGAGAGAAGTAGTCGGCGAGGTCGTCCTTGCGCTCCACCCGCACCCCGTCGGTGCGAACGTACAGGTTCTCGATCCAGCCCGCGGTGCGGGGATGTACCTGAATTACGCGGTCGTCGTCGTAAGTCACCTTGCCTTGCGTGCGGATGTACTTCCACAGGGTGCCGCGCTCAACCGTTGCCGTACGCACGCCCATGTTCTGCACGACAGCGGCTCTCAGGGTGACCGCCGGGTGTTCTTCTCCGGCACTGTCGAGCTCCTTGGCCACCAGGTCCATGCCGCAGATCGGGCAGGAGCCCGCCTCGTCGCGTACGATCTCGGGATGCATGGGGCAGACGTAGTTCGGGTCAAGATGCCTCTTCGCATGCTCCATGGCGGTTTCGCCTTGGCCCGCGTGCGGCTTGGCCACCAGATCCATGCCGCAGATCGGACAGGAGCCGGGCTCATCCTGTACGACGTTCGGGTGCATGGGGCACACATAGCTGGGGTCGAGGTGCTTCTCGGCGTGCTCGAGGGCCGATTCCCCCCCGGTAACCGCCGCGGCTCCCGGCTGAGCCTCCGGCGGCCGGTCGCAGCCGGCGCTCAGCACAATCGACAGGGCGAGGGCCCATAGCGGGCTGAGTGCAAGACGACCGAGTGCGGGCGGGCGGACATGCAATTGCGTCACTGAAAGCAACCAGGGGGCCTTTTCGGCCTACGGGCCCTCTTTGACCTGGCCTTCCGGAGGCACAGGGGCCTGCTCTTCCCCGCCCACCGAGATCAACTCCAGGTCGAAGATGAGGGTCCGGTGCGCGAGCGGACCGCGGTGACCGTATCCCAGGCTCGGAGGGACGACCAGCTGGGCCTTCCCGCCTTCCTTCATCAGCTGAAGGCCCTCCGACCAACCCTTGATAACCCCGTTGAGCTTGAAGGTCGCGGGCTTTCCGTGTTTCTGTGAGCTGTCGAACTCCTTGCCGTCGATCAGGGTGCCACGGTAGTTGACCGTTACCTGGTCGGTGGGTCCCGGGGTCTTGCCCGTCCCTTCCTCGATCACCTTGTACTGTAGCCCGCTCTCGGTGGCGACGACGCCTTCCTTCGCGGCATTCTCTTCCATGAACTTCTCGCCTTTGGCGATGCGCTCGAGCTCCTGTTCCTTCTTCTTCTCCTGTTGGTGGGCGACCACCTTCTTTTTGAGCTCGACCAGGGTATCGCGCATCTCGGCCGGGGACATCTGCGGCTTGGCAGCGGACAGCGCATCCTGGATGCCCTGCACCACCGCCTCGGCGCTCATCTCCACCTCCTGACGCTTGAAGTCGCCGCCGATCTGGTAGCCGAGGCTATAGTTGATCCGGGTCGTCTCGTCCTCGAAGTTCAGCGCCTCCTCGGCGAAGACGACGCCGACGGAGCTCATGGCCGCCAGGGCCACAGCTTGTGCAACATATTTCAAAGGGGTCTCCTCCACATGATCAATGGGACGACATTTAAGCCGCCGTGCTCGTTGGGCATCTGTAAATGCTGAGGCCGACTTAGTATGTAGGTCGGGTTAGGCGCGCTCTCAGCGGCCTGGAGTCTTGGCACGATCGGCGCGCGCGCCGTAATCCGACGCCTGCCGCGCGGACGTCGGGTTACGCTGCGCTAACCCGACCTACGGTTCCTGGGGTGGCCACGCGCGGCGCAATCCAACGATCCGCCACTTCGAGCGCGGTAAGGATAACAGAACCCAGCCTCATGGAAAGAGCAGGCAGACACGGTCTAAGGGGTGCAAACAAAAAGGCCGCCCGAAGGCGGCCGTTCAGAGAGAGTGTGGTGATAGACCCGTCAGGCGCCAGGCACCACCGGAAGACCTCCGCAGTCGGTATTGGGGTCACCGACACAGTAAGGCACCATCATCTCGTTGTCCTCGTGGGACAGGATGTGGCAGTGCCAGACGTAGAGGCCGGCTTTGTCGAACAGGGCGCGGACGCGGGTGATCTCACCCGGATAGGCGATTACGGTATCCTTCCAGCCCGCCTCCCAGGGCTCGGCCGGCCGCACCGCACCGCCGATGATCTCGCGGTTGATGACCTCGAATTTGACCAGGTGCAGGTGGATGGGGTGGGCATCCGCCGACTCGTTCCGCAGCTCCCAGGTCTCGACCGCGTCCAGCGCCGGATTCTGCGAGATAGGGTCGTCCCACAACTGAACCCACTCGGCGGGCGTCGCACCGAGGCTCTGATCGCCCAGCACCGCGGCCTTCGGGGCAAACGGAACACCGCCACCCGTGCAGAGGGGCGGCACGGAACCCGGTACCAGGTCGATCACCCCCGTGAGAGGGTCGATGGTTACGCACAAATCCGCCGACTCCTCCTCCAGCAACGCGAGAGCCCGCGGCGGGGCAGTGTCTACCAGATTCTTCTCCAGATCGGGATCCACCTCTTCGTTGGGAGGCGTGTTGCCCCACAGCACCAACTGCGCGGGCGGGGTGCTCGGGTCGACCGGATTGGCCAGGGCCGGATCGATCGCGAATTGCATGACCTGACCGGTGGTGGCCGGGTCGGCCGGGAGGTCGGGGAAGCCGCCGAAGGGGGCGTCCGGGCCCGTATTGATGATGCGCACCAAGTTCGTGCCCGCGGGCGCGGCGCTGAAGTCGACGATCACGTCGGCGCGCTCGGCCGGACCGACCAGCAGGGCCTGCTCGGCGAAGGTTCCCGGCACGGCGTTGACACAGGGCGTCTTGCCTTTGCCTTTACCCTTGGGTTTCCCGCTTCCGGTCGTGCAGACATCAAGGCCGTCGCCCGGAAGCGTTGTCGCAAACCCGGTCTCGATGCGCACAACCGAGGGCAGCAGACTTTGCTCGGTGCCGATCTGGTAGAAAGGCATCTCGCCGAGCACCTTTTCCTTGATCTTCCCGTTGGGCAACACCGTCTGCTCGATCGCCTGGAGAGACAGATTGAGGAACCGGGAGTCCGCCGCGTTCAGCACGCGGAAGCGGTAGCGCTCAGGTGCCACATCCAACACCGGCCAGGTCTTGCCGTTCACAACCATGGTGTTGAAGAATGCCTCCGGGTTCCAGACGGCGGCGATGTCGGAGGTCCCCTGCGGCAGGAAGGGGATGTTGAGCCCCGTGTTGAGAGCGAAGGTGTCGCCAAAGCCCAGCCCCTCGAAGAAGGCGCGGTCGGCCGGAAAGTACTGAGAGCCGTCCATGTTGAAGGACTTGGGCTGGATGGCGAGGGCGATCTCGCGGATCGCCTGGCGTACCGGGTTCATGTCCGGGTTCGTGTTCGGATCCTGCCCGAGCGCGGGCGCCGGCCCCGGCAACGTTCCGCCAACCACCCCGGTCTCGCTGTCGTCCTCCTCGCGGATCAGCCAGAAGCCCGCGCCGGCGGCGTAGACGTTCAGGCGCGTGATGCCCAGGGAGTGGTCGTGATACCAGAGGGTTGTCGAGGGCTGGTCGTTGGTATAGGAGTACACGGCCGAGCCGGGCAGCGCTGGCGCGGTAGTGTCATAGAACGTACCGGTAGTAGCATAACCCCCAATATCAATGGCGTCGGGCAGCCACCAGGCCTCGGGATAGCCATCGCTCACGGGATCCACGTGGGCGCCATGGACGTGAGTGACCATGGGAACCGGGCCCTCGTAAGGAAGTTCGGCGCCGGCGTTAACTCCGCGGCAATCCGACACCTGCATGCCGTCACAGGTGACCGATCCGTTCGGGGCCGCCCAATGCAGGGTCTGGTCAATCAGCGGAACCTTCGCCCCCGGGTTGTTGGGGTCGTCGCCCTGGATCACGTGCTGCAGGAAGTTGCCTTGAGCATCGACCAGATCGTTGACCCAGGTGACTGTGGTCGTCGTATCTCTGGTCACCTCGAAGGTGAAGGCCGGGTTGTTGCAAGTCGACGTGCCAGGCTGGCTTCCGTCACAGTAACCCCACAGCTTGGTTGTCGGAAAACCCGTGGGGAGCACCTGCTGCTGGAATTCACGCAGCGCCACCGTTACGTTCATCGGGGCTGCGCCGTCATCGAACAGCACCGGCGGAATGACCAGCGGGGTCACGTACTTGGGAATGGCGAGCGGGTCCTGGGTCCCCCCCGGGACGGGCGCTGCCACGGCAGTGGCGACACCCAGGCTGATGGGTAAGATGGCAAAGGCAAGCCCACGCCCGGCGACGCTTGGTATCTTAGTCATTGTTATCCTCACTTAAAAAAAGGTGTGCCGACGATGCTGCGTGCACCCGCAGACATACGGACCGTCGGCCCGGGCCGGGGACCATCTTCGTTCTAATCAGCCGCCGAACCCGGATCCCCGTTTGGTTTGTGTGGCATCCGCCACTTGGTGTGTGAAATCCCTCACCTGAATTAAATATGAAAAATGTGACCAGTGTCAATAAAAATGGCAATAATAATCATTGACATTAGCATATTAGAGGTTTCTCAAAGGGAGATCGCGGTAAGTCGCGCGCTGATGCAGCTTCGGTGAGCGATCCGATGAGCGGCCTCTGGCGGGGTCACGTATTCTGGAATGGTGAGGGGATCCAGACTCCCCCCCGGGACGGCAAAAGCCAGCCCACGCCCGCCGACGTTCGGTTCTTTTCTTCATTGTTTTCCCCTTAGAAAAGCGCTGATTTATTCAGCGCTTCCCGTGGGGCAGGGATGCCCCGCCATTTTTGACGCCCGTAAGGCGTTGAAATGAAGGAGACGCTAATTTTGGCCCGGGATGGCCATAAATCAGCGTCTCCTTCAGAGTGAGGGGCGCCAGCTGCTGCGCGCAAACGCAGAGATACACCCCTGTCGGCCCGGATCGCGGATTATTTCGAGTCCCTGATCAGCCGCTGAATCCGGTCCCCCATTTTCGTTTATGTGACATCCGTCACTTTAGTGTGTGAAATCCCTCAACATGAATTAAATATGAAAAATGTGATCTGCAGCAAAGAAAACCGACGAACGGTCGTTTACAGGGATGAAGGAGGAAACGAAGCGGGATGACGCATCACGGAAAGTCGCGCGCTTGTGCGACCGCTGATGTGCGGTCCCATGATCGAGCATAGGATGCGGATCCAGAAAGCCAGAGGGCCGCACGAGTGCGGCCCTCTTCACTGCGGCTGACGCCGGATTCGTTTAAGGCTCGACAAACATCGCCCGCATCATCTCGTTGTCTTCGTGATCCAGGATATGGCAATGCCAGACATAGCCGGGACCGCCCGGAAATCCGAACGCATCCTTCTTGACGTCTAGCCCTGCGGTCGGATCGAAGGCAAACAGGTTGCTACCCGCCTGTGGGACGCAGGGCAGGGCCTCCGGGTTGTCCAGGAGGACGTTGCCCGGGGGACAGAGCCCGTAACCCGTGCTCGGCGCGTCGGTCGGGGCAAAGCGGACTGCAAAGCGCGTGATCGCGTTCGGCGGCGCGCGGCCCGTGTCCTTCCAGCCTCGCTCCCAAGGGGCCGGCGGCTTTGGTGGTCCCGTGATGCAGTTGTCTTCGTCGACCGGGTCGCCGTCCGGTATGGGCGGATTGCCGCCGATCTCGCCGTCCTCATTCGGCTCGGAATAGGGGTTTGGCGGACCATCGCCCGGGATGAATTCCCCCCCTTCGAACGCCGCGTCATACACGGCCTGATAGCACGCGGGATCGAAAGGCGTGCGGTCGAGGACCTGGAATTGCGCCAGGTGCAGGTGCAGCGGGTGCCCGTCGACGGTAAGATTGGCGAAACGCCAGATTTCGGTCGCCCCGACCTGCGGCAGCTCTGTCGCATACGGCAGCCTCGGGTCGTCCGCCCCATCGATTTGCTCACTGCCCTCAATCGGTACCCCATCCTCGGTCAGGCCTAACCAAGTGGAGTTGTTGAGCAGGAGCGCCAGAGGTCCGCCGGGGCCTTCGAACTCGTTCAAGGTGAGTAACCGCATCGCGTCCGGGACTTTTCCGGTAACCGCTGGGTTCAGCGACGGGATCTGGTTTTCGGGAGTGCGCAGGACAGCGCCGTCTTCGGCGGGATCGAAGCTGCGGTCCTTGCCCTTGCCCTTGACGACTCGGAGCTCCATGATCTGACCCGTGGTATCCGGATCGACTCCACCAAATGGGGGAGACAGGTTATTGAGCATACGCAGCGTGTCGCCCTTCCGAAGGCCCGCAAAGTCGACGATGATGTCGGCACGCTCTCCAGGCGCGATGATCAGCCCCGGGCCATCGGGCGGATTGACGACCTTCACCGGGGCATTGAGCAGGCCGCCGTCGGTGCCGATCTGCCAGATGGGTAGGACCTCCTGGGTGTCCACGTTCTCTATACGGAGCCGGTAAGGACGGGCGTTGGACCCGTTGAGGAGCCTCAGGCGGTAGCGGCGCGGTTCCACTTCGAGAAATGGCCAGGTCTTGCCGTTCACCACGATGGCGTTGCCCAGATACTCCGGAATCCAGAACGGGTGCACGTCGGGATTCGGCGGCTGCATCATGTCATCAGGATTCGAGCCATCGGGAAAATACAGCCGGCTGTCGGTATCGAAGGATCGATCCTGGATGACGATCGCCCGCTCGTAGGGACAATCGCCTCGCTTGCCACCATCATGATCGTCAATGGAATCTTTGCCCTTGCCGCGATCATGATGGTCATCTTCTCCGTTGCCCCGCTTACAGTCATCAGGTCCGCCGGGAAGATTGGTGGGCTCGTGTTTCCAGTCGCGCAGCAGATAAAATCCGGCAAGTCCCGAGAAGACGTTAATGCGGGTCTCGCCCAGCGCATGATCGTGATACCAGAGAGTTGCGGCTTCCTGGGTGTTGGGATAGGAAAATGTATTGGTGATGAAGCCGGGTCCCTCAAGCACACCGTACTGACCGTCTTTTTTCGTGTACCAGGAGTCCGGCCCGCCATCATAGGCCGAAGGTACCTCGCCGCCGTGCAAATGGGCCACCGCAGGGACTGGCCCGATGTAGGGTTCGGTGCAGCGCTCCTGATCCGGATCATGGAAGCAGCCCCATTCCAGCGGATCGGCCCAGTGTAAGGTCTGATCCACGGATACCAGGCTTTGAACGACCGATTTATGGAAATTGATCTTATTCTCCCAAGTCACGGTCGTCGGTTTATCCCGCTGTGCCTCAATAGTAGGCCCAGGATATGATTCGTTGTACCCCCAAACGCGTGTGGGTTTAAAGTCGGTTTTTTTCCCGTTCTCGTCGCCTCTTGGCAGGATCCATGCTTGGAACTCGCCCATCTTTATCTTCAGCTTTTTGTCGCTCAATGTCCTCGGCGAAGGCAGCGGATCGACGTACTTCGGGATAGTGGTAGGATCAAGAGGTGTCTGCGGTTCCAGAAAGGAAGCGGATATAGGATTGCTGCAAACCGCCAGCGCTCCCACCGCAAGGCTTAGGGCACATTTGTGAAGATTCATCGTTAATCCTCCATTGTCGATGGAATTTCTGTTGTTATCTCAAGAATCCGTCTATACAACGGAGATGAGTTGTTGGGCAGGATGGCAAACGCCAGCCCACGCCTGGCGACGTTCGGTTTTTTCTTCATTGTTTTCCCCTTGAGATTGACGGGGGGCCGGCTGGTAACCGTTCACACCCCCCCCCACACGACCAGACGCGATACGACGGCCGAGTTTGCCATCCATGGCACTGGATTCCGGCATCCCAGCCGGAATGACGGCGGGGGTGTGAACGGTTACGCCGGCTGTTGCGCGTAAACGCAGAGATACACCCCTACCGGCCCGGATCGCGGATTATTTTGAGTCCCTTATGGGCCGCTGAGTCCGGTTCCCCGCTTGGATTGCGTGATATCCCTCACTTGCTGTTTTATGTCCCTTATGGTCATTAATAATGAGTAATGTGACACGCGTCAAGCTTTATCTGAAAAAACTCTTTGACATCGACGATTATTACTGTTTTATGACTGGCGTCAGGGATCTGTTCGGGTTGAAAGCCAAGCGCCTATTAGTGTTCTGGGTCGGCAATTATTGAAAAATCAGAAATTAAGTAAACACTAATTCAATTGAGAGCCGTGTCCTTTTCTGAGGATGGAGCCGCTTCATCTATTGCGGCCGGATTGGGATGGACGGCGTTCGGAACCACGCCGCCGGCTCGATCCGGGTTTCGGTCCCTATTCCCTCCTACCCTTCCAGAGGAAACCGACCGCAAACGCGGCGGGTACCTGAAGGCCCAGCAAGAGGTGCTGGTCGAGTCCCCCTCAGTGGGCCTCCTCCCAGTTCCCGCCGATGCCCACGTCGACCACCAGCGGCACCTTGAGCTCCGCTGCCGACTCCATCGCGGCGCGTACGCGCCCGCCGGCCTCTTCGACGGCGTCCTCGGCGACCTCGAACACCAGCTCGTCGTGGACCTGCATGATCATGCTCACGGGCGGTCGCTCGTTCTCGATCCACTGGTCCACGGCGATCATGGCGCGCTTGATGATGTCCGCGGCGGTGCCCTGCATGGGGGCGTTGATGGCGGTGCGCTCCGCTCCGGCGCGGCGGCCCTGGTTGCTGTGGTCGATATCCGTCAGATACAGGCGGCGGCCGAACAGGGTCGTTACAAAGCGGTCCTTGCGTGCCTGGGAACGGATGCGGTCCATGAAATCCTTCACCCCGGGATAGCGCATGAAGTACAGGTCCACGTACTCCTGAGCCGCTCCACGCTCGATGCCGAGCTGGCGCGCCAGGCCGAAGGCGGACATCCCGTAGATGAGACCGAAATTGATGGCCTTTGCGGAGCGCCGCTGGTCCCCGGACACCTCCGCAGGCGGCACCCCCCAGACCTCCGCGGCGGTGGCGCGGTGGATGTCCTGACCTGCCGCGAAGGCGGCGAGCAGGCGCTTGTCGCCCGAGAGGTGAGCCATGATCCGCAGCTCGATCTGGGAGTAGTCCGCCGCGAGCATGAGGCGACCGGGCTCGGGCACGAAGGCGCGGCGGATGCGCCGTCCGTCCTCGCTGCGGATAGGGATATTCTGCAGGTTCGGATCGGAGGAGGACAGACGCCCGGTGGCGGCGACCGCCTGGTGGTAGGAGGTGTGCACGCGCCCCGTCTCGGGGTTCACCATCTGGGGCAGCTTGTCCGTATAGGTGGACTTCAGTTTTGAGAGCCCGCGGTGCTCCAGGATGATCCGGGGCAGGTCGTGGCCCTGCTCGGCGAGCTGCTGCAGGACGGCCTCGGAGGTCGAGGGTGCCCCTTTGGGCGTCTTGGCGAGGACCGGCAGCCCCAGCTCCTGGAAGAAGATCTCGCCGATCTGCTTGGGGGAGCCCATGTTGAACTTGCGACCCGCCTCCCCGTACGCCGCCTGCTCGAGGTCGTGCATCCGCGTGGCCATGTCCCGGCTCTGGGCCGTGAGCTGTTCGGCGTCGATGCGCACCCCTCTGCGCTCCATGCGCGAAAGCAGAGGGATGAGGGGCACCTCGATCTCCCGGTAGAGCCTGGCGAGCGGGGGTGTTTCTTCGAGCCTCGGCCACAGCTCCCGGTGCAGACGCAGGGTGACGTCCGCGTCCTCGGCGGCGTAGGGGCCCGCCTGGTCCAGGGGGATCTGGTTGAAGGTGAGCTGCTTGGCACCCTTTCCGGCGATGTCCTCGAAGTGAATGGTGTCCCGGTCCAGGTATTTCCTGGCCAATGAGTCCATGTCGTGGCGGGTGGCGGTGCTTGCGAGCACGTAGGACTCCAGCATGGTGTCGTGGGCGATGCCGGCCATACGGATGCCGTGGTTCGCCAGCACGCTCATGTCGTACTTGAGATTCTGCCCCACCTTGGGCCGCCTCGGGTCTTCAAGCAGGGGCTTGAGCCGCGCCAGTACCCACCCTCGGTCGAGCTGCTTCGGCGCACCGGGATAGTCGTGAGCCACAGGTACGTAGGCGGCCTCCCCGGGCTCGACCGTGAAGGACAGGCCGACCAGCTCCGCGCGCATGTAATCCAGGCTGGTCGTCTCGGTGTCGAAGGCGAAGAGATCCGCCTGCTCCAGACGCGCCAGCCAGTCGTTGAAGACATCCTCGGCGAGCACCAGGTCGTAGTCCCCATCCCGGACTGCGGGCGCGCGCTCCTCGGCCGCCCCTCCGGACTCATCGCCCAGGGTGGCCAGCAACCGCCTGGACTCGAAGCGTTTGTACCAGCCGAGCAGCAAATTCAGATCCGGGTCCGCCGGACGCAGGTCGTTGGGTGAGACGTCCAGCGCTACGTCCAGCTTGATGGTGGTGAGCTCTCTGGACAGGGGCAGCTGCTCCAGGCTCGAGCGCAGGTTCTCTCCCACCTTGCCCTTGATCGCGTCTGCATGCTCGATGACGCCTTCCAGGGACCCGTAGGTCTGGATCCATTTTGCCGCCGTCTTGGGCCCGCACTTGGGCACCCCCGGGATGTTGTCGACGCTGTCCCCCATCAGGCTCAGAAAGTCCACGATGCGCTCCGGCGGAACCCCGAACTTCTCGAGCACGCCCTCTCGGTCGAGCAGGCTGTCGCTCATGGTGTTGATGAGGGTGATCCGGTCGTTGACCAGCTGGGCCATGTCCTTGTCGCCGGTGGAGATCAGCGTTTTGATGTCATGCGCCGTGGCTTGCGTCGCCAGGGTGCCGATGACGTCGTCGGCCTCCACGTCCGGGATCACCAGCAGGGGCAGGCCCATGGCGCGGATGACCGCCTGCAGGGGCTCGATCTGCTCGCGCAGATCCTCAGGCATGAGGGGGCGGTTGGCCTTGTATTCGGGGTAGATGTCGTCGCGAAAGGTCTTGCCCGGGGCGTCGAGCACCACCGCCATGTAGTCCGGGTCATAGCGCTCCTTGAGCTTGCGCAACATGTTGATCACGCCCACCAGGGCGCCGGTCGCCTCTCCTTTGGAGTTGGTGAGCTTCGGCAGGGCATGATAGGCGCGAAACAGGTACGAGGAGCCGTCGACGAGGACGAAGGGATATGGCTTTTCCATGGGCTGAGACGTTCCGGATGCGGTGCCCGAACGTTAACATGCAGGTGCGGTACCTGCACAAACGCCTCACAGGCGGGAGGGTCTCAGAGCAGATGCACGCTGAGCGGCGCGATCTCCCGGTAGATCAGCGGCAGGGGGGGATGGCAGCTGAGGGTCAAGATGCGGGTACCGCTGGGGTAGAACAGGTGATAGGTCTGGTAGAGGTGCAGATCGCCGCCGCCGGCCAGCAGGCCCATCGTGATATCGAAGGCCCGTCGGTCTTCCTCGCCGAAGCTCAGCTCCGTGTCCTCGATTCTCAAGACCCCGCGGCCCAGATGCACCGGCGGGGCGTCTTCGCCCCGGCTGCGGAGGAGGCGTTGATAGAGAAAGCGCTTGACCGCCGGTGTCAGGACAAGCCCGATCTGGCCCTCCCCGAACAGCCAGTAGAGATCCCGCGCCTCGTCAGATCCCTTGTCGTGGGCGCCGAATGCCGCCGCCCAGCCGCGGAAGTAGGCTGTGTAGCGACGAACGGTGCGTTCTGACAGCATGCATGTATCCGTAACTTGGTTGCCTGTGCCCTCAATAACACGCGTGCGTGCTGCCTGCATGGGTCTCTCTTCCCCCCCGGAACGCGTTGGGGTGCGGGGATCCAACAATCAACCGCATCGTTGCTTTTGATCCCCATCCGGCCTTTTCACTTGGGCATCATTCCGGTGCCCGCCGTACCCACAGATTCTGTGGAAGACGCTAATATTTTTATACTACCCCAAGCAAAGGCCGGGTGCATGCCCGGTTACCGGTGGGCCGTGACCGGCGTCACCTTGCCTCAGGTCGGCGCACCCTTGCTTCGCATCTCCGCCATGGGTCCGACGAGTCTTGCCGGAAGCCACCGCCAGGCGCTGATCAGCGAAAGCAACAGGGACGCCAGATAGGGTATGGACTGCACGAACAACACCAAGGCCCAGATCCTGACGTCGAGCATATAGGCGTCGTCTCTCTGGAGCACTGCCGCCGCCGCGAGCCACAGAGCTGCCAACAGGAGGGTCTCTTCGCGCGCATCTGCCAAGGCTCGGATCAGCAGAGCGGTCTTGGCCAGCTTGGGGGTGCGGAAAAACCCAAGCCTGCTGTTCACCAGACCCGTCCAGATCGCGCGGGAGACGGTATGGCACAAGGCGAGCCCGGCGATGCCGGCGGCAAGGCTCTGGCGAAACGTGGCGGCGACCCGGCGTCGGTACAGAAAAAAGCTCTTTGCCGTCTTGAATGCGAACAGCACGAGCGGTATAGCGGCAATCGTGACGAGCGGCGGTGTGAGCTGATTCGGCAGCACAACCATACCCACCGACCATCCCAATGCCGCAAGATTGAACAGCAGGCTGAGCCCGTCCGCGAACCAGGGCAGCCAGCCTGCGATGAAATGATAGCGCTGCCCCGCCGTGAGCCGGCTGCGCTCCAGACCAAGGAGCGACTTATAGTGGCGGCGCATGATCATCACCGCCCCGTACGCCCAGCGGAAGCGTTGTTTCTTGAGGTCTGCAAAGGTGTCCGGCATCAGCCCGCGGCCGTAGGTACAGGGGACGTAGAGGGCCTTGTACCCCGCTTGGAAAAGCCGCAGACCGAGCTCCGCGTCCTCGGTGATGCACCACTCCGACCATCCGCCGACCTCGGTCAGCGCGCCGCGCCGCACCATCGTCATGGTGCCGTGCTGTATGATCGCGTTTCGCTCGTTGCGGGTGACCATCCCGATGTGGAAAAAGCCGCAGTACTCGGCCAAGCACATGGCCTTGAAGGCGTTCTGATCGCCATCGCGGTAGTCTTGCGGCGCCTGGGCGATGGCGACCTCGGCGTCGCCGAAGGCGGGGACCAACGCCCTCAGCCAAGCCGGCTGTACGACGTAGTCGGCGTCGATAACCGCGATGATCTCGGCCCTGGGGTCGGTCTTGCGCAGCGCGAAGTTCAGTGCCCCGGCCTTGAACCCGGTCAAAGGATCCACGTGAAAGAACCGGAAGCGGCCGCCGAGCCGCTCGCAGTGGGCGGCCACCGGGCGCCAGACTGCGGGATCCTTGGTGTTGTTATCCACCACCAGCACCTCGAATCGGGGGTAAGCGAGGGCTGCGAGGGCGTCCAGCGTTTCGATCAATAGCCGAGGTGGCTCGTTGTACGCGGGCACATGGATGGACACGAAAGGCAGCTCCTCGTCGGCGACCTTGTGCAAGGGAAACGAGCGGCGCCACTTCTTCAGCCATAGGGACTCCGCCCACTCGTGGGCCTCCGCGACCAGCAGCAGGATGATTCCAATGCCGCCCAGCAGCAGCACGATCCCCACGGCGATGGTGGGCAGGGTCATATACTGGCGCGTGTAGTCGTAGACGATCCAGACCGCGGCGGTGGCGATCAGGTAGGTCACCAGGGCCAGGAATCCCTTGCCCCCCGAGCCCAGTGCGGAGCTGTCGCGATAAACCAGGGTGAGGATGATGACGGCGAAGATGAAAGACAGTGCCGCCAGCTCCCGCCAGTGGGGGATGCGTACCACCGGCTCGGTGAAGGCGAACTTGGGCTCGCGCTCGGCGTCGTAGACCCCCCAGTACGAGCCGATGGCGCCCTCGATCTTCCGCTTCCAGGGCTGATCGAACGCCTCCATGATGTAGTAAACGTAACCCTTGCGCTCGGCGTGATGGAGAAAACGGCGCAGAAACTGGGTCTGGTTGTGCAGCGACGCCTCAGCCCCTTGGCGTTTGCGGCCGTTGCTCGGCCAGCCCACCTCGGCGATGACGATCTGTTTGCCCGGAAAGGCCGCCTTGAGCTCCTCGTAGCGCATGACGACATAGTCCACCGCAGCCTCCACCGGGATACCCTCCCAGTACGGCAGGATGTGTACGGCGATGAAGTCCACCTGCTCGGCGAGCTCCGGGTGGTCGAGCCACACGTGCCAGGGCTCCGCCGTGCTGACCGGAGCCCAAGATTTCGCCTTGACGCGCTTGAGATAGCCGATCAGCTGTTCGATGGTGAGGTCTTTGCGCAGGAGCGCCTCGTTTCCGACGATCACCCGCACGACGTTGCCGGACGTATTCCGATACACCTCGATGAGGCGTTCGAGCTCCGTCTCGTTGGTGTCGAGGTGTCTGTCCAGCCAGGCGCCGAGGGCCACATTGAGGCCGTGCCCCTCGGCCAGCTGGGGCACCTCCGCGAGGGTCTGGGCGACGCTGTAAGTGCGTACCGCATGGACTTCACCCTGGAGCAGCGCGAGATCCTCGTCGATCTCCATGGTGGTCGGATACTTCCCCTCGGTGGGGTCCTGGTCCGCGCGCATGGGCTGAAACGAGAAACCCTGGATGCTCGAAGGCCAGGGCGGCTCTTCGGACGGCAGGTTGAGCAGGCCCCAGAGGGCGATCGTGAGGATCGCAATGAGGAAAGAAAAGACGACGCTCGCGCGGTTCATGACTGTCCTGTCGCGGAGCGTTCAGCACGCGGAGGCTCGGGGGCTCCAGAGTCATGCGATGCCATGGACCGGGCGTTGAAATCTTCTCCCGGATTGCTTTCCGCAGGCGGCTGACCAGCGCCGGTCTTCTCCCCGGGCGGGTCGGCCGGTACG
>JAYEJW010000015.1:0-3973 GCA_034716535.1 Pseudomonadota bacterium
GATGGCTGGACCGCCCACATGATCGCTTACGAACTGGGGATGGCTGGAGATACTTTGGCGCAGCAAGCAGAGCGGATCGAGCAACATCTGGCCCAGACCATTGAGAGCGCCGATGGGTCGCAAAGCGGCGATCAGTTGGAGTTGGAACAGCGGCAGCAGCTAGCCCGGACGCTAAGAGCGACGAGCAGGCTCTTGCGGGAAACGGCCCAGGCGATCGTTGGCAACCTTCGATAGTCGTAGCGGAGAACCCAGAATCCGCGCGGCGCCCTGGTTTCCGCCTACGCAAGCGTCGGACACGCGAGGCATGACATTGGTAACGATTTGCGTTTACACTTCGCTCCGGTCGGCAGGATAGCGCGAACAGCCAAGCGGGGATATGGAAACGCCCGACCCGAAGCGATGACGATTACAAAAAACTAGATTGACCCCCGAATTCGCGCGCAAGGAGAACGCCGAACCTGATTTTGTATGAAGGTTCGGTGTCAGATGCGAGCCGAATGTCATGAATACCTCTCTGCGCAATGCGGAGACAGGGTACATGGCATTCGGCGAAACAATACCAAGCGGAGGAACTATCTAAGATGAAATCCAACTGGAAACATCGTCATTGGCCCATCAGCCTCGTATCCAGTATCGCGCTGATGTCAGCCCTGTCTGTTGCCCAAGCGGGCGTGATAACTTCTTTAACCACAACGCCCTATGCCCCAAATGCGCTGGAATTTGAAGCGGTAGGTTTTGGTGGCTGGAATCTGGATAACGTGACGGTGAATATTCTCGATGGCACGTTTAACTATACTAATGGCTCCTATGAGTTCGGGCTAAACGCTGACGGAACCTATTCGAGCGACGTTGATGACGGTGCCGGTAACGTAATGGCCACGATCATAGCCAAACCCTGGCCGATCGGCGAACCGCCGGGTGTCAAGGTGATCAACGACGACCTGGCGGTCAAGAATAACAAGCCGGTCAACTGCATCATTGCCACCTCGTACCTGGAAGGCCACTACCTTGACTCGGTCGATCCCCAGCAGGTGATCTGCAGCAGCGGCTTCCAGACTCATAAGCGCTATAAACAGGCCATGCTGCCGAGCATGGTGGATGGAATCGGCAGCGAGAGCGCGGACATGGTGTTCAATGTCGAGGCTGAAGCCGGTTCACGTGACTACCAGGTATTCCAGAAGATCAACAACTGGACAGACTCCCGCCTGGAGGGTTTCACCATTGAGGCGGGCTTTGGGGTGGGGGCCGGTTTCGTGAACGCCGAGTCTCTCGGCCTGGTCTCCGAGTTGAGTCTCTCCGTACCTGGAGATGTCTGGCGGGACAACCAGCTGGCGACCTTCTCCCATGGTCTGTTCGGCGCACCGGACAAGCACTTCCCTGAGCCGGGCTTCTTTGACAATACTTCGGCGGGCTACTTCATCGATGAGTATCCGGTCGCATCCGGTGTTACCGATACTCTCACCGCCACCACCATGCTGCCAGGCAACTACTCCGATGTGCCTCCCGGTGGTTTGGCCGATGGTCAGTTCGGTCCCTGGCTGCCCAACATCTGGCTGCCCCAGGGCATCTTCTTCGATACGGACGGCAACCCGGACACCGATGCGGAGCTGGTGGCCTGGTATGGTTACAACCCCAACCCGGATACTAGCGGTTTCGGTTGGATGAGCGGTGACGCAGACGGCTTCCAGGCGATCGCGGATACGGTCATCGAAGGCTGGGCGAGCGATCTTGCTTACTCCATGGGGGAGATCGATGACCTGGTCAATGTGGGCCTGAACTACATTGTCACCATCGGCGATGTCAGCCAGTTTCCAGGCACCACGTTCACGATCCGGATCACGCCGACCAAAGACACCTCCGGTACGGGGATTCCCGGATATGTCGGCGTTCCGCCGAACCCGCCGCTGCTCTTCACCAGCCGCACGGGCGTGATCAGCCTCAGCCCCAGCGCCGAGTTCCTGATCGGCGATGCGCTGACCGTACGGGTGGGCGATGCGGACATGAACCTGGACCCGAACGCGGTAGACAGCCTAGCCGTGCAGGCCACCAGCAGCTCCGGTCTGAACGAGGCAGTTATCTTGACCGAAGAGGGTGAGGATCGCGGCGTCTTCGTGGCCGGGCTGCCCGCCAGCTTCAGTAACGTTCAGGCGGGTACTGACGTGACCGTTACCTACATCGATCTCGATGATGGTTTGGGTGGCACCAATGTTCCGGTGACCGCGACAAGCACCGCGACCGACGTCGTGACCACGCCCTCGGTGGAGATCACGAAGCTGCAGGTACCGACCACTATCTTCACGGGGGCCACCAAGAAGGTAACGGTCACGCTTGTGAACAACAGCAGCGAACCGGAATCGGGACACCTGACCTTGACCGCCAACGACGTCGTCGAGCTCGATTTCGTCGCTTTCACACTGGACCCGGGCAAGAGGGAGAAGTTCACGATCAACTGGACTGCGCCTGACAGTGCCCAGACCGTCAACTGGGAAGCCACCGTCGACCTCGATAGCGGGGGCGCGGTCACGCCTGCGACGGCTACGACGGAGGTCCGTGTGAAAGGAAAGCCGTAACGTAACAAGCTCAGCCGGATAAGGCGCCACAAACCAGGGCGCCGATGCACCAGTTCCGGGAGGAAGCCCCGCGCTTCCTCCCTTTTTCTTGGGTCGTTCCTCGACCCGGAGGACCGATCCCGTTCCTGCAATCCGAACGCTTGCGCTTGTCTGGTTCAGCAAGGGGTTGCGTTACAACTCGGGCCATGGGCGCCAGGTCGTGGCGCCGCCGGGAACCCAGGCGCCCTACAGCCTGAGGAGCTCCCACCCTACTCAAAATTCCGATAGCCGGTTTGACGGATGACCTCGACGCTCCTGTCAGATTGTGATTTCCGTCAATTCTTTTACCGAAACCCACCAGCAGCAATGATAATTGTCAATGAATATCTGACGTTCCTAACATACAAAGATACTCATGGTGGAGTTTGGCCATAGGAGGAGTGCGAGCGCAGGCTGTATCGCGCACCAAGCGCTCTGCTTGCTTAATAAATTCAACGGGTGGCTGACATGTTAAGAGAGTTCTCAGCATTCGTATCGGTTTTGGTGTTGGTGTTGGCAGGTGCGTCCAGTGTGACCGCGGGGAGGGGGCCAGGATCGGGAGGTGATCCCAGTACCCTTTCAGATGAAGAGATTTACTACCTAGAGTACATGCGGGAAGAGGAAAAGCTCGCCCGTGATTCCTACATGACCCTCTACGATCTTTGGGGAAACCCCGTTTTTTTCAATATTTCCACTTCGGAACAACAACATATGGACGCCGTGGAGAACCTGCTCGACAGATACGGTCTGCCGGACCCTGTAGTGGATGAAACCAACGTGGGAGATTTCGTGAACCCAGAGTTGCAGGCACTGTTCGATGAGTTGATGGCAACGGGAGCGGAGTCTGAACTCGCGGCCCTGAATGTGGGGGGGTTGATCGAGGAAAAAGATATGCGGGATATTCAGATAGCGATCGACCTGGCCGATAACGCGGACATCAAGGCCACGTACGATAATCTACTCTGCGGTTCCAGAAACCACCTGCGCTCGTTCGTCAAGAATATCGAACTATTGGGATCAACCTACACCGCATCGATATTGACACAAGAGGAAGTGGATGAGATCGCTTATAGCCCAATGGAGCGTTGCGTGGGTTGACGGTCTGAACAAAACGCCCGGCGTATCAATCCACAGAACAGCAGTTCTCTCTATGCGCTAGTTGGGAGTATTCGAGCCGCGGAACCGGGCCCTGTCGGAACGAATTGACATATGATAGACAGGTACCCCACGCGGGTTCGTAGCATTATTAGGGTAATTTGTGCCTGAATCGAAAGTCACTTTTCCACGTCAAAACAACCTGTTACAATATGTCCCCATGATTAAAGATTTCATGGAAACTCGTTCAATAGGGACAGGATATCTCGCAACTTGTTGATTTTTTGCAG
>JAYEJW010000016.1:0-3959 GCA_034716535.1 Pseudomonadota bacterium
TTCGGCACAGAGTGCCGCGAGGGCGTCTGGGTCTTTCGCGTGCCAACCCTCTTCGATCTGATCGAATATGTCGGCCCAAGTTGGGGCCGTTGTAAAGCAAAGTGCGACGAACAATGCGACTTTCATGAATCCCCCCCCATACCCCGGAGCTCGGCCCCAGAGGAACTGTGCCGCGGTACCGGAAACTCCCACCGCCCGCGGCTGATCTCGTTTTTGTGGGTGTCATCCTTCACCCGGTGTTCACGTATACCATAGCAAATGTGATGCCGGTCACAGTTTCAACGCACTTCTGCACTTTACAGTGACAAAAATTCGTGGTTCTCGACGAGGATGGGCACAATCTGACGATGTGCGGCGGGGTATTGCTGCGATCAACAACAGATGCCAACTCGCCGACATCAACATTTTTCAGGTGGCCGAGCCAAATCGGATGATCCAGCTCTGGGTTCTTCCCGACGAGCCCGGAAAGCCGGCGGGATACAGGATTTACAAGGCGGACAATGGACGCATCACCCGCGTTTACGGGGGAGAGGCCGGACAGGAGGAGACGATCGACAGCCGGACCCTGATCGACGTCGCACGACTCGAGGCGGGCCAAGAGATCTCCGTCGCCCGACCATTCCCAGCATACATGACCGGTGGACAAGGAAAGGCGAACGGGGAAACCGTGGAGGACGGGGCCTTGGTGCGGGGCGAGCAGCTTGAATTCAAAGCCCTGGAGGAGGCGCAGTTGATCCTGGTGCACACTCAGACAAGTCATGCTCAGTAGCAACTCGTATGCGAAACCTCCGGTAAGGTTCTGTATTTCTTCGCGCCTTCGCGCCTTCGCGTGAGATTCGGTATCCGGGCTAGCGATATTGCCGCAGATACCACCATTCGAATCCGCGCTTCATCCAGTGGAACATGCGCGTGGCCGGAAGGACGATATTGCGCTTCTCGGTGCGGGCCACCAACATGCCACGGTCGTTCGCATCGACGATGCACAACAGCTCTACCTTGAAGGTCTTGTCCGGACGCTCGCCCTTCAGCTCCGCCACGAGGTTTGCGGCCGCCGCCTTGGCCTGAAGATCGGCCATATGGGCCTGCTTGGGCATCCAATCCGGCCCGGGGAAGCTGCCCGAGTCCCCGGCCACGTAGACGCGCTCGAAGCC
Organism: Pseudomonadota bacterium; assembly: GCA_034716535.1. Lineage (GTDB taxonomy): Bacteria > Pseudomonadota > Gammaproteobacteria > Chromatiales > Chromatiaceae > JAYEJW01. Next base: position 1,152 of record JAYEJW010000016.1, read on the forward strand.
CTCTACCCTGCACTGCTCGTCGGCCCTGATAAGGCCGCCCTCCGACCGCGGTAGGTCGCTGTTGTCGAACCATTGGTTGCCGGTCATCCCGGGCATGAACAGGATCAGATCGGCGTCGATCTCACCGCCCTCCGTCTTGACCGTAGACGCGGTGAAGCTCTTGAGCTTGTGGCCCAGATGGGTCTCGATGTCCCGCTTTCGCATCTCTTCGAGCAGACTGCCCACCGCCTTGGGGCCAAGGCGGTTCCCGGGCTTCTCCGCCGGCGTGAAAAAGGTCAGCTTGAAGCGGTCGCGGCGCTTCTCCTTGCGCAACTGGCTATCGATGCCGAACAGGAACTCGAACACGGGCCCACCACGCATGGCCTGGGGTTCCTTGGGGTTTCCGGCAAAGCCCATCGCGATCGAGCCGCCGTCCATCTCCCTGAGGCGGTCGCGGATGCGCTCGGCGGCACCAATGCCTTCGCACGGCGTGATCGCATGCTCGATACCGGGCAGCTTCTTGATAAAACGCCCGCCGGAGCCGATGATCAGGCCGTCGTTCTCCAGGTCGCGGTCTGTCGTCTCCAGCACGCGCCCGCCTTCACGCAGACCGGTCGCTTCCGCCCGCACATGGATGACGTCCATACGGCGGAAGAAGCCTTCGAGCGGGATGCGCAGGTCGTCTCCGGTGCGCAGTCCAGGCGGGACCCAGATGAGCCCCGGGTAGTAGACGAACTCGGCCCTGGGGCTCACCACCGTGATCTCCGTGCTCACGGACGCCTTGCGCAGCGATTTCACGGCTGTGAGCGCTGCGAAGCCGGAACCGACGATGGTGACGCGATGCATGATGGGCTCTCCCTGACGATGGCCACTGCTCGGATGAGGGATCGGGGATTGTACCGCCTTTGCCGCCATCGATTAGGGCCGGAAACCGCTCACCCGTAAAGAAAGGACAGCAAAGATGAGGGTAGCCCCATCAATGCGCATTCGAGGGTACGCCGATCAGGGGCTCGAGGCCGGACCAGACGTTGTCCAGCAATTGCGGTTGGGCATCGCCGATGGGATGCAGTCCGTCGGCCTGCATGAGCTCCCAATGATCGGCAACGCCGGCGAGCAACCGGGGAACCAGCGGCACCTGCTCCCGGGCGGCCACCGCAGGGAACAATGCTTGAAAGCGCTCGATATAGGCCGCACCGTAGTTCGGCGGGAGGCGTATACCGACGAGCAGAACCTGCACACCCGCCTCCCGACCGAGGCGGACAAGGCGGGTCAGGTTGGCATCGATCTCCTCAAAGCCGAGGCCGCGAAGACCGTCGTTGGCCCCGAGTTGGATGACCAGAACCTCCGGCTTGTGTCGCTCCAGTAATGACGGCAGGCGGGTGAGGCCGCTGGCGGTGGTGTCTCCGGAGATGCTCGCGTTGACCGCTCGATGCGGATAGCCGAGCTCGTTGAGCCGCTGATCGAGCAGCCGCACCCAGCCGCGTTCACGCGGCAGCCCATAGCCCGCACTCAGGCTGTCGCCAAGTACCAGGACCACCGGTTCGCCGGCGGCGCCGAGTATCTCCGGCACCAGGAGACTTGCGAGAAGAAGCATTCGGATCATGGCAGCAGACACGCGCAAGCTCATCTCCAGGGCGGCAGGGCTGGGCAAGAATGTTAACGGCCCCGGTGGCCGCTTGACCATACTCCGGGACCTCGAACTCGAGGTACAGACCGGCGAGGCCCTCGCCATCCTGGGTGCATCGGGCTCCGGGAAATCCACGCTGCTCGGTCTACTCGCCGGTCTCGATCAGGCCTCGAGCGGCGAGATCTGGCTCTGTGGTGAGCGCCTCTCGAGCCTCGACGAGGACGGTCGCGCCGCCCTACGCGAAGGACAGGTGGGCTTCGTCTTCCAGGACTTCCAGCTTCTGCCTACCCTGACGGCGCTGGAGAACATCCTACTGCCGCTGGAGCTCAGCGGCACGGCAGACGCCGACCGCATCGCCGGCGACGCCCTGGCCCGCGTAGGGCTCACGGAGCGCACGGCGCACTACCCGCGCCAGCTCTCCGGGGGCGAGCAACAGCGGGTGGCCATCGCCCGCGCTTTCGCCCCGCTGCCGGGCATCCTGTTCGCCGACGAGCCTACCGGCAACCTCGACCAGACGACGGGGGAGCAGGTGATCGACCTCCTGCTGCGTCTGCGTCGCGACAGCGGCGCCGCCCTAGTGCTGGTCACCCACGACGCGCGCCTGGCGGACCGCTGCGACCGTCGGTTGCTCATGCGCGACGGCCGCCTGGAGACGTTGACGTGAAGCCAGCGTCATGGTGGGAAGCATGAAGGCCTGGCGCATCAGCCTGCGCCTGCTGCGGCAAGACTGGCGCAGCGGCGAGCTTTTTCTGCTGGCAGCCGCCCTGGTGCTCACCGTGGCGGCGATCACCGCCGTGGGCTTCTTCACGGACCGCATCGAGCGCGCGATGCACCGTCAAGGCGGAGAGCTGATCGCGGCAGACCTGGTGTTGGACGGCTCCGTCCCCATCCCGGCGACCTACGCGGAGCAGGCCCACTCCCTGGGGCTCACGACCGCCCGCACCCTGGAGTTTCCCAGCGTCGTTCTGGGCGATCAAGGCCCAAACCTGGTCCAGGTCAAGGCGGTGAGCTCCGCCTATCCCCTGCGCGGCACGCTGCGCATCCGCGCGGACCTGGAAGCGGCGGAGACAGCCGCACCTGCGGGCCCTCCTCCGGGAGAGCTGTGGGTGGAGCCTCGACTGCTTCACCTCATGGATCGCACCCCCGGCGACAGCATCTCCCTGGGGGACGCGACATTCCGCATCGGCGGAGTGATTGCCTAC
>JAYEJW010000017.1:0-3952 GCA_034716535.1 Pseudomonadota bacterium
CAGAATCGAGGCGAAAGCCTCCAGCGAGAGCTGGCGTGGTTAGTATAGCGCCGGACGCAGGGGGCAGCCAGAGGCTCGAAGTCGGTCGCATGCTCAGCTGCAGCTTGGGAGAATTTCGTCAGATTCGGAACGTCTGCCATTCTTGACGAAACTGAACTCACTTCCCCTGCAGATACGCCAACTGCTTCAGCTATTTCATCGCGCGTATGGCTTGGGAGGGTTGGTGTACCCATGTCGCGCGATGAAACATGGGGTTGCGCCCGCGATTTGCGGGAAAGAGGGTCGGCAGCGTCCCTCTTTCGATGTGCTCCGAAAAAACAACGGGACGGTGCCGACCCTTTAATTTCTCGCAGGAACGGCTGGGCGTAAAGGGATTGGCAGGACGGAGCCGTCCCGACAATCAAGGAAATCCGCCGCCGATTCCGCAGTCATGTCCGAACGCCAAAAAAACCCCGCCTCAGCGGGGTAACGAACGGACCACCAACAGAAATCAGTCTCGCGGCGGCTTGGGGTTGCGCTCGCGTTGGCGCTTCGACGGCCTACGTCTTGCGCCGCCTCCCGTCGCGGGTTTCGCAAAATTCCAGGACATCCTCTAAAGCGTACCACACGCGAAGGTTGTCCTCGTCTTTCTCCCAGGACGGGGTAGGTGTGGATCGCCGGCCGGTGCGCGCGCTTTTCAGGGTGTCCACGCTCAACCCCGTCAGTTCGGCGGTCTGCCTGGTATCGAGCCACCCATCGTACCAGAGCCTAGCCATCTTGAAGCCTCGCGGCCAGGTCGCGGAGTGCTTCGGCCTGTTTTTGCGGGTCATCGTCCAGGGTGGCGGCGACATCCCCCAGGACGGTTGCAAGCTGCTTGCGTGCCACGTCGCGGGTGATTTCCGCCCGGATGGCCGCGATCTCCTCGGAGAACAGCGAGTAGACGACCGCCCGCTTGCTCTCGGAGAACGCTTGCGCAGCGTCCGAATTATGGCGAGCAAGGCGCCTGCCCGTAAGCGTTCCGGTCTGCAACGCCCACTTGCCGAGATCCAACTGCTCCACCAGATCCAGTTGCACGCCAGCGAGCGGACGGCCCGAGCTGTCGCGGATGACGAGACCGGGTGCGATCTGGTTGTCTGCATCGATCAGCAGTCCATAACCGATGGCCGCGCCTTGGGGGGCCTGCTCCGCGTCCGGCTCGGTGAAACTCCCAGGACCTACGTCAACGATCCCTAAGCGGCCAGGCCGGACGAAGTTCTTCTGGCCATCGCTCAGGCGGAGGGATTCGACCATCAGTTTCTCGTCACTCATCGCTGTTCGCTCCGCTCGGTTGAGAGGCGGGTTCCTGCTCCAACCATGTCGGCAAGGGTTGCGTGTTCACTGGCGCGCGCAAGGTGTCGCCACCCGCAATATCTGACATGCCGATCATGTTTCGCGCCTCGTTTGGCGTAATAACTCCGCCGTTCGTGAGCTTGCTTGTGTAATTCGCCAACTCCTCGCCGCTGCCTCGCGTCAGTTGCGCTAGATCGACTTCGATCTTTTGACCGGCTGCACGGGCCTCTGCGGACAGTAGGCTGTGACTCAAGCAATCGCCGAGCCTCGCTGCCCAGGGGCTCAGCGAGTGGCTGAAAAAACTCCGCGTCAACTCTGCGGCCAAGCTGTAATTTACATCGCCAGGCTCGGCCAATAACTGCGGCGGAATGCCGAAGACGCGACACACCTCGCGGGTGCTGACCGAAGCGATTTCGCTTAGCTGCATTTCCAGTGCCTTGCCGAGATCCAGCGTCGAGACCTTCATCCCCTCCATGGCGATAGCTGTTCGCCCCAAGCCGACCCCCTTGAATTTCCCCTCCCAGGCGGTTTTCAGGCGTTCCATTGCGCCTTCCGACAATTTTTTGTCGTGGCTCACGACAACGAGAGGTGCCGATACATTCCGATACATAGTGGTCGTGGCGTTCTGCGTCACTTGCACGAACCCAAGCGACGGAGCACAGGTCGCGAGCGGTGAGATCCCTAACAATTTGTGCCTGCCGTGCACCCTGAACCGAAGATGCAGGACATCCCCGACCGGCAGGGTCTCTTCGGGCAGTCCGAGCGCGGTATCCTCTGCGAGCCGGTACCAAATCCGGTTCGTGCTCTCCTCGCGGACCAGGCCGACTCTCCATGCCGGTATCGCGTCCAGTGCCTCGGGTGCGCCGCGTCCGTTGCGGTGGATTCTGGCAAAGCCATTTCCGCTCACGAGCGCGTCCAAGAGGAACAGCTCGCGGTCAGGATAGGACCACGCTTCCAACGCCCTAGCCACGTCCGTGCCTGTGACGCGCTGCGAGCCCCCGGACGGTTCGCGCCTGACCACGCGAAGCTCAGGCGCCGCCAGCGAATCGGACAGCAGCGTACAGGCGCGGTACACACTTCCCAGCGTCATACTCTCGGCAGGGGTCGGGTCCTTGTTCGCCGGATCGTATGTCGCCGGATTCAGCCCCGCCGACGCCAGCCAGGAAGGCGTCCAGAGCTGGCTGGCGAACGGCAGCGGGAGCAAGCTTTTGATGCGGGTCAGGAGTCCCACGGGTCGCTCGTCAGGCTAGGTTCGTGACGGTCTTCAGCACGCGCTTCGGGTCGCCAACCAAAAAGTCATGCAACAGCGAAACCCGAACCAACGTTCCCCCCGATGCGAAAACGCTATCGGCGTAAGGGTTCACCACCACGCTTGCGGCTTGCCAAAAGGCATGCAACAAATACTCGGGATCGGCAACAAGGAACGCCTCAGCGGTGTCCGGCACGCCAGCCGTGACCGGCAGGATCTGCGCCTCCACCATCGGCACGCGAAACGCCCCGCCCGTGGTGATGGTCTGCGCGATGGATTGCGCCGCGCCGGTGAAGACGGGGACGGCTTCCAGCGCTGAGAAGAACAAGGGGTGATTTACGAAGCGCAACCGCTCGGCCGCGTCCGTATCGACCTGAAGATAGGCTTGCATCTGCGCTTTGAGCGCGTTGAGCTGCCCGATAGTGCCAGTGCTCGCGGTACCGTCCACGGTGACGGTCGATTGAGTCGCGGTCGTCGCCTGGATGCTCAGTCCGTCAGGCTCTTCTGGGTTCGTGGTGTTATCACCGGAGAGAACGGCGCGGTTGATCTCGACCGTCAGCGCTCGCTGAAGCTCCGCTGATATCCATTGCGGCGTACCTGCCTGTGGATGCTGCGCAAAGACAGAACTGAGCTTCAACTCGGTCACGGCGCCGACCAGCTTCGGGGTCAGGGTCGCAGTGTCGAAGGTCGCGTCCGTGGCAGTGGGCAAATTCGCATCGAGCGCGGCATGCCCGGCCGTCATTTGCGCGGCCTGGCGGGGGAACTGAACGGTCTTCTCGACCAGGCCGGTGAGCATACGAGCGCCGATCTTGTCGGTTATCGTGGCGCGGGTAATGGCCCCGTCAATCTGTATGAGCTCGTCTTGGAAGTCAGTGCCGAGGAGGGGGATCATATTTCCCCCAGTCTCTGTACTGGCAGCCTTCTGAACGCCAAGGACGGCACTCAAAGGAACTAAGGTTCCCTCAAGCTTCGCAGACTCTGCCCAAGGCATCTTTCCACGAAGCTCCCGCCCGATCTCGCGCTCAAAACCGGCATCGATGCTCGGGTCCAGCACGCTGCGGATCAGGTTCTGAAGCGAGTAGCTACGGGCGCCTTTGGTGTGAACGGCCGGCCCGATAGGGTGCAACGCGCCGGTGGGGGCCTTCGGCTTCGGCTCGGTCGCCTTGCGCGCGGCCTCCAGTTCGGCCTTGAGGTCTTCGCGGTCCTCGACCTTCACGTCGGGGAGCATTTCCTCGGCTCTGCCGAGCAACCACTCGATGCGGCGGGTTTGCGCATCAGTCAGGGGTTCGTCTGTGTCCTTCACGCTGGCGAGGATGCTATCTACCTCGGCCAGCGCGGCTTCGAATTTCGTGCGAACGGTGGTCATTGGTTTCTCCGGAGTTTTCGCAATTGCAG
>JAYEJW010000018.1:0-3935 GCA_034716535.1 Pseudomonadota bacterium
GCAATCTCGTAGGGCGGATCAAGGAGCGCAGCGACGGATCCGCCGATGGCCGCGATTTTGGTGGGTCCGCTTCGCTTGACCCACCCTACAGCGGCCGGGGTGCCCCGGGTTTTTGAGAAGCTACCAACAGCTTTGGCGGACTAGCTTCAGCTCGGAAACTGAGCGTTCAGATAAGTAGAAGCGTATGGCGGCGGTATGGACCAAATTCGGCCTGATAGAGGTTCTGGTGGGGCAAGCGCGGAAGACGCTGGTGTCCATCTCGTCGGCTGCCAGCGATACCGAGTGGCCACGAACCGGCGTTATGGCGTCGAACCTATTCTCCGAATCTTGTCCCGCCGTCGATCTGTGAGAATGGGACGGTCAGAAGATTCTGATCCATTAACACGATGTTGTGCCGAAAGAGGAATTCCATGAACAGACCAGAATGTTTTCCAGATCGTATCCGATGGCGCGGGCTTGTCGGGGCAGTGCTGCTCGGTTTCGCGCTGAGCGGTTGTGTGTCCCTGAATCTGGCCCCGGACTATGACCCGGTCATGGATCAGACCGTCACCAAGCTCCACGCGGAGACGGCGGCCTTTTTTGAGAAAATGTTGAGTGCGACGGGCAACGAACGTGCCTACTCGGCGAATAAGGAGTTCTATGCGCGGGCCCTTGGAACGGTCGAAGCGATGGGCACCAGGGCGGAGAACCTTGAGGCAGAGCTCGAATCCAAACCGTTGAGCGAAAATTTCTCGACGCTGCGGGCCCAGTATGTGGACATGCGGCTCCTGCATCAGACCAACCCCCCGAAAGGCGCGCTCGCAAGCGCGAAGCAGTCTTTCGATCAGCTGTTCAGGGCAATCCTGATGCATATTCGGACGCTCAAGACCGGCACGACTGACTCAACTGGGTCCTAAGGGGGACACGCAATGGCTACCATCGATGTCAACGAACTGCTTGGCGATATGCTTGGTGCGGCGCAAGGCGTTTTCTCTGCCCGATGGCCCGAGGTAAGGGCATTCGCCAGGATGGAATCGAAATCCTTTCTGGAGAACATGGCAGAGATCGAGAGGATGAAGGTAAGCGGAGAGATTACGCGGGAACAGGCGGAATTGCTGACCCGCATGCACAAGCGTTCCATGGAAGCGGTATTCACGTCGCTTGAAGGCATCAGTCTCGCGCTGGCGGAGCAGGCGGTAAACGCGGCGCTCGCGGTCGTCAGGACGACGGTGAACAACGCGATCGGCTGGGCGCTGTTGTAGCCGGAATCGGAACCTTCCCGGATCTATACCTGTCCCGCCTCAGAATACCGATTTCGGTGGGAGCGCCGAAAGAACGAAACAATGATGTGCGAAAGGTATATCCCGCCGAGGACCGGATTTCCTTTCGATGGGTTCGGCCAGAGGTCGCGAGTTCGGGCAGAGCCCGAGACCCAGCGCAGCGGGAGTGCCGTGCCGGAGAATCGCGATGCGAACAAGGTCCCCCTGCTACAAAGCCCTGATGACGGGCCGAGTCCGGCAAAACGCATCGCTCGCGATCGATGCGGTTCGCGCCACTTAACACACCCGTCCTGTTACTCGGCGGCAGAGACGTGATCCCCTAAGTAGAGCAGCCTTACGGAGGCCGGCAGGCCTTTCAGCGATTTCACTTGGGTCTCTCTGATGTCCAGCGAGACCAGGTTCGGGCATTTCTCGTCCAGGCCTTCGATGTTGTCGATCGAGGCGCCGGTCAGAACGAGGTGCTCCAACTGCGGCATCCGTGGTAAGCCCGAGATATCCATGGTTCTTGCCGCCACATTGAACGTCCTGATTTCAGGCAGGTCGGCGGGCAGGCCGGCGAGGGATGTCAGGCTGGTGTCGGCTAATAAAAGCCCAACCAAGGTGTCCGGAAGCGCGCCTAACTCGACGAGGTCCGGCCCGTGGACCTGAAGCCGGGTCAGCTCATGGTCGAGCCGGGGCAGCCGCTCCTTGAGGAGGCCCGGCATGAGGCCCTGAATTCCGCGCACGGCATCCTGTTCGATCCACTCGAGGTGGCTTATCTGACCGGAGTCCAGGACCAGCGTCTCCAATTGATATTGGTAAAGGACCAAGTCCGCGGGTAGCCCCCTGCGTTTCAGGTCCTTTGCGTGCTGCTCCCAGCGAATCCCCTGCCAACCGGCGCCCGCGGCCAGCGTCACGAGCAGGGCCAGAGCCGCAAAGCCGATCATCCGCCCGCGTCTGCTTCGGCACGACAACTCCAGGAACCGCTGCTTATCGTCCCTGTCCTTGCCCCAATGGAACTCGCGCCGGTGCCTGATGACGCGGCGTAGCGCGCCCCCGGCGAGCAGGTAGCGATTGGTCTCGCCGTTGTTCCGCCAGGCACTGAAGGCGTTTTCGAGCGCCAGCCGCGCCTGCTCGGCCTGCGCCAGGATGGCGCCGGAGAGCCTACGCAGGGCCGGGATCATGCGCTCATGGGGCAGCCGGTACAGGGGCGGGTCGTCCGGTGCGGGGCGGGTTTTCTCCAGCAGGCGGACGTTGGGCGAGGCGAAGTAGTCCAGGAACTCGTCCAACGCCGGGCCGGGCAGGTCCGCGGCGGGCGCCAGCGCTTGCGCGCTCAGGCCCTCGGCGAGGCGGCGGTTGTTGTCCAGGTCCGCCAGCCCGAGCATGGACTTGAGGACCGGGTCGCGGCTGGGCTCCGGCAGTACCCGCAGGCGCCCGGCGATGTAATCGGTCAGCAGGCCCTCGGAACCGCCGCCGACGCGGTGGTAGTCCTCGCGGGTCAGGTGTCGGGCGCCACGGCCGCGGGCCAGCTCGTCGAGCATCATCATGCCGATGCCGATGTCCACCGGCGACACGCGGTCATCCATCGAGATGTCGTCGACCATGGCGTCTACCAGGGACTGGTCCAGCTCGAAACCGGTCTCCACGGCCAGGGTGGCGATGACAGCGCCGGCCTGCCGCGGGCTGAAGCGCTCGACCGGCAGCATCGGCGGGTGGAAGCCGTAGAGGTTCTGGAACTTCCACCAGACCGACGCATATTCCTCACGGAAGGCAACCAGCCAGGTGCTGCGATCGGGTGGGGCCTGTTCGGTGGCGATACGGCGCAGCAGATCGAAGATCGGCTGGTGATCGGGTTGGTCCGGGTGGAGCTGCTCGAATTGATCGAGCACGATGGCGCGTTGCCCGCTCCCGGCGGGGGGCTGTAGCAGGTCGTCCAGCGATTGGGGTTCCGCCTCGTACAGGGCCTCTTGCCACTTCGCCCTGGCGGCCTTGAGCAACCCATCCGCCGGAGTCGTGGGCAGGGCCTCCCAGTAGAGGACTCCGCTGTTCTGGGCTGTCAGGACGTTGGAGGCACCGGCCCGCAGTAGCGATGTCTTGCCGGCGCCGGATTCTCCCATCACCACGGTCAAGCCGATCTGGTCGTTGCGCACCTGGCCGAGCAGCTCGCTCAGCTCGCGCTCGCGCTCCAGTCTGCGGAACAGGGCGCCGTCCTGTTCGGCGAACGCCATCGGACCCTTGATTGCGGCTGCATGCACCTGCATGTCCGCCGGCGGCAGCGTGGCGACCGCCCGCCGCCAGAGACGCCAGAGCACCCAGGCGATGAGCACACCGGCAATGGAGAACAGGATGCCGGGGAGTAAGGCCTTAAGCTGGTCTATGTCCAATCCGGCCTTGTTGATGACGGGCGCCAGCATGATAGCGAGCGATTTCGCAATCTTCTCGTGTATGGCAATAACGCCGGCGGCGATAGCGACCGCAATCACCGCGGACAGAACGACCCCGAACTCGACGGGGCTGCGCTTGAGTAAAGCGACGGTGTCCTTAGAGTTGGCGCAGCAGCGTTTGGGCTTTTTCGACTAGATCCATTCGCTGCGCGCCAAGGAAGTGCGAAGCACGAGGCGCGTAGTCCCCGGTAGCCGTAGGCGCGGGCATGAGAAGAGTGTAAATTTAACAGGCATATTATTTGGAACATAGTAG
>JAYEJW010000019.1:0-3932 GCA_034716535.1 Pseudomonadota bacterium
TTGGAGTGCAGGTCAATCCCACCGTATAGTTTCATTGCAGGCTCCTCCGTTCAGGTCGCTGTTCATTCCACCTTCACTATGAACTTACGACCTGGCTGAGGAGTCAGCTAGATGCTTATCAGGTCTTTCCTTTCGCCCCCCCATCGAGTCCGAGTTGTCGGTTCCGATCGCTCATGATCCCCCACCGTTATCACCGGCATCGGTATGCAGACAGCTCTTTGACCAGGTGACAGCCCGCGCCTTATCGATGATCGCCCTGATCGTAGGCGGAACGAACGGTTCCGGGCGCTCAACCAACTTCCTCGCTATATAACGGGCGATCAACGGCTTTCCCGAATCACTGGTCAAGCCCAGCTTCCTCTTGGCCGCGAGGGCCAAGTTTTCCCAATCCGGTACTTCAGGCTTCAGACCCTTCTCCCAGGTCTCTTCGAAGCAGGCCACTTGATCGCCAATCAAGACGCCTTGAGGAGCATCCGTTTCAATATCGGCAAAGGCCAAAAGCTCCTTCGACTTTTCGATGATCTTGTTGTTCGTATTGCCACGGTCATAGTCAAACAGCATATAGCATGGGATCCGCAGCTCATTGAAGATCCGATAGAGCCGATCCATCGAACCCTTTCCGCCGCACTCGACGACACTGATCCCGAGTAGATCGAACGAACAGCCTGGTATCGCCTGGGCATAGATCGGTAGGCTGTACTCCTCGGTCAGCCCCTCAACCAGAATGATCTTGCTGGCAAAGAATCCCTCGCTCCGCCTTGGATTGTAAGCATGGGAGTAGAGATCCCGCATGGAGTCCGCGGTGACCTTCCCCTTGAGATTGGGTAGTCGGCTCTCAAGGTCACTGATCATGCGGTGCATTGGCAGCTGCGCTACCTTACTTACAACGGTTTTCTTGTCGTCGACAATCTCGGTCTGTCGCTCAAGTCGGATAATCTCGTCGAAGTAAGCGACATCCACCTGGAGGGATGAATGCGTGGTGAAGAAAACCTGGTCACCAGCCTCCTTGATCTTGGTAAATACTCCGCGCACGGTCCGCTGGGCCTGAGGATGCATGTAGAGTTCCGGCTCCTCGACCGCGAGTATGAGGTTACGCTTCTTGCCCTCGGCGACCGCCGTCATGTGGTCGGCATAGCGCCTAAGGATGGTAAAGATGACCGCGCGCTGTAGTCCGTGTCCCTTGTTCTCCACCGCTGTCCTAAACCCATCGTCGACGAAGAGCCTCGGCGTCCCGAGAATCGTCTCTAGCGAGGGGGTTTCAAACTCGATTTCAAGATCACATTCCGCGAAAAAATCGCTCAAGAGCGCATTCAGCCTCGTTTCTGTATCCGAGATGAGGGGTATCCGCGCAGCTCCCCCAACTCGGTTCATCTGGCTCGCAACTTTGTTCAGCATTCCTTCCACCGCATTACGCTGATCTGGCTCTATCGACCCCAGCAGTGCGGACAGTAACTTACCGAATGGACTGCTCTTGGTGGCTTTTGACTCTTCGGACACATCCCTTACCGCGGGCACGAGTACGAAGAATGGCAAGGTCCCTTTGAGCACATTGGCATAACCTTGCGGGTTATCGATCCAGTCGTTCTTAAAGGGAATATCAGCCCGGTGCACATCGACGAACTCTTGGGCTTTCGTCTTCCACTCTCCTACCGCCGGTTTCTTATCGCTGGCGAGAAAGGCGACGAAATCGATACCATCGATTGTCAGGTCACCCTTTGACTTCCACCACACCGCGATCCGTTTGCCGTTGATCTCGGACTCCCTCAGCCACTCGGGTTCTGGAACAGACTTCCGGTAATGCTGCCCAATCGTGATCTTCCCTTGAGCCTGCTCACCGTCTTGGCTGGAGTCCGAGTCGGCCTCGTCCATCCTCGCCGAACGTCCCATGTAAAAGGTGCCGTCCTCCTGAAGACAGGCATCAAGACTTTCACGCTCGGCATCGGAGAGATCCGAGAACTGTGCTTCAACCCGGATCTCTAAGCTCGTGTCCTTGTTCCAAAAAGACTCCTCGTTTAGATTCTTGGTGCTCGGGTTGAACAGAAAATCCAGTGCCCGTAGTACAGATGACTTTCCGGCATTGTTGGCGCCAACTAGCGCGTGCATGCCGCAAATCTCCAGCGAAACGTCCCGGCAGGAGCGGAAGTTCGATATTCGAACGCTCTTAAGCCTCATTGATCCTTCCTCCTGACAGCAAAGCAGCCCGCACGCTTCATATCACTGTCTTCGACTCTTAAGCGCTTGAATACCAGGGCCAGACACCGGGGCCACAGACACCGGGGCGAGGTCTCCCATTGCACATGCCGCGAGAGGCGGGCAGGTCTCGTCGTTTCGCTTCTGTGCGAATGTCCGGAGAGGGTCGCTTCAGACTTACGCATTTAGACACCGCTTGCAAGGTCAATTCGCGGCTTTTACTGCCCAGGCAGAAATGGCAGAACTTGCGTCAAGTCCTGCAATGCAGAAGGAAAAAGGGGTCACCATTTAGCTGACCCTGATCAATAGCACGCTCTTTCCTGCTCGTGGCGAAGCCACGATCCCTTCTCTTTGCCGCAAAGCCCAGTGTTCAGACCAACTACGCGCCTTCGGTTCTCGTTCCGACGGTGACGGAGTCATTGCCGATCCGCACCAGTCACCCTTCTGGATCAAGGCACTGAGGCTTCCCCTTGCGGGGGACAGACACCCGGCCCCTGGCTCTTAACGGGAAAATAGGGACGGACCAGGTTTTCGGCCTTTTCTGCTATCTTTACTGGAACAGTGCGTCCTTGAGAACAACCTCGTGCCAAGGAGCCCCCGCTTTTGTGCCGCCGGGATCCCGATGCATGTCATTCTGCGCGGTATTGATCGGAGCGCGATCTTCTTCGCCGACGAAGACTGTCGCCGCTTTCTTTCCTTGCTCGCGGAGGTTGGCGGCACCGCATCGGTCGCTGTGCACGCGTACGTGCTGATGACCAATCATGCCCACCTGTTGATGACGGGGTCGTCCGACAACGGCGTATCGGCAGCGATGAAGGGTGTGGGGCAACGCTACGTCCCCTGACGCTCACAGGCCAAACGGGGGGCCACCATTGCACACGCCGCCTATGGGAAACACCTCCCCCGTCGATTCGGTGAATGTGGCGCCTCATGCTGCCCTGGGGCTGACGTCGCGGTCCAGCTGGTCGCCGAGCCGCTTGCGAGCTTCTTCGAGATCGTAGTCAGCCTGGAGCCCCATCCAGAAGCCTTCCGAGGTCCCGAAGTAGCGTGCCAGGCGCAGGGCAGTGTCCGCGGTCACTGCACGATTGCCGTGGACGATCTCGTTGATCCGCCGCGGCGGGACGCCGATGTCCCGCGCAAGCCGGTTCTGACTGATGCCGAGCGGGGTCAGGAACTCTTCGAGCAATACCTCGCCGGGGTGCACATTGTCCAGCGCAATAGTCATCGTATGTCCTCAGTGATAATCGACGATCTCTACGTCGAGCGCGTCCCCGTTGCTCCAGACGAAGCAGATGCGCCATTGGTCGTTGAGGCGGATGCTGTACTGGTCCGTGCGATCACCTCGAAGCCTCTCCAAACGATTGCCCGGAGGGATGCGCAGGTCGTCGAGGGCGCGCGCGTTGTTCAACATCCTGAGCTTCCGTCGGGCTATCTTCTGCAGATCTGGAGGAAATCGCCGGACGCCTTCGCCGGACCAGATCCATTGCGCGTGTTTCCCGCGGAAGCTCTTGATCATGGATGCGACTATAGCGCATTGCGTTATATAACGCAGTGCGCTATGCGGCCCGGAGTTTCGAACGGCAGGAATCTGGTTTCACCCGGTCCGACAAAAGATCGGGGTCACCATTTAGCTGACCCCGATCAATAGCACGCTCTTTCCTGTTCGTGGCGAAGCCACGATCCTTTTCTCGGCCGCAAAGCCCGGTGTTCAGACCAGATACGCGTCTTCGGTTTTCGTTGCG
>JAYEJW010000020.1:0-3909 GCA_034716535.1 Pseudomonadota bacterium
GCAGCCTTTCGTCCAGCAGGAGGTCCGCTACGAGGTCCGGGTCTATCGCCGCTCTCACTTGCTGGAGGGGGATCTCCTGCCGCCGGAGATAAGCGACATGGTGATCGAGGCGGCGGGGCAGGAGGACCCGAGACGGGTCGGGGTGGGGGACCGGGAATACGAGCTGATCCGCTACGAGTACCTCCTTTTTCCCCAGCGCAGCGGTCCGGTCCGGCTGCCGGGGGCCGTTTACAGCGGCCGGCAGGTCTATGCCAGGGGGAAGGACAGGGACCTGGTGGTGCGGGCACGCCCGGCGGAGGCCGGGGGTCGGTTCTGGCTTCCCGCCCGGAGTCTCCGGGTGAGTGAGCGTTGGAGTCCCGCCGAACCCGACTGGCAGGTGGGCCGCCCGGTCAAAAGGGGTATTTCGCTGGAGGCGGAGGGCCTCACGGCTGCTCAGCTCCCGACCATCCTCCCACCGGAGGGTCCGGATCTGAGAATTCACCCGGCCGGGGATCGCCTTGGGAACCAGCTATCGGGATCCGTCATGACCGGTATGCGGGAAACGACGCTGGTCTATCTTCCCCGACGCGCCGGTGTGCTCGATATCCCTGCAGTGCACATCCACTGGTGGGATACGGAGCGCAACCGCAACCAGGTGGCGGCACTTCCCGGACGCCGGATCCGGGTGGCAGCCGGCACGGGTTCTGCCGAGGGGCAGGGAGCTCCCGTCCCGGCCGGTCTGAAATCCAAGACCAGAGAGCCCGTGCAGGCAAACGGCCGCTGGACTCTGTCGGTGGAGCGATGGCGCGGACTCGGCTCGGTGCTCATGGCCGTGCTCGCGGTGGCGGCCCTTTGGGCCGCGTTGCGCTCGACCGGCTTCCGGCGCTGGCTGATCCGGCGTCTGTCATTGGTCCGTTTTGTCCGGTCCTGCAAAAGGGACGACGCGCGCTCGGCGTGGGCGGCCCTGCGGGCCTGGGCCGCGGCCTGTCCATCCATCTCCTTCCCAGCCGGGCCCGGGAGCCTGGCGGGACAGCTGCCCGACCAGGCGGCGGCTGAGCTGTGGGCGCTGGACGCAGTCCTCTTCGGACGCGAAACGGTCCGATGGCGCGGGGCCGAGGCGGCCAGACGGGTGCCTCCGGTACTCAGGCGTTTGAGGCGGCAGGGCCGCACCCGCGCCTCGGTCCTCCCGGAGCTGAACCCTTAATCCCTAGAGACCGGCCCAAAAAAAGGCCCCGCGATGCGGGGCCGATAGCCAGTCGGGCGTCCTTCATGCCCGAGGGAGGTTGGAGGTTGGAGCTTCAGGCGGATGCGGGCGACGTCTCGGGAGGCGTCTCCGTGCCGCTCGCTGCTGCTTCCTTCGCATCCTTGGCGGCGACGAAGAAGCTGATGATGTACACCACCAGCCCGACGAAGAAGATGAGGCCCGTCAGCTCACGCAGCCAATAGAAGAGCGCGATCTTGTCCTGCACCACGATGAACTGCAGCGGGGCATCCGAGAATCGCTGCAGGTATACTTGCAGGATACCCGCGCCGGTGAGGAACAGGGTGATGAAGACCATGGACACGCTCATCAACCAGAAGCTCCACATCTCCAGGACCTGCGAGCGCATGCTGTTGGCCTCGCGTCCGTTCATTTGCGGCATGGCGTAGGAGATCATCGCCAGGCTGATCAGCACATAGGCGCCGAAGAAGGCCATATGGCCGTGGGCGGCCGTGATCTGGGTGCCGTGCGTATAGAAGTTCACCGGCGAAAGGGTGTGCAGGAAGCCCCACACGCCGGCCCCGAGGAAGGCCAACACCGCCGTTCCCAGCGCCCACAGGACCGCGGCCTTGTTGGGGTGATTGCGCCGGCGCCTGTTGACCATATTGAAGGCGAAGACGGTCATCATGAAGAAGGGGATCGGCTCCATGGCGGAGAAGATCGAGCCCCACCACTGCCAATACTCGGGCGTGCCGATCCAGTAGTAATGGTGTCCGGTGCCGATGATGCCTGTGATCAGGGTCATGGCGATGATCACGTACAGCCACTTCTCGATCACCTCGCGGTCGACGCCGGTGGTCTTGATCAGGATGAAGGCGAGCATGGAGCCCAGGATCAGCTCCCAAACGCCTTCCACCCACAGGTGGACCACCCACCACCAGTAGTACTTGTCGAGCACCAGATTGGTGGGGTTGTAGAAGGCGAACAGGAAGAACACCGCCAGACCCGCCAAGCCGATGAGCAGCACCAGGTTGACAACGGTCTTGCGGCCCTTGAGGATGGTCATTCCGATGTTGAAGAGGAACGCCAGGGCGACAATCACGATGCCGACCTTGGTGATGGTGGGCTGTTCGAGGAACTCACGTCCCATGGTGGGCAGCAGCTCGTTCATGGTCAGCTCGGCGAGCCCGGCGTAGGGCACGAACAGGTAACCGACGACGGTCAGCGCGGCCGCGATCAGGAAGATCCAGAACATGGCCACGGCGAGCCAGGGGGCAAAGAGCTCGCGCTCGGCCTCTTCCGGCACCAGGTAGTAGGCGGCGCCCATGAAGGCCATCAGCAGCCACACGATCAGTGTATTGGTGTGGACCATCCGCGCGACGTTGAACGGGACTTCGGGGAATAGGAAGTCGCCGACGACGTACTGCAGGCCCATGATGAGGCCGAAGAGGACCTGGGCGGCGAATAGGGCGATGGCCGCAATAAAGTACGGCTTGGCGACGGCTTGGGATTTGAATTTCACTGTCTGTTCTCCAGGACCTTAGATGATCAGCCTTGCACGTTCGGCGGCCAGCCGGCCGTGTTGATCTCGGACGCGTACTTCAGGAACTCGGCGATGGCGTCCAGCTCCTCGTCGCTGAAGTTGAACTGGGGCATGCTGCGGCGCCCCGGGATGCCCTCCGCCGGGCGGCTCTGGATGAATGCCTTGATCGCATCCTTGTTGTTGCCGAAGCGTACGTAGACGTTACCGAGCTCCGGAGCGAAGTAGGCCCCTTCGCCGAGCAGCGTGTGGCAGCCGATGCAGTTGTTCTCCTCCCACAGCCCCTTGCCGTGGGCGATCTTCTGACCCAACTCGGTGTTGGGGTCCAGTAGGTCGCGGCGATCCCGATCCGGCAACGCCATGGAGGTGTCGAAGGTTAATGCGAGAAAGAGCAGAAAAAAGAACACGGAGCCACCGTAGAAGATGTTCCGCGCCATCGATTTGGTAAAGGTCTGTGCCATGAATGAACGTCCTCCGCAAAGAAAATGCGCGGAGCCCATTCCACTGTCCCCGCGCGGGAGTGACCTTGATGCATGTCAAACGGTATGTCAAACGGCATGTCGGGGACCCTGACCATTCCCGGTACAGGCCTGAGGGATTGGCCCTGTCGTGGCGAAACTTCAGCCCGAGCCCTGATCCTGATCAAGGAAATGCACGCCAGACTTGATAATAGTGAAAAGTTCTCCCGATCATTTGGGCTCCCGGGTAATGAACGGCAGGATGGGCCATGATCAATGAGTTGCGCACTGGGCTCCTGCTCTCCGGCTTGAGCCAGGAACAGTTGGAACGCGTGAGTCGGCACGCTCTGCGCGTGACATTGGATGAAGGGCAGCTGCTCTTCCGCCAGGGAGACGCCGCGGAGCGCTTCTATCTCGTTCTGAGGGGCCAGATTCGGCTGTTTCGCCTGTCTCCCGAGGGCTCCGAGAAGGTAATAGAAATCGTTGCTCCGGGGCAGACATTTGCCGAGGCGCTCATGTTTCTGAACGCCCCGCGCTACCCCGTGTGTGCGTCAGCACTGAGCTCGGTGGATCTCATCGGCATTGATGCGCGAGACTTCGCCAAGATGCTGCATGAATCCACGGATACCTGCTTCGTTCTGTTGGGCTCACTCAGCCGACGCCTGCGCGGATTGATCGGGGAGATCGACAACCTCACCCTGCACACGGCAAAGAGTCGCGTTGCCCGCTAC
>JAYEJW010000021.1:0-3900 GCA_034716535.1 Pseudomonadota bacterium
TTGTACATCGCCGAGACCTTACGTGAGCGCCGCAGGGGTAATCCCGCTCCGGTTCTGCCAGCTACCGCCGGATAAAAGTGCACTATGTCTTTGGGGGCAGATCGACACCGGGGTCTGAACGCTTACTCCGGGGGAAGCAGCACCTTTTATCGTGAAATTGACATGCACGGCATCATACGGAGATTCAATCTTTCCATCTGCGGTTTTTTCAGAATGCCGCAATTCGGCAAAGCATGAATATCCGATTGAATAGCGCGCACGTCCGTTTTCAGGCGGCGCGCACATAGCGACCAGCATCACCCGATGCTAGAATAACTATCAGTTAGTCGCTTCCAGGATCTGCGCATGATCGCCGCCCAACAGATAGTCGAGGTACTCGGCGGAGCCGATGCCCTTGGGAACCCGGTCCACGACCTGATGGAGCTCGACGAGGTAGTAGCCAAAGGGATACCCAGAGCGGCTTTCGATGCCTTGATCGACCGCCTGGCCACCGGCGCCGACGAGGTAACGCGGGTGAGTCTCCGCTATCGGATCGTCCCTCGTGCCACCTATCAGCGCTCGCGCAGGCTGAACCAGCAGCACAGCGAGACGGCAGAGCGCCTGGCCCGCATCTATGCTATGGCGCGTGCCCTGTGGCAGGACGATCGGGCCGCGCAGCGCTTCCTGCTTTCGCCGCACCCGGAGCTCAGGGGTAAGTCTCCGCTCGATGCCGCCTTGACGGAAATCGGCGGCCGGCAGGTAGAGGAGATCATCGAACGAGGCATGCATGGACTTCCGGTGTGAAGGCGAGCTCATCGCTTTCCGCCTGGGTCACGCCGACTACCCGATTCTGGACGGCGGCGGCGCATTCAAATACGGAAGCCGCTGGTGCAGTCCAGGACGCTACATCGTACACGCGGCCACCGCTTACTCCCTCGCCGTGTTGGAGAACGTCGTCCACTGGCGCGTCGCCGCCCTGCCCCCCGGAATGCAGTTCGTCCGGGTGTCTATTCCGGCTGCGGCGTCGCGAAACATTCTGGAACCCGGTGACCTTCGGGGTTGGGACGCCTATCCTTACGGGCCGAGCCGACTGTATGGGGATGCCTGGTACGACCGCATGGACAGCGCCGTGCTCGTCGTTCCTTCTGTGTTGTCACCATTCGAACCCAATGTCCTGATCAACCAACGGCATCCGGAATTCGGGAGTATAACGGGATCGGCTCCGGCGCCGGCGATTCTGGATCCCCGTTTGGTCGCTTCCGGATAGCCGGGCTGCGGCTGGTTAAGAGACTACTGCGCCAGGCGCGCCTGCCCTTCGAATGCCTTGCGCATCTCTGGGGCCAGATCTTGCCGACCGGCGGCAGTGAAACATGTAAAGGAGGTGGGGATATGCCGATACCAGGGGAGAAAGAGGGTGCCCTAGAGAGTCATCCGTCGGAAGACTTGCGTGAGGAAGTGGCAGGCGGGCTGCGATACACGCACACGCGAGCGAGCGCAAACACTGGAAAACTGCTGGAGGTGGCGTCCTTCGCCTACGCGGCGATAGAGCTGCTGGCAGAGAAGGGGCTGTTGGAGATCGCAGAGCTGGACAAGCGCAAGGCGGCCGTGGCCGAGCGGCTGATGAAGAAATATACCGAGGACGGGCTCGGAGCCGCCTATCAGGACCCCGAGTACGATAAGTACAGCTTCGAGAAGGTGGTCGATATCGACTGCGAGAGTCGCCTGCATGTCTGCAAGGCCGCGTGCTGTCGGCTGCGTTTCGCGTTGTCCCGGCAGGATGTCAAGGAAGGAATCGTGCAGCGGGAGTTCAGCCATCCCTACTTCATCGCCCACGGAGCAGACGGCTATTGCAGGCATTTGGATCGGGACGGTCGGCGATGCTCGATCCACGGGATCCGCCCCGTCCCCTGCCGCGGTTACGACTGCAGACAAGACAAGCGCATCTGGAGCGACTTTGACAGGAAACTGCTCAGTCCCGAGTTCGAGGAGCTGTTCCAATCGGAAAACAGGCTCGAGATCTGACGCTCGAAGCTAACTGCGCAGGGCTGCCAAGCGAATCCTCCGACGGTACGGGCTGGGTCTATGCTTAAATTGTAGGGAGTGCGTATGCCGCGGGACGGATTACGGGCGCAGCGGCGAGGAGTTCTCCCGCGGCTCTGAGAAACGGATCAGTGATCCTGAACGAGAGACTGTTGCTGCGTCCAGCTCCGTGTCGAGGGCGCAGAATGACAAGGGAATACAGATCACGTCGTTCGACCCCACCGGGCAGCCTCGCCCGGCGAAACAGGACCCCTCAGGGACCGAAGCGCCGGGGCAGTCCGAGACCCGCGGACCTGCAAAGCCAGCTTGGCAATCGCGGGACTCAGTCCTGGATCAATCTGCAGACCAAGCTCACTGTCGGTGCACCTGGTGATCGCTACGAGCGCGAGGCCGACGCCGCTGCCACCCGAATCGCGTCGGGAAGCCCAGCGAACCAGATCTCGCGGGCAAATAGCGCAACGATGCCTCTGAGCCCGACCCTGGAAGCAGCGATTGAAAGAGAAAGGCAAGGCGGGCGCACGCTACCCGGTGAAGTGCGGAGGCAGATGGAGCAGGGCTTTGGCCGCGATTTTCGCGACGTCAAGATTCACGACGATAGCGAGTCGCATAGGCTGAACCGATCGCTGCAATCAAACGTCTTCACGACCGGCCGGGACATTTATTTCGGTCAAGGGGAGTATCGTCCCGAGAGCGGGGGCAGGCGAACGCTGATCGCCCACGAGCTGGCCCACGTCGTTCAGCAAGATCAGGGAGGGAATGGCACTGCAGTTGTTCAACGGGAACAGCAACCCGGGGCGATCCTGCTCTCGGTGCCCCTGATCCGGCAGGAATCCAACAATACGTGCTGGGCTGCGACAACAGCGATGTTGGTCAATCTGGTTTATGGCGGGCCCGGCGCACAAGCGGTCACGCCAAGGGGAGTCGCGACGACTGCGGGACTGCAGGCCGCCTATGACGCCGATCAAGCGCTCTCCCGGCACTACGATGCGCTTCGCCCCCTGGCTGCTGCTTGGGACATGTCGATCGAAAGCGGTATTGCTCGTACTGCGGACCTGGTACGCAGCACCCTCAACACAAGCGGGCCGTTTATCACCATCAGTGGGTACAGCGGTACGGCACACGCGGTGGTAGTACGGGGAATTGGGGAACGCGGCGGTACGGTTACTGTGCACCTGGCAGATCCCGCGCGGGGCTACCGGACGGTCGAGCTGGGTGCTTTGAACGATCCGATGACGATAATCCGTTTGAACTAGCGCAGAGGAGCGATTTCCACAGCAACTCTCAACCCTGCGTGCGAGTGGTCCGGTGCGGCCCGCAATGCCGCCGCCTAACCAATCCGGAGCCTAAGCAATGCGGCGGCGGAGGCAATCAAGAACGAAAGCCGCCCACCAGCCCTCGCCCGACGTGTTCGAAACTCGGTGATTTACAAGGCGGCAAGGGCTATCCGTCGCGGGGACCGGATGCCTTCGTAAACCTCAATATGCCCGATCCGGGCGCAGGAAAGTGTCGGTCCGCCGTCTGCTCTTGCCGGAATGCCATCCGTCGACTAGGGTTATGGAGCGTGATGCTGTTCACGGATGGGTGGAGAGCACTCCACCAAGGGCTTTGCTTCCGTTGATGTAGCGCTTAAGCGCAACGTCGAAGAATGCGTGCCGGTCAGGGAAGGGGGGAAGGAGTCAAGATGACGCGCCTCATCATCTATTCGGTTGTCCGCCTTTTCGGCGACGCACTCGCCGCTTGTCTGAGGACCCAAGCGCTGCGCGCCAAGGAAGTGCGAAGCACGAGGCGCGTAGTCCCCGGTAGCCGTAGGCGCGGGCATGTTGCCGCAGTGGCGTAGGGGCCGTAGGTCCCGGAGCCAGCGGAGGCGACATGCAGAGCGCA
>JAYEJW010000022.1:0-3896 GCA_034716535.1 Pseudomonadota bacterium
AGCCGGCGAGCATGCCGGTCACACGCTCCGGGACCTACGGCCCCTACGCCACTGCGGCAACATGCCCGCGCCTACGGCTACCGGGGACTACGCGCCTCGTGCTTCGCACTTCCTTGGCGCGCAGCGGAGGTAGGCCATGAGGGCGGGTACAAGGGTAATCGAGAGTCCGGCCGCCGCCGCCATCGCATAGGTCTTGGTGAAGGCCAGCGGCGCGAACAGGCGCCCTTCCTGGGCCTCCAAGGAAAAGACTGGTAGGAAGCTCAGGGTGATGACGAGCAGCGAGAAGAACAGGGGCGGCCCGACCTCCACGGCCGCCTCGGCGATGGCAGCGAGCCGTTCGGAGCCCTCGCTCTGCGCTTGCTCGAGGTGCCTATGGGCGTTCTCGATCATCACAATGGCCGCGTCCACCATGGCGCCGATGGCGATGCCACCCAGGGACATGATGTTGGCGTTGATTCCCTGGGCCTCCATGACCACGAAGGCCGCGAGTATGCCGATGGGCAGACTGATCAGGATCACGAGAGACGAGCGCAGGTGCAACAGGAACACCGCACACACCAGGACCACCATGAGGAACTCCTCTATGAGGCGGTGGCCGAGAGTCTCCACGGCGCGTCCGATCAGGCCGGCCCGGTCGTATGTCTCAACGATCTCCACGCCATCGGGCAGGCCGTCGCGCAGCCGCTGCAATCTTGCCTTGACGACCCGGATGGTCTCCAGCGCGTTTTCTCCAAAGCGCATGACCACAATGCCGCCCACCACCTCTCCCTCCCCGTCCAACTCGGCGACGCCGCGGCGCTGCTGAGGACCCGTGCGGATTTCCCCGAGGTCCTCCAGGGTCAGCACGGCCCCGGCCCGTCCGGAGCCGACCGGGGAGATGAAACGCAGGTCCTGCTCGCCGGTGACGTAGCCCCGGGAGCGCACCACGTACTCGGCCCCCGCCATCTCCACCACCGAGCCTCCGGTCTCCCGGTTGGCGGCGACGATCGCCCGTTTTACCTCTGTCAGGGGCAGCTCGTGGGCCCGGAGCCGCATCGGGTCCACGACTACCTGGTACTGCTTGACCATACCCCCCACCGTGGCCACCTCGGCGACCCCAGGTATGGTCTGCAACTCGTACTTGAGGAACCAGTCCTGGAGGCTGCGCAGCTGCGCCAGATCGTGGCGCCCCGTGCGGTCCACGAGGGCATACTGGTAGATCCAGCCCACCCCGGTAGCGTCGGGACCCAGCGCAGCACGGGCGGGTGGAGGCAGCTGGGGGGCGATCTGGCTCAGGTACTCCAGGACCCGGGAGCGTGCCCAGTATGGGTCTGTTCCGTCTTCGAATGTCACGTAGACAAAGGAGTCGCTGAAGAACGAGTAGCCGCGCACTGCTGTTGCCCTCGGCACCGACAGCATGGCTGTGGACAGGGGATAGGTCACTTGGTCCTCCACCACTTGGGGCGCTTGGCCGGGATAGGAGGTCTTGATGATGACCTGCACGTCGGAGAGGTCGGGAATGGCGTCGAGGGGGATCTCGCGCAGCGCGAACATGCCCCAGCCACCGAGGAGCAGGGCGAGAACCAGTACCAGCAGGCGGTTCCCAATGGACCAACGTATTACGGCGGCGATCACGTCTCGGCCCAGGGGTGGGCGTAAAGCGGAGCGGCGGCCGACTCAGCGGTGATCATGGGCGTCACTGTGCAACTGTTCGAGTCCCGCCGCGAGGTTGCTCTCGGAGTCGATGAGGAATTGTCCGGACACCACCACCGTTTGGCCCTCCTCCAGACCCGAGAGAACCTCGACCATGTCGCCGCTCTCGATGCCGGTCTCGACCTCCACCGGTCGAAAGCGGCCATTGCCCAGTGCCAGGATGACCCGGGTTCCGGAACCGGTTCGGATCAGTGCCTCGCGGGGCATGGCCAAGACGTTCTCCCGGGGCGCGGCATGGACGGTGACGTCGGCCAGCATGCCGTATTTGATCAGGGGATTGGTGGTCCGGAAGGTCAGGTAGACGGGCAACGTGCGGCTGTTGAACCCCACCTCCGTATGCAGCCTCGAAACCTCGGCGTCGAACACCAAGCCTGTCAGGGACGGGATCTCCACCGTAGCCCGCTGGCCCGGCTGCACCCAGGTCACCTGCCGCTCGAAGACCTCCGCCGTGACCGGGATGTCGCTGACCCCTCCCAGGGTGAAGACCTTCGTGTTGGCGGCGACCCTGTCTCCCACCTCACCCGAGCGCCCAACCACCGCGCCGTTCTTGGGCGCCAGAACCCGTATCAGCCTCTCCACCCGACCACTGTTCGCCAGTGTCCGCAGCTGGTCGTCACTCATGCCGAGGGTACGCAGCCGTTGCTCCGACTGACCCAACCGCCCCGGGTCGCCACCCTCCCGTGCCTCCAGGTAGGCATCCTGGGCCCGGACCCACTCCGGCGAAGAGAGGGTGTAGAGCAGTTCCCCTTGCCCCACGGGATCACCCACCGCTTTGTCGGCGATGCTCTCCAGCGTCCCGGGGAGGCCCGGGGTCACGTCCCGGTGGCGGCTCACGGCCATCCTGGAGACCACCCCGTAGGCCTCGATCTCGCGGCTGAGGGTACGTCTCGCCACCCGGGCAGTGCGCACACCGAAGTTTTGTACGAACTGCGGGGACACACTCACCTCGGGCAGCCCCCCATCCGACACCTTCTCGCCCGCTCCGGCCACCCGCGCCACCAGGTCCATGCCACAGACCGGACAGGTGCCCGGTTCGGCGGAGGTCATATCGGGGTGCATGGGACAAACGTAGCTGGGGTCCAGATGGCTCTGGGCATGATCCAGGGCGGACTCAACGGCAATGTCGCCGGTCCTGTACAGCCAGTAACGGTCGGCGGCGACCCCGATGGCGACGCCAACAGCGAGAATCAGAACTGCGGCAACCGACTGCGACACGAGCACTCCATTTCCACGCCACGGGTGGCAAATTTCAATTGTATTCTTAACGGTGTTCGGCCTGCGCCCGCCGAGACGGTTCGCGCTCCACCGTCCGTCGCGCCGAGGGCGTCGCTCCTACAAAAAAAAGGGGGAGCGAAATCGCTCCCCCAGGCTTTTCTCCACTTCCTGCGGTCGTGGCTACCTGGTTATGCAGGCGTTCTTCTTCCACTGGCAGGTTGGCTCGTTCCGACACGCGTTTCTGGTCGTGATGTCCTCGCAGACCACTCCGCCGCCGCCCACGTTGATGCTCGTCGTCACCGCGTTCGACGTGACGTCGGCGTGGTTGGCTGCCGGATCCGCGGTCGTGACCGAGCTGTCGTTGGTCGCGCCGTTGGGAGCACCGGACTGGGCGGTCACCGTCAGGCTCACACCGGTGCTCGCGGCCGGTGCCAGCGTTACCGAGCCCTGACCCAGGGTCGACGGCACCACGAAGTTCACCCCCGTATCCGTGTCACTGACTATCAGGTTGAAGCTGCTGTCCGCGCAGGCCGTCGTATCGTTGTTGGTGATGTTCACCGTGTAGCCTGCACTGCCGCCGTCGGTGGTAATGTCCTGAGTGGACGGCGAGATGGACACCGTCGGATCCGCGTAGGTGCACACGGGCGGCGGAGGCGGCTCCGCGGCGCAGTCCACGGCGCAGCTGGTCTCGGTCTCGGCACCCTCGCACATGGCGTCGCCGCAGCAGGCCTGGACCCGCGGCGCAATCCGGCAGAACAGGTTGGCGCTGGCATCGACGCAGCGGTTGTCGCCGCCAATATCCCCGCAGAGAATGTTGTTAGTGCCACCGGGCGCACCGCAGCAGAACTGCTTGCTCGCCGAGCCCTCGCTGCGCGCCAAGGAAGTGCGAAGCACGAGGCGCGTAGTCCCCGGTAGCCGTAGGCGCGGGCATGTTGCCGCAGTGGCGTAGGGGCCGTAGGTCCCGGAGCCAGCGGAGGCGACATGCAGAG
>JAYEJW010000023.1:0-3877 GCA_034716535.1 Pseudomonadota bacterium
GAGATTCGCTCTCATTAATGTCGCCCATTCCCGTCAACTGATTCGTTATTGAGTGAAAACGTGCCGCGGCGGCCATTCGGGGATGCCGGTGCTGGCGAATAAAACCGAGTTTCCATTCAGACACTACCTATGTTCGCACCGAGCAATGTTCTAAGAAATGGCTACAGCTAGCCGATATCATGGGCAGCTGAGAAATAACCCTAATCGTTTGCCGTATTACTCCAAATTGCTTGCTCGCATTTTCTCAGCAATATTGCCCAGACCAAAACGATGGCTAGGAATACTAAGCTGGTCCAGATTGAGGTCCACCAGTGTGACGTTTGTTGAGCCCATTCGATAAGTGGACGCCTGAGGTAGCCGTTGCAGAGAAAGATATACATCGAGAGTTGGCCGATGAACATCAGACAACGATGGATCCATATCTGGCGTTGACATTTATGAGATAGAGTGCGCAGCAGCGGCAGCATGACAAGTAGCGAAGTGGCACCTGTCGTGATCCAGAGCCATGCGTAGAAATTTCCGAGGATGAATAATCCTGCAGCTCCCGCGATAACGGCCTTGGGTAGGGGGAACTCTTCCCGTCGGGCAAACCATATCCCCATCGCGCAAACATCCAGATGACCCAGGATGCTGTGGTTGATGTTGAAGTCGAATTGCTTGGAAAGGATCGGACCTACCAGTAGTTCAAACAGAAACGATCCCGCAGCGAGCGCGTATAAGGCGTTGTCACCAAAGCGACGTGTCCACTGGAGGATGAGAGGTGCGAGCAGGTAAAACTGTAGGATTACCCCGATAAACCACCAAGGGCCAATCGGATAGTAGATATTGTCCGGAAAAAAACTTGAGATCCCAATCATTTGCCGGACCAACTCCAGCATTTCCCGTTGAATTACCTGGTTCCATCCAAGTCGTAGACTTTCATAGAAAATATAGCCTAATGCTGCGATCACAATGGATGGATAGAGCGCTGACCATCGAGCTTTTTGGAAAGTAAGCCAACTGGGTTTCCGATTGCGATACTTGACTGCAATACCGTAGCCGCTGAGGAAGAAAAACACCTGCACGCCGTAATGACCAAAGTAGGTGATCAACAATCGGATACAATCAAGGGGTGCGTTCAATAGTCCGTCGATCAATGCCTGTGTGCGTTCGGGCTCGTAGGTGAATTCGTTTTCACCCGGTGCATCGGCGATCCAATGCAGGTAATTGTGGAGAACGATCGCTAGGATCGCAAACGCCCGCAGCATGACACTCTCGTCAAGCGTGATGGTTTTCCAGCGGTATGGTTGCGGGCGGAGCATACTATTTAACCACGGATCCGAACGGGTATTTTCGCTTGGCTTGGTCGCTTAGTTCTATGTTTCCGCGTGGTTTAAGAAATCTAAAAGGTATTTTTCGCAACTGAGGTTTCCGAACCAACGTGCTTTGATCCGCTCTTTGCCGGTGGAGGCTGTCCGCCCCACCGTCCCGCCAGATCTCAAGAAACCTTACACCAGCGGGACGGATGCGCCACCTGCGATGTCCGTTATTGGCCGACTGCCGTCGTAAGTAGTACCCGAGACGACCGAGGATCGAGGTGCCTTGCAGATCGCAACGGCGATGACGGCGCGACGCCGACAAGACCTGCTTCTTGGCAAATGCCGTCGTTTGCATGTTTGGCTTCACAGTCGTTCTCGGCGGTTTGAAGTAACGTTATCTTCTACGAAAGAACCGCCGACGGGACAACACGCATCATCGTCAACAACATTACTCCGGGCATTCAGAGCGGCGACGTACGGTACTTATGGGGAGCAAGTCTCGATGTCACAGACCTCTTCGAGGCACAGGAGGAGCCGGAGAGACAAAAACAAGAACTCGCCGCGAAGGCGAGAGCCCTCGAAGAGAAAAATGCAGCCCTGAAGGAGCTTATTGCCCATATCGAGCTGGACAAGAAAGAGCTCAAAGACCGGATTGTGGCCAACATCGATCAAGTCCTCCTGCCTTTATTGGAGAAAGTCAAACTCAGCAACGGCGAGGATGCCTACATTGAGCGGCACCGCCGGGCTCTCCGAGAGCCGCACGTCCCTGAGCTCCGGAAACCCTAACGCCAGGTCGCAGAGGCCGAAGGCGACGTTGGGGTCGTCCGGGTAGAGCTCCGAGAGGAGCCAGGTACCTGTGCGTCCGGCATGAACAGTTTGACGACTGGAGGGAATTCAATCGAATTGCCGCGGTCTACCGCATGAACTGGCGGATGAAATCCCTGACCGCCTTCTTTCCTCGGAAAATGCCGAAGTGCCCCTCGCACAAGATGTCCGCGTTCAACTCCAACAGACGCTGCAGGGAGCCCAGATAGTCCTCGCGGCTGGAGAGCAGGCTCGGGTGCAGCGGGCCATGCACGTCCTGGGCAAAGACGACTTTGAGACCCTGGACCCTGTGAGAACATGATATAGGCCACTGAACCTGGCGAGTGGCCGGGGATGTGGAGGGCCGTGATCGGCGTGCCGCCGAGGTCGAGCTCTCGTTCCGCCCCGGCGAGCTTCAGGTCCACGATGCAAGGGGTGAGGGTGGCGCCGTACCAAGCAGCCGCTGTGACTTGGTCGTCCCCTGCCTCGATGAACGGGGCATCGAGCTCATGCGCTGCAACCGGGCACGCCAGCCGCGCCCGCACGTCCGCCGCACGCCCCGGTGTGGTCGTAGTGGCAGTGGGTGAGGAGCAGGTAGCGCACCTGTTCCGGCAAGACACCGATGGACTCGAGGTTACCCAACAGACGCTCCGTGCCTCCTCCACAGCCTGCATCGATCAACGCGCCGCGCCCCGATAGCACGACGGCGTAGATGGCCGCGTCCTCGGCAGCGGTCAGGCCCGAGCCACCGACCTGGTAGATCTCCTCGGTGATGGGGATAGTACGTTTCACCGCGCGGGCATCGTCAACTTGGCAGAGCTTCGGACCTCATCCTTTCCCATTCCGGAGATTCCAAATGGCTCAACTAGATGTCGCTTGTCCAAGCTTTCCCCGGGGCAGCCAGGAACCCATTATCTCCCAAATGTACTCGAGACTGCTCGCCATCAGTGACCTGACCGGCCATTTTTGGTCCAGCCTAGTTGAGAGAGTATTGCCCTCAACAAACAGGAGCTGGACCAAGAAATCGGTCGCTCGGGCATCGCGCGCTTGACCGTCGCCAATTTTCAAGAAGAATATGCCGCCATGGCGCGTACCCCTGCGAACCCCATCGCGATCGAATATGAGACCTTGGGAGAACCGAGCGCATCGCCAGTGCTGCTCATCATGGGACTCGGTGGCCAACTCATCCATTGGGATGAGGCCTTTTGTAAGCTGCTCGCAGACCTCGGGCGCTATGTGATTCGCTTCGACAACCGCGATGCAGGGCTCTCGACGAAGCTCGATGGCGTGCCTGCCCCGGATACGCGTCAGTCTGTCCTCGCACGACTTGAGGGACGATCGCCTCCGGCCCCCTACACGCTGGATGACATGGCGGATGACGCCGTCAGACTACTGGACTGGTTGGGCATTGCCAAGGCGCATGTTGTGGGGACCTCCATGGGCGGAATGATCGCCCAATGCATGGCGATTCAGCACCCCTCGCGCTTGCTCTCGCTCATCTCGATCATGGCCGATGCAGGGGAGCCAGCCGTTCCCAAGCCGGAGGGAAAATAGGGACAGACCACGTTTACCGGATTAAACAGCCATCTCTGCCTGTCGAGCATCCGGAGCTGGCTTCTTCGGTCTGCCGGGCGATCCTTTCCAGGTTCGTCTTCCGAGCATCGCCGCGATCTCGCGCTCGAACCGGTCGTTGCCGAGCACGAATCCCCCATTGACACTCTCGCGAATGCGCGCGAGGAGGTCCTCGCCCAAGACATCGCCGAAGAGCCCACGGT
>JAYEJW010000024.1:0-3835 GCA_034716535.1 Pseudomonadota bacterium
TGATCCCGGCTATCTGGGCGACGACGAGGGGCTTGTCGGCCGCACTGTCTCTACGGTGGTCACGGTGCTCGGCTACCTGCTGTTTCTCGGTCTGCTCATCGCCATCCTCACCCAGTGGATGAACGAACTCATCGCGCGCATCGAATCGGGAACAAGACCGGTCACACTTGCCGACCACGTGCTGATTCTGGGCTGGACGCACCGAACGCCCGGCATCGTGCTCGAACTGCTGCGCACCCGGGGCCGGGTGACGCGTTTCCTGGAAGTGCACAACGCCAGCATGCTGCGGGTCGTCGTGCTCGCCGAGCAGGTGGACGGCACGGTACTCGCCGAGCTCAGGGAACACCTGGGCAGCTATTGGAACGACCGCCAGGTGCTGCTGCGCGGCGGCTCGCCGCTCAAGCTCGAGCATCTTGAACGTGTATCCATTGAAGACGCCGCAGCCATCATTCTCCCGGGCGAAGACTTCAGCAACAGGTCTCCCGGTGTCGCGGACGCGGACACCCTGAAGTCCCTGCTGTCGATTGCCCGCCACACCCGGAGCGATGCAGAGAAACCGCTGGCCGTCGCGGCGCTATACGACGAGAACCGCAGCGAGGTGGCGCGATTCGCCTACCGCGGTGAGACCGAAATTCTTGCGACGGACCAGGTCATATCCCGGCTCATCGCCCAGAGCGTGCGTTACGCAGGGATCTGGGCCGTATTCTCTCAGCTCCTGAGTATCAACGATGGTAACGCCATCTTTCTGCGCCGCTTGCGGGAACCGGGCAAAACCTTCGGCGAGCTCAGGCGCGAGTGCCCGAAAGCCGTGCCAATCGGTCTGATTCCCCCGGGCGCCAGGCACCCGCTGCTCAATCCCGCAGCTGATACGGAACTGGGCGAGAACGACCTCATTGTGTTTATCGCACGCAGCTTCGCCGATTGCGCAGAGCGTGCGCCCGGCATTGGGACATCGGCCGGTAGAGATCTTTCCACATGGGAACAGCCATCACGACCGCAGCGCTTGCTGATTCTTGGCTGGAACCGAAAGGTACCGGCCCTGCTCCGCGAGTTTGCAGCAGATGACATGGCCATCGACGTGGTTGGCCTCACACCCGTGGAGGATCGGATGGCTGCCCTGGCAAGCTGCCGGAACCTCAAGCTGGATCACGTGCGGCAGATCGAGAAGAATTTCCTGGATCCCGTGAGGCTGGCAGAGCTCGAACCCTCGGGCTACGACCAGATCATCCTCCTGGCGCGGGACCGTATGGGCGACGAGGCCCATGCCGATGCAGCCACCATCACCGCCTATCTCAGCCTCCAGCATATCTTTACCGGGCATGAGGCGCAGCCGAAGCTGTTCGTCGAGATCCTGGATGAGGAAAACCGCTTCCTCTTAGACAACGCCCACGACGTACTCGTCACGCCACTCGCCATCAGCTACATGCTCTCGCAGATTGCGCTGCGCCGTGAGCTGGCGGCAATCGTCACCGAGCTCTCACGAATCGGCGGTCCGCAGATCATGCTCCGACCCATGCAGGCAGCCGATCACCCCGAACCAGTTAGCTTCGACACACTCGCCACAATCGCCCAACAGCATAGGGAGATAGCCCTCGGTGTACTAACCGCAGCGGGAGAGGTCCACCTGAATCCGGACAGAGGCGAAAACCTGGCCATCCGCGACGGAGATCAGCTCGTAACGCTGACGACAATTCGTGACCCGATGTAACCCAATACAGGGTGTCATAGCACAATGTCCACACATATATAGGAATTAATCTGCTCTAATGCTCTTCAATCGTGACACCCTTTAATCGGCACCGTCGCCTCCGTTGATTCCCGGGGCGCCTCGACGCGGACTCCAACACTCCTGGTCTCGCCGGCGAGTTGAACCTTCATCGGAACTTCTTCGAACTAACTGGATGCCTTCTGCCTCGAAGGCCCGTAAAATCTCGAGATTGAGCTTTTCGCCAAACGCGTGGAAAGCCCACTTGTCTGGCGGCGAGTACCAGTAGATGAAGCGTATGGAAAACCCCTGCGGACCCAACTCATGAAGGAAGCAGCGCGGGGGAAGCTCGGGATCTACGATTTCCTGACCCGTAAGCTTCTCGCGGATGATCGCGATCGCCTTCTCGACCTTCTCGTAGGCCGTATCGGGCGGAATGTGGATCTCGGAACTCTTGCGAATGTACTCGCGACGCGAGATATTCTCCACACTCTGTCCGGAGATGTTCTGATTCGGGATCGTGACGAGGTGCCCGTCCAGCAGGCGGAGGTCTGTCGAACGCAGACTCATATCTTCGACGATACCATCATACCCGCCAAAGGTGATCCTCTCTCCGACGCGAAAGGGTGGGTCGGTCATGAGGTTGACCGTCGCGAAGACGTTTTTCAAAGTGTCCTGCGCTCCGAGCGCGAGGGCGATGCCTCCGATACCCGCACTGGCCAGTAGCGTCCCGATGGGGATTCCCAGATACTGTCCGCCGGTGATGAAGAGAACCACCGCGAGCAGGGTTCCCACCAGGGTAGAAGAGATCCTTATGACCTGAGCATTGCGTCCGTGGGTCTTGATCCTGGGTGAGGCGATGATCAATTCCGCAACTCTCGCAGAGGCTACGAATATGACGATGACGGCCGCGACGATCGCCACGAGCTGCGAGCCGAAACTGATCACGTGGAGCGGCGTGTTTCGTACCGTCAGGTAGCGATCCGAGATCTCCATGAACGCGAGAGGAACGAGCATCGCAGCAATCGGGAAAAACAGCGTCAGGCCGTACCTCAGGCGGTTCTGCGGCGATACTCGCCTGCTAACTGAAAGCTGCAGCGAGTAGAGCACCCACATCGTGGCAATCACGATGACGAGCATCACCAGCACGGCCGGCCATTTCCAGTTCGCGAGACCCAGAGTCCGATCGAAGCGCATCGAAGGTGGAAGCCGTTCCACAATCGCTCCGAGAACTGGATGCCCGGGTGCAGAGACGTACCAGTCGTAGATACCGGGAGATGTCCTGGGTCCGCCCGTACGGTACGGCCTGTCGCGAATATCCCTGTAGTACTCAAGCGCGCGCTGGACGGTCCCTGGCGAGAACTGATACTCGTGTTTTTTTGGGCCTTCCTGTGCCCGTTCAATCGTGATCCGGGTGTTTGGAATCCGCCAGCGCGAGAGCTCTTCGTATCCTCCAGCCGCCAGTATCTCGCTGGCATCGGGGATCTCATCCCACGGAGGGAGTTCAACGCGATCAAGTATCTCCTTCAGGGCTGCCGCGGCGTCGACCGCGCGGGCTCGACGCGCAAAGGCCGGGAGCTCGCTCGCGTCGATACAGTCGAGAATCCGGACTATGAGCGCATGAGCATCAGGGTTGTTCCTGTCGACATACCCCGACTTCCTGATCAGGTCGTAAGTGTCGTTGGTGGCTTCAATGAAACTACGCAGCGTGTCTCGCGGGCTGGAGGTGTCCGCCACCTTGAACCGGTCCATTGGCTCTGCGATCGCAATATGCGCACCCAGCATGAAGCAGACTGCAGATATTAAAGAGAGGAGCCTCATGGTCTTGCTGCTCACCTGGATATTCCCCGTTGCTGAAGGCTCAGCTCTTGCAGCAAAACAAGACATACAGACCAATAGGGGCACGGCCCCCGAAGGAGCCGTGGTTTCATATCAATACGGTTATACTGCTCAGCACTCACTTATAGAATGTAACCTTACCAGTACTGACATCGTACATGGCACCTACTAACCCAATGTCACCCTTGTCGATCATTTCACGCAGTACAACACTCCTGTCGCGAAGCGTCTGCATAGTCAGCTGAACATTCATTTCTGTGACGGCCTGGACGAACTTTGCATTCTGTGAGC
>JAYEJW010000025.1:0-17507 GCA_034716535.1 Pseudomonadota bacterium
CTGGTCCAGGTCGCAGGTATCATGCTGTCTCTGTCGGCGCTTTGGTTGGAGGTCCTGCTCCTTACGAGTGTCCGTCGGTACAGGCAAGCCGCGGCTGCCTTGGGGACACCGATCAGGGCTTCCGTTCCGATTAAGGACGCCGGTTCGAAATCGGCTTGACGAAAGCAGGCTACCCGCGATGCCGCCTTGGGAGTTGCCGTGCGATATCCGGCTGTAATGGGTGTGACCCGACCCGCTTTCCTCGTTTTGACGCCCGTTTGCGTGCTGCTCGGGCTCGCCGCAGTAGCGACGGGCGGCGTCGCAGTGGACTGGTTTGCGGCCGCGCTCACTTTGATCGGGGCGATTGCCGCCCATGTCAGCGTCAACGCGTTGAACGAGTACGAAGACTTCCGGTCGGGTCTCGACTTTCGCACGGATCGCACGCCCTTCAGCGGCGGCAGCGGGACGCTCGTCGCCCACCCGGAGCTTGCGAGTCAAGCGCAAATCATCGGCCTGGGCAGTCTGTTCGTTTCCGCGGCCTGTGGCCTGATCCTGCTGTCGCGCGCGGGGTGGGGCCTGCTTCCCGTCGGACTCCTCGGCCTGGCGCTCGTCTGTTTCTACACCACCCGGATCAATCACAACCGGTTTCTGTGCCTGATCGCGCCGGGATTGGGATTCGGCCCACTAATGGTGGTCGGGACTCACTATGCGGTCACGGGAGGCTGGTCGTTGTCGGCGGCAGTCGCCTCTCTCGTACCGTTTTTTCTTGTCAGCAACCTGCTCTTGTTGAATGAGTTCCCGGATGCGGAAGCGGATCGTTCCGTCGGACGCGATACCCTACCGGTTGGCGCTGGGCTGCCCTACAGCCTGCGCGTGTACGGCCTCTTTGCGCTCTTCGCCTACCTCAGCATTGCGCTGGGGGTGGCGGTGGGAGCACTTCCGGGCGGTGCGCTTCTCGGACTCCTTACCCTACCTGTCGTCGTGCTGGTGTACGCCGGCGTGAACAAGGCCCTGAAAGAGGGCGGCTCCCTGGTTCCGAGAATCGCTCCGTTGCTGGGGCTCAACGTTGCCGTGGCGTTGATCACGCCCGCGCTGGTGGCCATCGGGTTGCTTCTCACTCCCTAGCGGCATTCAGGGCTGCGCCTTGCCTTGGTGCGTTTGGAACGCTCTGAGCTCCATCAAAACCTCCCTGTCGGAGTACTGGTCCGCGTCGGACCGCTGCAGTTTGCGGCTGTGTGATATGACGCACATCTTTGCGTTATTTGACCGAGATCAACTCGTTGCGGCTGGGCGAGTGCTAGGTTTCCTAAGCCTGTAAGGGCAAAACCAATAAATCTGCTCCTTAACTTCTAGGAGGGTGGAAGTATGAAACCTATGAGTCCGCGCGTTCTGTCCCTGATTACCGGGGCGGCGCTTGGCTTGGGAGCGGCGGCCAGTACCTGTTCGGCGGAAACACTGCAAGACGTCATGACGAGCCGCGGTTTGAACGAGAAGGACATTCTGGCGGCGGCCAAGACCTACACACCGACCGGTGGCCGCGACGAATACATCGCGGTCAGCTCCGGTGGCCAGAGCGGCCAGCTCATGATCTACGGCATCCCGTCGATGCGTATTCTCAAGTACGTGGCGGTGTTCACACCCGAGCCCTGGCAGGGCTACGGCTTCGATGACGAGTCCAAGGCGGTGCTGGCCCAGGGCCGGATCCGGGGCAAGGACATACTTTTCGGCGATACTCATCACCCGGCCTTCTCGGAGACCGACGGCGACTACGACGGCCGCTACGTGTTCATCAACGACAAGGCCAACCCGCGCGTGGCCGTGGTGGACCTGCACGACTTCGAGACCAAGCAGATCGTGGTCAACCCCTTCTTCAAGTCCGAGCACGGCGGCGCCTTCGTGACGCCGAACACCGAGTACGTCATGGAGGCGACCCAGTACGCGGCGCCTTTGCTGGAGGACGGCTACGTTCCCCTGGAGAAGTTCAACGACGAGTACCGGGGCGGTCTGGCCTACTGGAAGTTCAACAATGAAGAGGGTCGGATCAAGCCGGAAGACTCGTTCGTGTTCGAGTTGGGACCGTACAGCCAGGACCTCTCGGATGCAGGTAAGGGGCCCAGCTATGGCTGGGGCTTCACCAACTCCTTCTGCACCGAGCGTTACGTGGGCGGCATCGAGCGCGGCCGTCCCCCGTTCGAGGCCGGCTGCTCCTCCAAGGACACCGACTTCCTGCACGTGACCAACTGGAAGAAGGCCGAGGAGCTGGTCAAGGCCGGCAAGGTGAAGAAAGAGAAGGGGATGTATTTCATCCCCATGGAGCAGGCCATCAGCGAGGGCCTGCTCTATCTGATCCCCGAGCCCAAGAGCCCCCACGGCGTCGACGTGACCCCGGATGGCACCAAGATCATCGTCTCCGGCAAGCTGGACACCCACATCTCGGTCTTCAGCTTCGAGAAGATCATGGATGCGATCAAGAACGAGAAGTTCGAGGGCAAGGACCCCTATGGTGTCCCCATCATCGCCATCAAGGACGTGCTCCACACCCAGGTCGAAGGTGGTCTCGGGCCGTTGCACACCCAGTTCGACTCCAAGCCCTGTATCGCCTACACGTCCCTCTACGTGGACTCCATGGTCGTCAAGTATGACTACTGCGAGGGCAAGGTCCTGGACAAGCTGGCCATCCACTACAACATCGGCCATCTCATGACCATGGAAGGCGACACGGTCAGTCCCGACGGCAAGTACCTGGTGGCCCTGAACAAGCTGGCCATCGACCGCTTCAATCCGGTGGGTCCCCTGCATCCGCAGAATCACCAGTTGATCGACATCAGCGGCGACAAGATGCAGCTGCTCTACGACATGCCGGTCCCCCTGGGCGAGCCCCACTATGTGGCGGCCATCAAGGCCGACAAGCTGCAGCCCGCGGTCCGATACAAGTCCGGCT
This sequence comes from Pseudomonadota bacterium, assembly GCA_034716535.1. Classification (GTDB taxonomy): domain Bacteria; phylum Pseudomonadota; class Gammaproteobacteria; order Chromatiales; family Chromatiaceae; genus JAYEJW01. The sequence goes on from JAYEJW010000025.1 coordinate 2,921, forward strand.
GGAACAGCCGTACCGACTCGAAGTCCCCGTTCAAGACCCGGGCCGGGCGCGAGAAGACCGAGCGCACCTGCGATGCGGGCGGCAAGTGCAAGGTCGAGGTGTTAGGCACCGTCATCCGATCCCACATTACGCCTGAGATCATCGAGGCGGAAGCGGGCGACGAGGTCTCCATCCACCTCACCAACCTGGAGCGTGCCCAAGACGAGACCCACGGCTTCGCCCTGTACGGCCAGAACGTCAACCTGTCGATCGAGCCCGGCAAGACCGTCAGCGCCACCTTCACCGCGGATCAGGAAGGTGTCTTCCCTTACTACTGCACCGAGTTCTGCTCCGCGCTGCATCTGGAAATGCAGGGCTACCTGCTGGTCAAGCCCAAGGGCTACCAGGCGGAGGCCATCGTGATGGAAGAGGGCGTGGCCTATACGAAGGAAGAGTACGAGGCGCAGGTTAAGAACAACATTGCGACTCAGGAAGTGATCGACCAGGTGGTGGGCTTCATCACCAGCCACAATTTCAAGGACTTCCCCGAGGTGGTGGCTCTGGTTGAGGATGCGACCGACCAGCTCGGCCACGCCAAGGGCGCCAAGGAGAAATCCGAGGCGGCTGCGGCCGAGCAGGATTGGCAGAACGCCATGCTCTGGGCGAACCAGTGGTGGCAGTATCAGGTCAAGACCGCGGACATCGGTCTGCGTGCCAAGACCTTCCTGGAAGAGCACGGAGCCAAAAAGGTCCAGTAAGGTCTAAAATAGATAGGCTGGAGAGCGGGGGGCTCACGATGAGCCCCCTCTTACTTTGGACGGAATTCACGATTTGATGTTGAGATAAATGCCATGACAACCAAACGCGCCTTGATCCTGTCCTCCGGCCTGGCCCTGTCCCTCGGCTTCTCCGGCGGCGCCCTGGCCTTGGATGGGGCGGAGCTGTTCACGAGCAAGACCTGTTGGGCCTGTCATGGCAAGGACGCCAAGACCCCGATCATGCCCATCTACCCCAAGCTTGCGGGTCAGAATGCCGATTACGCTTTCGCGCAGATGGTGGACATCAAGACCGGCGCCCGCACCAATGGTCAATCCGCGGCCATGAAGGGGATCATGCATCTGGTCTCGGAAGAGGAGATGCGAGCGATCGCCGAGTGGCTCAGTACGCAGTAACGCTCATGACGCCCGCAGCACCCCGGAGTCGGCTACGGCCTTTGAGCGGCCGGCGCTTTTTGACGTATATCAATGAGCGCTGATATAGGCCGTGACACACTCCTAAGCTGGATCGAAAACCGGGTTTCCGGTCAGTTCCAGAGCTCGCCGGCCGACAGCGAGCGAACCATGAATGATTGTATGGTCCCCACTCGCCCCGGGGACAGGAGATCGAAATGATGAGTGCCAAACCCGTACTGACATCCATCGCAGCAGCCTTGGGGCTGGCGGTTTATAGCAGCAGCTTTGCTGCCGGAGGCGGCCAGGTGACCGATGTTGAAGACTGGAACGTGGCGGGCGGAGAGAAGACTGAGGCGATGACCCTCACCCCTGACAAGGAGCGGGGCATCGCGGTGTATGAGGTCTGTTCGGCCTGTCATCTGCTCGAGGGTTGGGGTCTTGTTGACGGGACCTTTCCGCAACTGGCGGGGCAACACCGCAACGTGCTGATCAAGCAGCTGGCGGATATCCGCGCCCAGAACCGGGACAACCCGACCATGTACCCCTTCGCCCTGGATGACCAGATCGTATCCGCGGCAGGCTATAAGCATGGGGAGATCAATCCCGCTCAGCTGATCGCCGACGTCACCGACTATATCTCCAAGCTGCCGATGAACCCTGAGCCCGGCTACGGTGAATGGGCCGAGGGTACACCGGAGTTCGAGCAGGGCAAGAAGCTCTATGAGGAGAACTGCACCCAATGCCACGGCGAGACCGGTGAGGGTAACGACGAGAAGTTCTACCCCCGTATCCACGGTCAGCACTATAAATACATGCTGCGTCAGTTCGAGTGGATCCGGGACGGCAAGCGCCGCAACGCGAATCCGGATATGGTGAAGCAGATCGCGGGTTTCAGCGACAAGGATATGCAGATGGTGATCAATTACACCTCCCGCGCTCCTATCGCCAAGGAGGATGTGGCGCCCTCCAAGGACTGGCAGAATCCGGATTACGATTGACGGGGATCGCAGCTCACATGCGCACCGTCTGACCCCGGCCCTGTCCCGGGCGCTCTGCATGGGGCAGGGCCCCTTCCCCTGGACCGCGAAGGGAAGAGAGGGAACCCAGGGAAACGGCCTGTCGGGCGTCTCCTGAAGCATCGCTGCCGCGCCCTTCTTCTCTATCCTGCTGAAGTACGCTCATCCGCCATGAACGCACGAGCCTCGAACAAACAGACTCTGTTGGTCGCCCTTCTCACCGTGGCCGCCATCGGTTTGTTGGCGGCCATCTACTACTCTCCCATCTGGTGGGTCTCCCTGACTGCGCCCAATTATCCGGAAGAGGCATTTCCGGACGGGGTGCGCATTCATTTCCACATGAACGGGGTGTTTAGCGGCTGCAAGATGGTGGAGAAAGCGGAGGTCTTCGAGGAGGAGGCCCTCGATTGTGTCCATGAGATGGATACCATCAACCACTACGTGGGCATGTATCCCATTGCCGCCGGTGGTGTCATTGAGCGCGCCTTCTCGCCGTTTCTTGTATCCATGCTGGGGGTTATGCTGTTGGGGTTCATGATCCCCAAGCCCGGGCTGCGGATGGCGGTCATGGGCACAGGTTTCGCTGTCGTCGCTGCGTGGATGGCTCTGGCCTATTACGGCGCAGGCGGCCTGAGGTACCAGAACGAGGGCTATCTCTCCTCCCTGGTAACCGCTCTGAATCAGGCGGCAGGCGAGGAGGAGGTCGCGGAGCTATCTCCGGGCCAGGCGCTGATCGCGAGGTTGAAGGCGGAAATGGCAAAGGCGACGGCTGTCGAGCAGGTCCCCAAGGAGAAGGCCGAGGCCGCGACCGACAAAGAGCGTTATATCGACAACCTGCGGGTGACCTTCCAACACGATCAGGAGCGTACCGGCGAAGGCGAGGAATGGAACGGCAGCGTTGCTCAGATGCTCGGCTGGCACTACAAGAAGAGCCTTGGGCGCTACTTCAACATCCCGGAGGAGATCGGCCCTCTGGTCTCCATCATGACCGCCGTGGCCCAGATTGTTTTCTGGCTCCTGATCGGCGCGATGATGCTGTTGGTGTGGGGCGCCCGTAAGAATCGAGGCATTCTTTACTGGGTGCTGGTGCTGGTGCCCATGGCATTGCCGGTCGTCTTCATCATCGACTACTCCGCCTGGCTCTGGTGGTACGGTCATAGCCTGAGCGAGATGGGGGCTTTCACCGTGAAGCCCTTCATGCCCACCGTATTCGGCGACGGCAAGGTGGCCCAGTTCGCCACCCACTCCTATCCCTATACCGGCTTCGGGCTGATGCTGGCCTCGTCCCTGCTGCTGGCAGTGGCGGCCCTGATCCGGCGCAAGCAGCTGAAAGAGCAGGATTGATTCGCGCCGCCGAGGCGCAGAGACCGCAGAGAAGAACCCGTTGAAGACTTGGCTTGATTCTCTGCGGTCTCTGTGCCTTTGCGGTTTAATGCTGATGGGGCCGCTTTATGCGGCTGACCATCCGCCCTTCCAGGACCTGGTGGACGCGGCCGAGGAGGGCGCTGTCCTGGTCCCGGAGCCCGGCACCTATGCCGGGCCTGTCATTATCGACAAGCCCATGACTATCGACGGTCGCGGCCAGGTCACCATCGACGCCGGCGGCAAGGGTTCGGTGATCCTGTTGGATACCGATGGGGCGACCATCAAGAACCTGCATCTGACAAACTCCGGGGAGTCTCACAACGACATCGATTCCGGCGTGCAGGTGCGGGGCAGCTTCAATGTCGTCAAAGACAACCACATCGACAACTGCCTGTTCGGCATCGATTTGCAGCAGTCCGAGCACAACATCGTGCGGCGCAACCGCATCTCTTCCAAACCCTTCGATCTCGGGGTGCGGGGGGACGCCATCCGCCTTTGGTACAGCTTCCACAACGAGGTCACCGACAACATCATCCGCGACTCCCGCGACACGGTGGTCTGGTATTCCAGGGACAACCTGATCGCCCGCAATGATGCCCGGCGCGGACGCTATTCCCTGCATTTCATGTATTCCCAGTACAACGACGTGGAGGAGAACTACTACGAGGACAACACGGTGGGTATCTTCCTGATGTACAGCGACGGGGTGGTGGTGAGAAACAACCACATCATCAATGCCGCCGGTCCCACGGGTGTCGGTATCGGGTTCAAGGAGACCTCGGACGTCACCATCGAGGACAACCGGATTCTTTATTGCGCCACGGGACTCTACATCGACGTCTCTCCCTATCAGCCGGATACGGTCAACCGGTTCACCAATAACCTGATCGCCTATAACGGCATCGGCATCCGTTGGTTGAACGATTGGACGGGCAACGTCTTCGAAGGGAACCGGTTCAAGGGCAACATCACCCAGGTGGTGGTGGAAGGCGCCAATACGGCCAAGCGCAACCGCTGGGATAGCAACTACTGGGACGATTACGAGGGTTTCGACCGCGACGGCAATGGGATCGGCGATACGCCCTATGAGCTGTACACCTATGCGGACCGGATCTGGATGGATGTGCCCCCCGCGCAGTTCTTCAAGGGCTCGCCCATGCTGGAGGTGCTCGACTTCCTCGAGCGGCTGGCCCCGTTCAGCGAGCCTGACCTTGTGCTGCGCGATACCCTGCCCTTGATGGCGGCCGGCCAGGAGCGGGTGTCCCCGCCCGCGAAATCAGACGACGCGTCAGAGATCGATGCGCCCGCCCCACCGGAAGCCCCCAGTGCGCTGGACTTGCTGAAGGAGTCCCTGGGGAGACCCTGAACCTGGCCCGGAGGAGCGGTTTTCACCGGCGAATGGTCTAAGGAAACACTGATGTATTCAGCGTTTTTGCGGCGCAGGGATGCGCCGCCATTTTCAGCCACGCCACGTGGCTGAAAATGAAGGCATCCGGAAACCGCGTTTTTCGGATGCCGTGCGCTGACCATGCCAGGATGGCATTAGTGAGCGCTTCCCTAACTTAACGTGCTAGGCCCCGGGGGAGCCCCGATGGCTCACAAAGGCCGAGGAGCCAGGGTGCACGAAACGCCCCGTGCGGCATTGGGATTTCTACCATGAACGACAGCGTATCGAACAAGCCGAAGAAGAAACCGGTCTCACCCCGCCGCAGGGAGCAGAGCCGCCGCGAATTCCTGCGCAGCGCGGCCCTGTCCGCCGGCGTGGTCACCGCCTCTTTGCTTGGATTCCTGCCGGTGGTGCAGGGGAGCGCTCTGCGCCTGAGACCACCGGGCGCGCTGAAGACGCCCCTTGATGAGCAGCAGTTCCTGTCCTCCTGCATCAAGTGCGGTCAATGCGTACAGGTGTGTCCGGTGGAGGCCATCAAGCTGGCGGACCTGCTCGACGGCTTCGGCATGGGCACGCCCTATATCGACGCCCGGGCCCAGGCCTGTGATTTTTCCTGCGACGGTATCCAGTGCGTTCTCGCCTGCCCCACCGGGTCGCTCACGCACGATCTGGATTATCCCGCCGATACACGCATGGGCTTCGCCCGTCTGGACAAGCCAAAGGCCTGCCTGGCTATGCAGGGCAAGGGGTTCAAGGGTCTCGCCCGGGGCCCGGACTACAAGGGCAAGCTGCGCTACGAGGATGTCGACCGCTGGACCCCTATCCCGGTCGCCGAGTACCCCTACGACCTGGAGATCTGCGATCTTTGCGTACGCCAGTGCCCCATTGAGATCCGGATCGCCCAGTGTGCCTCGGAAGACGCGTCTTCCGAGGCCGTGAATACAGCCCGGGTCGCCCAGAAGGTCGGCCACGAGTGTCCCCCCAAGCATGCCATTCGTCTCGAGCCGGTGGACGGCGGTGCCGGCGCAAACGCCATGAGGCCGGTCGTGCTGGAGGGCTGCGTCGGCTGCGGAGTGTGCGAGATGATCTGCCCGGCGGAGCCCGTCGCCATCGTGGTGGATATCGACAAGACGACCGATACGGTGTGAGGTCGCTCCGATGAGTTACTTTACCGAATCCCTGGCGCAACTGTTCGGGCGCGAGCCGAGGAGGCCGGCTGAGGAAGAGATCTCCCCCAAGGTGCGGGAGATTCACATCGAGAAGAGGGCGAACAAGATCACCCTGGCCGAGCTCGAGGCCGAACGGCAGGCACATCGGGCGGAAGGAGAGGCCTCGAAGTGGAAGAAGCGGCGCTGGGCGACGCTGATCGCCGTCAACCTGCTCTTCGTGGCGTCCTACTATTTCGATGTCCAACTGCTGGAAGGGGCGTTGACCGCCTCGCGCTTCGTCGGTTTCCACATGGCGGACCTGAACGCCGCACTGCAGGTGATGCTCGCGTACAAGCATGTGGTGCTGAATCTGGTCATCGGCACAGTCACTGTCCTGGTGCTCTGGCTGCTGCTGGGCGGGCGGACCTTCTGCTCCTGGGTCTGCCCTTACCACCTCCTGTCCGAGTGGGCGGAGAAGATTCACCTCTGGCTGGTGTCGAAGGAGATCATCGAGGAGCATACTTTCCACCGTGGGGTCCGCACCATCTTCTACGTCGTCTTCGCTCTGTTGGCCCTGCTGACCGGCTACACGGTATTCGAGACCATCTCTCCCACAGGCATCCTCAGCCGCGCCCTGATCTACGGTCCCGGTCTCGCCCTTCTCTGGGTTCTGGCGCTGCTGCTGTTCGAGGTCTTTGTGTCCCGTCGCGCCTGGTGCCGTTATGTCTGCCCCATCGGCATGACCTACGGGCTCGTCGGGTCCGTTTCACCGGTGCGGGTCGTCTATTCGCCGGAAAAATGTCTGTTTGGCGGCGACTGCCGCACCGTCTGCATGGTGCCCCACGTCCTGGATGCCACCATCATGGGACGAGCGAAGGACGAGTCTGTTCCCATCGGGGCGGACTGTACCCGCTGCGGGATGTGCGTGGACATCTGTCCGGCGTCGGCGCTGAAGTTCGAGGTCAAGGGGCTCAGCAAGGTCCTGTGATGCCCCGCCACGGACAAAGCGCAGAATCGAGTCGCCGCTTCCAGGTTGAAGCCGTCTCATGAGCTATGTCACCGAATCCCTGGCCCAATTGTTCGGGCGTGCGCCCAGCAAGCCGGCCAAGGAGCAGCTCGCGCCCGAGGTGCAGCTGATCTACACGGAAAAGCGCAAGCATCGATTGACCAAGGCGAAGCTGCTGGCAGTAAGGGACGAGCACAGCAAGTTCGGCTGCTGCACCAAGTGGAAGCGCCGCCGCTGGGCGACCCTGATCGCCGTGAACCTGCTGTTCGTCGTCTCCTTTCTTCTGGATGTACAGATTCTGGAGGGGGCGCTGACCGCCTCGCGCTTCGTGGGCTTCCACATGGCGGATCTCAACGCCGCGCTTCAGGTCTTTCTGGCCTACAAACAGGTGGTGCTGAACCTGATGATCGGCACCCTGACGGTATTGATTCTCTGGATTCTGCTGGGCGGTAGGACCTTCTGCTCCTGGGTCTGCCCCTACCATCTGGTCGCGGAGTGGGCGGAGTACCTGCACCTGTGGCTGGTGAAGAAAAAGGTCGTGAAGAACCGCACCTTCCACCGGGGCGTGCGTACAGTCTTCTATGTGGTCTTCGCCCTGCTGGCCTTGCTCACCGGTTACACGGTGTTCGAGACCATTTCCCCGACCGGCATTCTCAGCCGCGCCCTGATCTATGGCCCGGGTATCGCGCTGCTCTGGGTGTTGGCGCTGTTGCTGTTCGAGGTATTCGTCTCCCGGCGTGCCTGGTGCCGCTACGTCTGTCCCATCGGCATGACCTACGGCATCGTGGGGGTCATTTCCCCTCTGCGGGTCCAGTACAATGTGAAGGACTGCCACCACGAGGGCGATTGCCGCAATGTCTGCGAAGTTCCCCACGTGCTGAGCATGACCATCCGCGGACGATCTCCCAACGTGGACGTCGATGTGGGGGCGGACTGCACGCGCTGCGGAATGTGTGTGGACATCTGTCCCACCGGCTCGCTGAAATTTACGATCAAGGGGTTAGATAAGGTCTTGTAGGCACAAGTGGGCGGTGGTCAGTTTGCAGTTGTCAGGGGGTAGGTAGATGAGGGAAATTCGAGGTGCCTGTTTCGCGCTCCCTTCAGCTACACGTAATCTAGACCACAAAAACAGCATAAGCCAAAAATTACGTTGGTAGGCGGAGAGTTATAGAGTTCTATGCGCATGCTCTCTCGCCACCTGCACCAGATCCCCTACGCCCGGTTTACTTATGATCCGATTCGAAAATCTTACCAAGCGCTTCCGCCGCCAGCCGGTCCTCAAGGACGTGAGCCTGACCATTGACCGTGGGCATCGCGTAGCCCTGGTGGGCTCAAACGGCGCCGGTAAGACCACGCTGATCCGCTGCTTGTTGGGGGAGTACACCTGTGAGGGCCAGGTCCGGGTGGACGATCTGGACCCGCGCGAGCGTCGCCGCGAGGTCCTCTCGAAGGTGGGCTTCGTGCCTCAACTGCCGCCCCCGTTGCGTATGCCCGTGGGTCAGCTGATCCGTTTTGCCGCCAGCCTGTGCGCGGCCGATCCGAAGCGTATGGAGCAGGTGGCCCATCGGCTCGGCCTGGACGCGGCGCAATTCCGCCATCAGCCCTTCGTCAAGCTCTCCGGCGGCCAGAAGCAGAAGCTCCTGATCGCCATCGCCCTGGGCCGGGACAGCGAGTTGCTTGTGATGGACGAGCCCGCGGCGAACCTGGATCCGGACGCCCGCCACATCTTCTTCGGCCTGCTGGCGGAGAAACGGGAGAGCGCCGCCATGCTCATCTCCAGTCATCGGCTCGACGAGGTGGCGCCTCTGGTGAATCGGGTGATCGAGCTCGATCAGGGCGAGGTGGTGCTGGACGACCGGGTGGCGGACCTGGTGGAGCTCACCAGCCGGCTGCATTGTCGGATCGGGCTCATCCGTCCGGAGGATGCCTTCGCCAAGGCGATCCGCGGCTGGGGGTTCAGCTCGCGGGATCAGGGCCTGACCTGGGAAGGCTTCGTGTCCGGTCCGGACCGCCTACGTTTTCTCGGGGTCCTGTCGCGCTACGCGGCCCTGCTGGCGCATATCCGGCTGGACGAGTCCGAGAAGGAGGCGGTGTTGAACGATGTCGCCAATGCATAGGTCGTTGGCCATCGTCGCGCTGTTCCTGTCCTGGGGGCTAACTGGTTGTGAGTGGGATCCGGGTACGGGGCCAGTGGATGTCAAGTGGGACCGCAAGACCTGCGAGCGCTGCCGTATGGTGCTCAGTGACCGCAAACACTCGGCCGAGGTGCGGGTCAAACCGACGGACGGGAAATCGAAGGTGCTCTTCTTCGATGACATCGGCTGTGCCGTCATCTGGCTGGAGGACAAGCCGTTCAGGGAAGACGCCTCCACGGAGATCTGGGTCACCGACTGGCGCAACGGCGAATGGATCGATGCGCGAGCGGCGACCTATCTGCCGGGCCAGGTGACACCCATGGAATACGGACTCGGAGCCCAGCCGGAACCTGCGCAGGGCGGGTTGGACTATGCGCAGGCCAAGGCCCACATTTTCGACGTAGAGCGCCGCTTCAACGTTCACGGCGCCCATCTTGAGCAGACAGCGGCGGAGCGTGAAGAGACGGGCGCCCCCAGGGAAGAAAAGGGGCCGAAGTCCGGCCAAGAGTGACTACAGAAGAGGAACGATGAAGATGAACAAGAGAGCGACGGCATATCTCCTGATGATTGCGGGACTCGCGAGCTTCGGACGGGTCCTTGCCGATACAGAAAAGGAACAGTCTATCGACAGGGGTGCGGGTCACTTCAGGATCTTCTGTACCAACTGTCACGGCGTCAACGCCGACGGCAAGGGGCCGTTGGTGAAGCTCCTGAAGGTCGAACCAACGGACCTGACGATATTGAGGCAGACCGGAGGCGGAGAGTCCGTTACCGAGCGGGTATTGAAGGCGGTCTCCGGCCGGCACGAGGTGGGCGAGGGACAAGAGCAGAAGATGCCCGTCTTCAGCGACAATCTGGAGGTCAGCACGGTATACGAGATCGCGGAGTACCTGGAATCGATTCAGAAATAGGCGTCGGCCGCATACATGAAACACCTCTGGCTGACGGCCTTCGCCGACATCATCGAATCCCTCCGGGCCAAGTGGTTCCTGGTCTACACGATGGTCTTCGGCGGCCTGATCGTGCTCTTGTTCCTGTTCGGGATCACCGAGTCCCGCATCATGGGCTTCACCGGGCTGTCGCGCCTGCTGGTGACCTACATCCAGCTGTCGATGGCCATACTTCCGGTCTTCGTCCTGATCACGACCGTGCGTTCGGTCGCCGGGGACCGGGAGGCCGGGGTGTTCGAGTATCTGCTCGCCCTGCCCATCGGTCTCGGTTCCTGGTTTTGGGGCAAGCTCCTCGGGCGTTTTGCCGTCGTATTCCTGCCGGTCGTGGTGGCCATGGTCGGCGGTGTCCTCTGGGGTGCACTGCGGGGGGCGGAGGTGCCCTGGACCCTGCTCGGCTACTACACGGCCCTGCTGATGGCGCTGGCCTGGTGCTTTCTCGGCATCGGGATGCTGATCTCGACAATCGCGCGCAGCGCGGACGTCGCTCAGGGAGCCGCCTTCGTCATCTGGCTCACGCTCCTGTTGTTCCTGGACCTCATTCTGCTCGGCATCATGATCCGCGAGCACTTCCCGCCGGAGACCGCCGTGGCGATCGCGCTGGCAAATCCGATGCAGGTCTTCCGCACCGCGGCCATGATGCTGTTCGACCAACAACTGGTGCTGCTCGGTCCCTCCGCCTACGTCATTCTCGACGCCTTCGGCACGGGGGGATACATCGCCTACGCCCTGATCTATCCGGTCGCCATTGGTACGCTCTGCGCCTGGCTCGGCTACCGCTGGTTCCGCCGCAGCGACCTGCCCTGACCGGACGAAGCGAGCTCACTGTCGAGGACGTAAAGGAACGCAATCGCAGCTATGACCAGGAAGACATCCTGGCGTCTATCGACGAAGCGTTGGCGGCTGACTAGCGCCGATGCGGGTCGTGGTCGATACGGGGATTCTGGTCGCTGCACTCATCACGTCCGGAACGCCCCCAGACCTCATCTATCGGCCTGATTCCGGCTCAGGCCCCCACCGTGAGTACCCTGATCAGGTCCGTGCCGCCGGTGGTCTGACTGTGGCCGGCCGTGGCGATCAGGGTGTCGCCCGGCTGCACGATACCGCGCTCCAGGGCCTTTTCGATGGCGAATGCGATCTTGGCGTCGTCGAAGAGCTCCCCTCGATACAGGATGGGGAGCACGCCCCAGTTCATGCAGAGCTTACGGGCCACCTTGGGTGAGGCGGTCACGGCAAGAATGGGACATTCGGGGCGGTGCTTGGAGATCAGTCTGGACGTGAATCCGGTCTCGGTCAGGCTGATTATGGCGGTGGCGCCGAGCTGATCGGCCATGCGCACCGCGGAATGGCTTACCGCCTCCGTCACCTGGTTGGATGGATGCGGCAGAATGCGCTGCAGGTAGCCGTATTCCCTCAAAGACGACTCCGCGCGGATCGCCAACTCCGCCATTGTCTTCACGGATTCCACCGGATAGGCGCCCGCTGCCGTCTCCCCCGACAACATGAGGGCCGAGCTGCCGTCCAGGATGGCGTTGGCCACGTCGCTCGCCTCGGCACGTGTGGGTTTCGGGTTCCGTTCCATGGACGCGAGCATCTGGGTTGCCGTGATGACCGGCTTGCCGTTGCTCACGGTGGTACGAATGATCCTTTTCTGCATGCCGGGCACGTCCGCCAACGGTAGCTCGACCCCCAGGTCGCCCCGGGCCACCATGAGGCCGTCGGCGGCGGCAACGATGGACTCGAGGTTCTCAACGCCGGCCCGGTTCTCGATCTTGGCAATGATCGGAATGCTGACGCCCTGCGCAAGCAGGATCTCCCGCATGCGGTTTACGTCGGCCGCGTTCTGGACGAAGGAGGCCGCGATGTATTCCACATCGTTCTCCGCCGCGAAGGTCAGCTCCCGTAACACGTCATCGCGGTTTTCGGGGTCCACCGCACCGACGGACAGCTGGATGTCGGGGAGATTTACACCCTTGTTCTCCCGCAGGGCGCCGCCCACGACGACGCGGCAGCGGACCTCTCGTTCTTCCACCGACTGGACGGTCAGCTCCATGGCGCCGTCGTCGAGCAGGATGGTGTCGCCGGGGTTTACCTCCAGGGCCAGGCGCTGATAGGTCACCGCTACGCCGGTTTCGTCGCCGGGACGACCGTCGGTGTATAGCGTGAAGGCCCCACCCGAGACCAGCTCGACGCTTCCCATGGGGAGACGGCCGGTACGGATCTCGACGCCCCGGGTGTCGAGCATGATGGCGACCTGCGTGCCCAGGCTCGAGGCGGCTGCGCGGATGCGTTCCAGCCGCAGCTTGTGCTCTTCCAGCGTCCCGTGGGAGAGGTTCAGGCGCGCGACGCTCATGCCGGCTTGTAGCATGGCCTCCAAGGTGGCCGGTGCATCACAGGCGGGGCCGACGGTGGCGACGATCTTGGTCTTTCGGGTATGGCTTCGCGTGGGCATCGGGGAGGGGTCGTCGTTACCTATTGATGAAGAAACGCGCTAGAGCTGTTGTTGTCCCTATCACGCCAGGAGGGTCTCTGGATATGTTCAACGCCAGAGATCACTCGATCTGAGCGAGATCGCGTCGAAGGGTGGCGCGGAGATGGTTTCATCTCCGTGCCAGGTCCCGATCTCTCGCCAATCCCCGCCCTCAAGGGCGAACGCCTCCAAGCTCTCCCGCACAGGATCCACCAACCGCCCGGGCCGCCTTTGCCCCGGTCAAAGGGGCCTCCGATCTCGACCTGAAGTGCAGATTCCACACCCACATGGGGGCCGGCCGGTCGAGGCCGTGTGTGAAGCTGACCGTTCAGGATCTCACCGGTCAGGCCCTCCGGAAGGGTCATCAGGCGGTCGTAGAGAGAAACGCGTTGAGCGGCTTGCATCGTTCGGGTATTTCGTCAGATCCCTCGTGCAATCCTAGCCGTTCCGAGGCGCCAATGCATCCGGCCTGCAGACGCACCGGATGGCTCACGCGAAGACGCCAAGCCGCGAAGAGACGGATGTGACGACCGGCTCCGGAGGGAACCGGGTGTCGCGGCCCCGACGCCTTGATCAACCGCCACGCCTTCACCCGACATGTCCTGTGCTTCGCGCTCTTCGCGTCTTCGCGAGAGATTCCTGACAACCCCCGAGATTCGCGCACCCTCTGCCGGCGGTCCCGGCGGAGCGTCAACTGTTCTTTCCCGCCCAGAGCCACTCGGGCTCAGGCGGCCTGGGCGCCCCGGGCCTCTACCCGGTTGAGGGCGGAGAGCACCGCCTTGAGTGAGGCGCTTACCGTGTCCCGGTCCAGCGATGCCCCCGCCACGCGTTGCCCGTCCACATTGAGCTGGACGAAGGCTGCAGCCTCCGCGTCGGTGCCTTCGGACAGGGCGTGCTCCGCGTAGTCGACCACATTGACCCATTGGCCCGTGTGGCGCATCCAGGCATCGACGAAGGCGGCGATGGCCCCGTTTCCTTCTCCACGCAGCACCTGCTCCCCGCCGGGGCCGGCGATCCGCGCCTCGACCTGGTCGTGCCCGTTCTTGCTCAGACGGTAGCCGAGAAGCCGCACCGGGACCTGGTCGGTGACGAACTGCTCCAGAAACAGGGCGTGGATACTCGCGCTGTCCATCTCGCCGCCGCGCCGCTCGCTCTCCCGCTGGACCAGCTGGGCCAGCTCCACTTGGAGCCAACGGGGCAGATGTAGGCCATGGTCGCGTTCCAGAACAAAGGCGACGCCGCCCTTGCCGGACTGGCTGTTGATCCGGATCACCGCCTGATAATCTCGGCCCAGGTCCTTGGGATCGATGGGGAGGTAGGCCACCTGCCAGGGCTCGCCCGGGGCCTGCCGGCGCAGGCACTTGCGTATGGCGTCCTGATGGCTGCCGGAGAAGGCCGTGTAGACCAGATCACCGACCCAGGGATGGCGGGGATGGACTGGAATGGCCGTGCACTCGGAAACCACCTGAATGATCTCGTCGGGGTTGGAGAGGTCGAGCTTCGGGTCCACCCCCTGGCTGTACAGGTTCATGGCCATGGTGACGATGTCCATATTGCCGGTCCGCTCGCCGTTGCCCAGCAGGGTCCCTTCCACCCGATCGGCGCCCGCCAGCACGGCAAGCTCCGCCGCGCCGACCGCACAGCCGCGGTCGTTGTGGGTGTGAACCGACAACACAATGGCCTCGCGCCGGCCGATCTGGGTGGCGAAGTACTCGACCTGGTCGGCGAAGACGTTGGGGCTCGCGACCTCCACGGTCGCTGGCAGATTGATGATGCAGGGCCGATCTGGCGTCGGCTGCCAGACGTCGATCACCGCGTCGCACACCTCCACCGCGTAGTCCATCTCGGTGCTGGTGAAGCTCTCCGGCGAGTACTGGAACGTCCAATCCGTCTGCGGATACTTCGCCGCCTCGCGCGCTACCCACTGCGCCCCGCGGCGGGCGATGGCCTTGACGCCTTCCC
>JAYEJW010000026.1:0-3810 GCA_034716535.1 Pseudomonadota bacterium
TGCCAATCATTTTAGGGTCCTACGGGATCTAAACAAGCAGAGAAAAGATGCGGAGTGGAGCAGCCGATTTGCTTATGAAGAAACCGAAATTGAGCGCGCTGAGCGTGAAGATAAACGGAAGTTGAATTGGCGATTATATGTACTATTAACTTTCATGCTGAGCTCTTGGATCACTGGGTTCGAATTGGCAATCAATACATTCGATGCCGCCCCTAAATGTTATCTCGCTTTCTGGTTGTTTGTGTCGTTTCAAATTTCGTTATTTCTTGTTTACATGGTTGCATGGATCGTTTCTGATTTCCAGGCGCTTTATGGATTCGGAGTTTTGCCCCCTGGAGACGGTGATCCGAGTGGACCGAAAACGGACTCAACGAGTTTAAGGGAATGGTTGGCGCAACGTCCGTTGTTGCTAAATCGGGTGATGCTAGCGCTGCTTGTGCTATCGGTACTCACAGTAGGTTATGTGGCTAAATTTCATTGCACATGAGTAACCAAATACACGCCGACGATGTGCTGCTACAAGCCATACTTCTCCTCCGTGATACGTGGGAGAACCCGGAGGTAGGAATCGTCGCTGCGGCAATCGTCGATCCCAGATTCGAACCGGTTTTTGGCGTAAGCTTGCGTACTCCTTCTAGACGATGGCTTCACGCAGAGCGCAACGTCCTACAGGAGTTCGAGAATAGGTACGGAGTTCCTGGCCAGAATGCCTTAATGATCACAACACTCTCACCATGCACGAAAGTAAACTCTTTAAGCCGAGCGGGAAAACCGTGTGCGCAGCTCTTAATGGAAAAAAGATTTAGACGAGTGCATACAGGATGCATAGACCTCTGCGCGGCACCGCGAGGCGACATGGATTACCGTCCTTACGGATTTGAATTGTCGTTGACAGATCATCCAGTGTGCAAGAGGATTTGTGATATTTTGTGCGGTTTGTTTTCGTGTTACGGACAACGTATTAACTCTGATATAGAGCGCATCAAGGCGGATACTCGAGACTCAGTATTCGCGGCATTAGATAATATTTATGGCAGATTGGAGCGGGACGTGGTCAAAAAACGGAGTGGTTTAGGAGGCTGATTGGACACCCACGCCAGTTTAACCAGAGAAAATACCATAAGAGTTACTCTTTGTGACTCCGTGTCGTGCGTAGGAGAAATAAAGCGAATCGCAGATCCGATGCGGCGTCAGCTAGGTTTTATTAATATTAATGCATTTACTGAGAGTTTGCGTAGAAAAGAGTTGTTGATTGCAAGGAGCGCGAATAATGATGCCATCGGGTTCGCGCGATTCCACCATCGAAGGGACAGAATCACTACGCTGTATGAAATCGGCGTGCTACAATCGAACTGCGGTGTTGGGACAGAGATCATTCGCGCGCTAGAAACCAACGCTCTTAGAGCCGGAAGCCTTGAGATTCGGCTTAAGTGTCCCATAGACCTCGCTGCAAATGACTTCTATCGGAGCAAAGGGTACCAACCGCATGGTCGCGTTAGCGAAATTGGTCGTTCCCGGCGTCTGATTCAGTGGCGTAAGCGGCTCCCGATTTCGAGGAAGCTGGAGTTTGTTGCGTCATTCACATCATCCACAAACGACTTGAACAGGTTGGTCCGGCTCTGGGAGCAAATAAATCCCGGCAAACGCCCGTTCACGTCTTGTATCGTCACGCCATTGTTTTGTGACCCCGGTGCTTTTGCAGCCATTCGTCATATACATGACGAATGGGGTGTTCGCGTTGTCTTTGATTCTGGGGGGTTTTTTGTTCAGCAGGGCAAGATTAGATATGAGGACCTGTATGTCGCCCTCATGGATTTTTATCTGCGGCATACCTGGGCGGAGACGTATGTGCTTCCGGACTTTGTTCCTACCTCCAAGATCGGAGCAGACGAGGTTTGGGAGCGGGTACTAGTAACGGCTCGAGAGGGTGTACGATTCTTCGAACGTATTCCGGATCAACTCAAGCCCGTTGCTCTCGGCGTATTGCAGGGACACTCACCAGATCAGCTGGAGCATTGCTTCCACGCCTACGCGGATGCTGGGGTCGAGAGGATCGGATTCGGCAGCTTTGACACCAAGGGGGGTAGTGAGGAAATCAATCTTCTAACCGAACAGGCCCGCCTGCGGTTAAAGAAGGTGGATAGCCTTCTTAGAGATTCAGTGGCAAAGGATCGCCGGTGTAATGTTCCGGCACTACATTTGTTCGGCGTGGGATCACCCGCGGTGGTTTCCGAGTTTACACGCTACGGTGCATCGAGCTTCGACAGTTCGGGTTGGCAGCGCACGGCGGGCTATGGAAACGTCTACTTACCATTTACGTCAAGGCGAAATGTAACTCATGGGGGGTCATCGATTACCCTCGGAGCTGGATTCGATGCCGTAGGCTTCTATCGATTAGCGGAACAGATGTCCCATTCCTGTCCGTTCTGCGCGGATTTTGATCGCTTACAGGCAGATCGGCTCTATCGGATGTGGCACAACGCCATCGTCTATCGGGAGATGGTAGAGCACCTTAATCAATCAGTGTGCGATCTTGCGGAAATCGAATGAGATGACAAAAGAAGGGACACATCGCTTTCATACACGGCACGACTTCACGCCGGCATCCGCTCTAGACCTATACGAGGCTATCCGGGCCGTAGCGAGCGAAGACGGCCTTGTCGCTCACTCTGAGGTTCGAGATGCGTTGGAGATCATGGCGTCCCCGCTGAAGGAGCGCCGCGACCTTTCCAAGGTATTGGCGTCTCTGAGCGACCTGGGTCTTATTGAGGTTTGTCGTTACGGCATTCGTTACGAACCTGATCCGGGACGGCGCCTTTTCGGCGATCGGCTCTGGCGGCGTCGGTTCGTATCCTTGGTACATGGACTTTACGCCCTCGGACACAAGGGCAGCGCAGCAGATCCGCGGTGGTCCTACCGGGAAGTCTGTCGGATACTAACCGAGCATGCCCCCGGGGGACTATCTCCCGATGACTTGGTCATGGAGGTCGTTCAGCGGGCGCGGACGCGGTTTGCGACCGAACGCGTTTCCTTCAGTCGTTCTAGCATAGGGGGCGTTAAGGCATGGCTCGAGGCCCTCGATCCCCCGGTGCTGACCGATAGGGGGTCTCGTGATCTGTCCCTTGCGGACGCACCTCCGTCGCCGACGCTTATCGGAGATGTACTAGACACGGCTTTGTATCTTTCTAAAGGGGACTTAACCCTGGACGACGGGACAATAGCTGACTTGGGGGCGGCAATGCTGATTCCCACCCAGCGAGTCCGTCACGAGATAGAACAATTTGTCGAACCGGAAATGGGGCTGGCTTTGTTGGATGAAGAGCCCCCCAGGTTGTGGCGAAGTACCAAAGGAGAGCCGTATGAGCGTTACGTTGGCAACGAAAAGGCATTTGGATGAAGCCGGTAGCACGGCCGCTGAGGTGCCTCGGCCCATCTTCGACACCCCGGGAGCGGATCAGGCCATCAGGCGGCCGGTCGGTCTCTTGTCGGATTATCGACAACGTGCCCATGCTATTTGGTTGCCCGCCGAAGCTGAGGCCATCGCGAATGGGATCTCTGCATCTCTTTCGAAGGGCGAGGGGCCCGTCTGGGGAACCCTTGTAGGTCCTTTCGGGTTCGGGAAATCCGCCACTCTGACCGGGATGTGGCGGCGCTTCGACGACGCAGGGATACCTGCAACCCCTCCGCTGGCCGTAACTAGTCTGGATGAATTGCTGGACGGATGCGCGAGACTGCTCGCGGAAGGCGCGGGCGAGCGGGCCGAGCTTGTTCAATCTGCGCGCCGCCAGGCCCTGGGTTTAGGGGGATCGG
>JAYEJW010000027.1:0-3791 GCA_034716535.1 Pseudomonadota bacterium
TGTACATCGCCGAGACCTTACGTGAGCGCCGCAGGGGTAATCCCGCTCCGGTTCTGCCAGCTACCGCCGGATAAAAGTGCACTATGTCTTTGGGGGCAGATCGACACCGGGGTCTGAACGCTTACCCAAAAGCGTTTCTTGGAAAGACTTGTGGCCTATAACCTCTGACATGATAGATAGCTCCCGTTCTGCGATGGGTGATCGTGTGCTTTCGTGAAAGCGATTTCTCTCGGTTCGCTAGCCGCTTCTGTTCCAGGGCTGAAAGGCGCCGTGCACTTTCGTCGAGTAATTCGGACGGATTGCTCTACGATCACCTGCAGCGCTGGGCAGGCTCGCGATCCGCACGCAGATACCCCTGCGCTCCATGCGGCGCGGCGTGATGGAGCTTCACTCCAGAAAGGATTCTATGCTTGCTGCGGAGCTGGGCGCGATCGTCTTCCGCAAAGTAGCGTTTTCTTTGCTCCGAGACAAGTTGTCCGGGCTGACGCATATCTTGCGAGAAAAAATCGCGGGGATCCAACGCGCTCCGGCGGGTAAAAAAACGCCGGGCAAAGGCCTGGCGCCATCGTCTGCGCGATCACACCGATCCCTCGGCGCGGTTTCGGATCAGCCCTTGCGCAAGGACTCGATCCAGCCCGCCATGACCTGATTCGGAGCCTCGACGGGGGCCTCGAGATAGCTGATAACGAATTTCTCGTCGAGCTCGACGACCGAGATGGCACGCGGCCGAACTGCGGCGATCAGCGGGTTGGGGATGGCGTTACTCAGGCAGAAAAGGATGTGCTTGCTATCCTTGATCTCACCGGCGATCTTTCCTTCCGGCTGTCCTTCGACGTGGGCGTAGTGATCGAAGACGCCGATCAGTGAAGCGGGGGGTTTGGCCTCGATCTGCTCGCGTAGGCGGGCAATGACATCGTCGGTCGATGCGCATTCCGTGTCTGCCTTGGCCAACTCTTCGACATAGACGGGGTACTTGTCCAGCAACTGGATCTTGTTCATGGGTAATGCTCCTGCAAGCTGAGGAATGATCGAAACTGTCAGGACGCTTTGTTCGTGCTGAGCTTCAACGGCAGATACATGGGGCACCAGCCGATCAGGCCGGTGAGCAGGGGCACGGCACCGATGGCGCCCCACCAGTTCTGCGCATAGAAACCCCAGCCGATCAGGGCCAGGCCGGCTAGGATGCGAAGGATGCGGTCGATACCGCCGACGTTCTTGGTCATGTGAGAGTCTCCTGGGAGATGGATTGTGAAACGGTTCGGCTCAACTTTCCGCGGTCAGCGTAAAGATCACCGAATGGCCGTCATTTAAGCAGCACCCGGCGGACTTCGCATTGAGAATTGTCAGAGTACTTTGATCAGGAAATATGTTGGACTAACACCTCAGGGCTCAAGTGCCTCCCGAAGGCCATGAAAGCAGTTGTTTCATGGAGGGTTGGGCGCGGATCGACACGGGTGATCCGTGGCGGCAGTGGATCGATACGCTCTGTAGTCAGCAGGAGGAACAGGCCATGTCGCCGAGGCTCGACGGCAACCGGAATAGGAGGTCTCCGCCAGGCGAAGGGCGAAGCCAGGTACTGTACGTCGGAACACCGGCCTCGCCAGGCGTGGCGGTGGGGATGCTGTTCGCTCCGGCCTCCGCCGCCTCGCTGGAGGACGTTCCGGACAGGGCTGCTACGGACCCAGACGCGGAACTAGATGCGCTTGAAGCGGCGATGAGCGCGGTCCACGCGGAGCTCCGCGACAGCGGCGCGGAGATGGCCACCCGGCTGCCAGACGAGGTTGGGACGCTGTACGGCGTCTACGAGATGATTCTCGCCGATCCCCACCTGATGGAAGAGGCGGTCCGGCGCATCCGCGGGGGACAGTGGGCCCCGGCCGCGTTGTGCGACACCGTCCAGAGCATGGCACGCAACTTCGAGGCCATGGAGGACGCCTACCTGCGTGCCCGTGCCGAGGACATCCGCGCCGTCGGGCGACGCATCCTGTTGCGTCTGCTCCCGCGGGGGAGCGCACCCGAGATACCCCTCGAGCAGACCGTGCTGCTGGGCAAAGGTCTGGGCCTCGCGTGTATCACCGGGATCCCCAGCGAGCGCCTGGCCGGGTTGGTCTGCACGGGGGGCTCGACCCTGTCTCACGGCGTGATCGTCGCTCGCGCGCTTGGTATCCCGGCGGTCGTGGGTGTCGAAGGGCTACGGCTCGACCAGGGCGACGGCCGCGAGGTGATCCTGGACGGTTACCGCGGCCGGGTAATCCTGGACCCGACCCCGGAGGTGCGCGCAGAGTTCCAGCGGCTGCAGCGCGAAGAGACGCGGCTCGTCGAGGGCTTCGCGGCCGAGTATGACCTCCCGGCGCGAACACTCGACGGTGTCCCCATCGCGCTGCAGGCCAACATCTCGCTGCTGAGCGAGATCCCCAGGGCGCGGGAGCGGGGCGCGGAGGGGGTCGGCCTGTTCCGCACCGAGTTTCCGTTCCTGCTGCACGACGACATCCCTGACGAGGACACGCAGTACAACATCTACCGGGAGCTGCTCGAGACCTTCGCGCCGCACCCGGTGAACATACGCACGCTCGACGCGGGTGGCGATAAGCCCCTGCCCTACCTACCGCAAGCGGAATCCAATCCGGCCCTCGGCCAGCGAGGCATCCGGCTCTGCCTGGCGCATCCCGAGATGTTCCTCTCCCAACTGCGTGCCCTGCTCCGCGCCAACGCGGGGCTCGGCAACCTGCGGTTGATGCTGCCGATGGTCACCCTGGGTGCGGAGATCCGTGAGACGCGAGAATTGATCGATCGCGCACACCGAGATCTAGAGATCGCTGGACGGCCAAGCATGCTGCCGCCCGTTGGGATTATGGTCGAGGTGCCGGCGGCGGTGCTGCGCATCGACGCCCTCGCGGCCCAGGCCGCGTTCGTCTCCATCGGCACCAACGACCTGACACAATATATCCTTGCCGCCGACCGCACCAATGCCGCCCTTGGCAGCCTCTGCGATCCGCTGACCCCGGCCGTGCTGACGGCGATCGGTATGGCGGCGGAGGGCGCTGCGCGCCAGGGCATCCCGGTCGGCGTCTGCGGTGAGCTGGCCGGCGATACGCTCGGTGCGCTATTGCTGCTCGGTCTCGGGGTCGATAGCCTGAGCCTGTCCGCCGGCGGTATCCCCCGCGTGAAGCACCTGATCCGCGCCTTCTCCAGGGGCGCCGCGCGGGATCTGTGGAAACAAGCTCTCGCACTCGACAGCGCGGGCGGCGTGCGGGCCATGCTGACGGACGTTCTGGAAGCCAGATGGCTCGGCGGACTGATCAGGCCGGGGGCATAATGGCCGTCACGACCTTTCCAGAGCATCGGGTCACCGGGGCCGGTATATCCCGGGTCCCGAAGCGGACTGACGGATGATAGACTGGCGCCGTTTTTCTTGCGCCGCGGGCCGATTTCGGACCTGCGCGTCAGCATGCTTCGACCGGGCGAAGGGAAACGGTCGAGTAAACTCCCGCTTGCTCGTCTAGGTATCCGCTGGCAGTAGGCCGCTTCAGACTCCAGGTACTATGACGCAACGTATCGCGGCACCGCGCCTACGACAGGCGGCCCGGCAAGCCCTTCGATCGCTTCTGGCCATGCTGCCCCTGTTGCTCGGCGTGCTCCTGTTGATGAGTCTCCTGTCCCAGTTCCTGCCGCGACTGCAGGAAATGGGCCTTTTCGGAACCTCCCCTCTTCTGGACGCACTGACCGGCGCGGGCGTCGGCAGCATCGCCGCCGGTCAGCCGGTGGTCAGCTATCTTTTGGGCGGGGAATTG
>JAYEJW010000028.1:0-3785 GCA_034716535.1 Pseudomonadota bacterium
AACGACCGGCCCCTGGTGTGTCCGTTGTCGACTAGATTGCTGACGCTGCAATCGGTGACGCACAAAGTCCCTGGGGACCGGGGAAACCGTGTGTTTTCCGACCGAAGACTACGTCCGGTATCAGCGTGATGCTGTCGTTGACACTAGCCGGTTCGCCGCGCCGGAGTTGGCCGCTTTTGGTCCGACTCACCGATGCGGGACCCCACGGGACCAGCTCACGGCAGCTTTGTCCCGAGGGCGTGTAAAACCTTCCGGAAGTTACGAAGGAGGGGAACAGACAACCGCCCAGCGGCGCAAACCGGCTAGATAAGCGAAGCGACTCTACACGCTGAGTCTTACAACCGATGTTGGGAGGGCTGTGCCTCCTCCGATTTCCATCGGGCAGCGTTGTTACGCCGCGTGTCCCAAGAACGGACATACCGCTTTAGAAATCGGACGCACCGGAGTAACCAGTGAGCATGAACGCATCCCGTCTTCAGGTCGCACCCAACCGGCGGAACAAGCGGGTTCAGGCGAAGGTGCCACGGTTGTAGTCGGCGAATGCCTGCTGGATCTCGTCCCGCGTATTCATCACGAAGGGCCCGCCTCTGGCGACTGGTTCCTGCAACGGCCTGCCAGCCACCAGCAGGAAGCGGGCTCCTTCGTCACCGACGGCGACGGTCGCGGCTCTGCCATGGGTCAGCACGGCGAGTTGCTCGCGTTCCAGCACATGCCCGCCGATCATGGTCCGCCCTTCGATGACAAAGATAAAGGCGTTGTGGCCGTCGGGCAACGCCTCGGCGAACACCCCCCCGGACGGGAGGCTCGCATCCAGATAGAGCGGATCGGTCAGAGGCTGTATCACCGGGCCCCGGGTGCCCTGGGATGTGGTGCCGGCCACCACCCGAACCTCCACGCCGCCTTCCCGGAATTCGACCGGGATTCGATCGCGGCCGTATTCCTGGTAGGCGGCGGAATCCATCTTGTTGGCGGCGGGCAAGTTGATCCACAGCTGGAAGCCCGCGAGCAGGCCGTCTTCCTGCTCGGGCATCTCCGAGTGGATCACGCCCCTGCCGGCGGTCATCCACTGCACCCCACCCGCTTCGATGACGCCTTCATGGCCGGCGCTGTCCTTGTGCCGCATGCGCCCGTGGAGCAGGTAAGTGACGGTCTCGAAGCCGCGATGGGGATGCGGCGGGAAACCGGCGATGTAGTCGTCCGGCTTGTCGCTGGAAAAACGGTCGAGCAACAGGAAGGGATCCAGCATGTTCAACTGCGGGGAGCCGATCACGCGGGTCAGCTCCACACCCGCGCCGTCAGTGGCCGCGACGCCCGCGATCACCTTGCTCACCTCTCGATCGATGGACCGGGATGCGATGTTTTGCATTGCGCTCATGATGGATTCTCCTAGGCCACCATCGCAATGGCGGCGTTGATTTGATCGTGCGCCCGGCCGATAGCCTGCTCGGCATCTGCCATTAGCTGTCCGGCCTCGACCACTCGTACGTCGCTGATGCCGATGAAACCGAAGATGTGGCGCAGGTAACCGGTGGCGAAGTCGATCTCGCTGCCGATGGGGGTGCCGCCAGAGGCGGTGACCAGGTATACCGGCCGGTCTTCGAGCAGGCCCACGGGGCCGTCCTCCGAGTATCTGAAGGTCTCTCGGGCGCGGCAGATCAAATCCACCCATGCCTTGACCGCCGCCGGCACCCCGAAGTTGTAGATGGGCGCCGCGATGACGATCACCTCGGCGGCCTTGAGCTCTTCCACCAACCGCTCGGACAGGGCCAGCACGGCGCGTTGTTCGACGCTGCGCTCCGCGGGATCGGCGAAGTTGGCGTTCACCCAGTCCTCGTCGACCAGGGGTAACCCATCGGACAGCTCGCGCTGGGTAACATGGGCATCCGGGTATTCAGCCCGCAGGCGGCCGATCACCGCATCGGCCAGCTGGCGCGTGACGGAACCCTCGAAGCGGGCGCTACCATCGATACGAAGAATGTTCATGATTCGGTTCTCCTCATGTCTATTGCAATTCGTGAGCCGCTGCGACGCATTCGCCGGGTACGCGGTTCGGATCGGCGGTTCCGATCATTGGAGACAAGTGTGGGTGTTGCATTGAGCTGGATAAATAGCTATACCAAGAAATCATTGTTCCGGAATTGGCAACAGTTTTGAATCGATTCGACGAGCTTACGGCCCTGGTCGCCGTGGTGGAGCACGGCAGTTTCAGCGCCGCCGCTGAGCGGCTGGACATCGCCAAGTCCGCCGTCAGCCGGCGCGTGGCCGATCTGGAGGCACGCCTGGGTGTGCGCCTGCTCAACCGCACCACACGCCGGCTCAACCTCACCGAGCCGGGGCGTGTCCTGCACGAGCGGGCCGTCCAGCTCCTGGCGGACTGGGATGAGGCCGAGCAGATGGTCTCGGCCGAGGGCACCCGGCTTTCCGGCCCCTTGAAGATCTCCACGCCGCTCAGCTTCGGCCTGCGTTATCTGGGCCCGGTGGTGGCCGAGTTCGCGCGGGCGCATCCGGATGTGCCGCTCGAAGTGGATCTGAGCGATCGCGAGGTGGACCTGGTGGATCAAGGATTCGATCTGGCCGTACGGATCGGCAAGCTGGCCGACTCCACCCTGGTGGCCAAGCGCCTGACCATGATCGACATGGTCTGCGTTGCCAGTCCGGCCTATCTGGCCGAACACGGTCGGCCCGAGACCCCCGAGACGCTTGGCGAACACAAGGCCCTGCGGTACACCCTGGCCAAGCGGGGTGCGATCTGGCGTTTCAAGGATGAAAACGGCCGCATACATCAGGCGCGCCCGCAGTTCTCTCTGGCCGCCAACAATGGCGATCACATCGTGCAGGCCTGCACCGCCGGACTGGGCATCGCGCTACTGCCCGTCTTCATCGCCCACGAGGGGATTCGCGATAGCCGTCTCGAAGTCATCCTTGCCCGCTACCACGTGGATTCGGCGGGCATGTTTCTGGTTTACCCTCCCGGGCGCTACCTCTCGCGACGCGTGCGGGTCTTCTCCGACCACATGGTGGAGCACTTCCAGGAGAAGGCTCCCTGGGCCGATTGCCCAAGGGGCGCTTGCCATGGAATCAGCGCGCGGGCTGACTGACCTTCGTGGTTGAAAAGAACCGCATAGCTCGGGGAAGAACGTCGAACTTTCCAGTGCAAACGGACGCCGATAGATCAGAATGGCGAGATAGTGTGGGATTGAGCTCGATGAGATTCGCCAAGACAAACCGAGTACGAACACCGGTCACCCAAGTGGCTCGTTTAATTCGCCGCCCAGTAGGCCGTTTCGATACCGTCCCCCAGATCGGCCTCGATGAGGCGCTTTCGGACTTCCAGCAGTCTTTCGATCAGACGGGGTTCGAAGACCTCGTAGCCCTCCGCATCCGGCACGCGCTTGACCACCACGCCGAGCAGCTCCGTGATGGCATTGCCGATGGAATTCTGGCTGATGGTGACGATGAGCTTGCCGTCGTCGTTGCGGTAGATGAGCTGCTTGAAGGCGGGCTGCCAGCGGATCGAGTTGGCGTAGGCGGCGTCGGTGATGCAGCGGTCCCGCACCTTCTTGGCCGTTTTCAGAAAGTCGTTGTTGAACAGCAGGATGCTTTCCACCTGCTTCGGGAAGTACGCATCCGGCAGGAGGGGCGCGTTGCGGGTGGAGACCTGGCTGAAGAAAGTCCGGTAGAAGTCGATGAAGCCCTCGAGGACGGCGTCGTACTCACTCCAGAAGCGGATGTCCCCGAGCGCGTCCACTCCGCCCTGAATCTCCCAGCAGGGCAGTCCTTGGGGA
>JAYEJW010000029.1:0-3763 GCA_034716535.1 Pseudomonadota bacterium
CGCCGCCACTATCGACAAGCTCGCCCGTAATGTTCGGCGTGTCTTCGACTATCTGCGCATGACCGGCAATTCCGTTCCGCGATCACCTCTCCCGCGCGGTGAGGGGGGTTAGAACAGATTTGCCCTGACGAACCGGCGGAGTTTGCTTGACGGCGTGGGCGCCCGCGCATAACCTGCAGCGTTTATCGGGCGGCAGCGGCACGTGCATCCATCTTGTAGAAGGCGATGCGCGCGGAGCCACTTTTCTCCAACCCAGGAATGGCAGTAGCCGAATCCTGTACCGTGTATCCCCAATACTTCGGCCTCAAGGAGCCGACATTCTCCATTACCCCGGACCCGCAGTACCTGTTTCTGAGCGAACAGCACCGCGAGGCCTTGGCTCATCTGCTCTACGGGGCTGGAGAGAGCGGCGGCTTCGTCCTGCTGACGGGCGAAGTAGGGACGGGAAAGACCACCGTGTGCCGCGCCTTCCTGGAGCAATTGCCCGACGGGGTGGACGTTGCGCTCATCCTCAATCCGGCCATGACTGTGACCGAGCTCCTGCGTGCGGTGTGCCAGGAGTTCCACATTGCCGTGCCGGAGGAAGAGCGTACCGTCAAGCGTCTGGTGGACCGTATCAACGAGTACCTGCTCGAGGCCCACGCCAACGGCCGGCGCCCGGTACTCATGATCGATGAGGCACAGAATCTGCGGCCCAAGGTGTTGGAGCAGATTCGCCTGCTCACCAACCTGGAGACCACGAAGCACAAGCTCCTCCAGATCTTCCTGGTGGGCCAGCCGGAGCTGCGTACGTTATTGCAGCGGGAAGGGCTGCGCCAGCTCAACCAACGCATAACCGCGCGTTATCATCTGCGGCCCTTCCACGCCCGGGAAACAGCAGAATATGTTCGCCATCGTATCGCAGTCGCGGGCGTGGAGCGGCAACTGTTCACCCCGGCCGCACTGCGCCGCATTCACGCGCTCTCGGGGGGTGTGCCCCGGCTGATCAACATCCTTTGCGACCGCTCCCTGCTCGGGGCTTGCGTCACGCGCAGCCCGCTGGTGACTAAGCAGATCGTCACGAAGGCGGCGCATGAGGTGAAGGACGCTGCCGCCTGGAAGAAAGGAGGCGCCGGCCGGACGGCCGCTCGGACCACAGCCGTTGCGGCGGCTTTGGTTCTCGCGCTCGCTGCCGGTTGGCTGACACACGCTTGGCTTGCCCGGATGGAAGATCCGCCGATCCCGGACTTTCTCGCTCGCTGGTTCCCGCCAAGCCCGGATTTGGTTGAGCCTGTGGAGCCGGAGCCGGAGGTGGAGACCGAAGAAGCGGAGGCCGTTGTCGCCTTGGCGGGATTGACCGAGGAAGCGCCGGATAACCCGGTGGATCTGGATGAGCTGACGATGGACCGGACCTTGGCCATGAAGGTGCTGTTGCGGCGCTGGGGCGTCGAGCTCGGAGACGTCGGGGAGGCTGATCCATGCGAGCGCGTGGCCTCCTTCGGCCTGCGATGCGAGTACGATCAGGGCGGCTGGAAGGGTTTGCGCTTCTTCGACCGTCCAGCCCTCCTGCGGCTCCAGGACGCCGAGGGCAACGACGGGTACGCGGTGCTCGGAGCGTTGGACAAGGAGCGCGTCACCTTGGACCAGCCCGATGGCGATGCGCTGCTGCCGGTGTCGAGCATCGACGATCAGTGGCTCGGAGAGTATCTCGTCGTCTGGCAGCCGCCGCCGACGGGTCACAGTGTGATCGGACCCGGCGCATCCGGTGAGTCGGTTCGATGGCTGCGCAAGCTCCTCTCCCAGGTCCCGGATCTATCGTCGGGAAACACGGACTCCGGCTTCTTCGATGATGGGCTCCGGGACTCCGTGCGGCGCTTTCAGGAGCGGGAGGGGTTGAAGATCGATGGCATCGCCGGTCCTCGTACCCTGATTCGGCTCCACAACATCGTGGCTATGCCCGAGCTTCCCCGGCTCATTTCGGTACCCTGATCGCCATGTCCTACATCCTGGAAGCACTGAAGCGGTCTCAACAGGAGCGTGAGCTCGGCCAGGTCCCCTCACTGGACACCAATCTCTTCCCCAGCGCGGAAGAGGACAGGCGCTCGAGCCCTTGGATTCTGTTGGCCGTGGGGCTGGCGATGCTGGCGGTGATCATCGCCCTTTACGCGGCGCTGCGGGATCGACAGGCCGCACCGGAAACTGCGCAACTGGTGGAAGAGCTGGTACCGCCACCCACGGCGCCACCGGATCAACAGCAAGGGAAGACAGACACCGCCGCGCCGCCGTTGTCTCCAACGCAGTCGGAAACCGAGCCGCCTCTCGAGACGTCCGCGGAAGCCCAAGCGAGGGAGGCCTCCGCCGAATCGAGTCCTGCGGCGGCGCAGTCGGATCCGGTATCCGTTGGGGCAAAGGATGCGCCGGAGTCGCCGAGCGAGCCCGACGTCAAGCTTCCGGACGCTCCAAAGTCCAAATTGGTTCCCGACGACCTCCGAGCGGACATCGAGGCCTTCAAGAATGAAGTGCGCGCCGAAGAGTCCGGCGATGCTGCAAAACCCGAACAACAGGCCGATGTTGCGCCTGAAGACCTGCGTTTGCCGCGGGAAGTGGAACAACGGCTTCCCGCGTTTCTAATGAAGGTGCACGTCTACGACAAGGATTCCGCCAAACGCTTCGTCCTGATCAACGGCCTAAGGACCAAACAGGGGGAACGTACTCGCGAAGACATCACCGTCGAGGAGATCCTGCCCGACGGGGCAGTCTTGAGCTACGAGGGCCATAAGTTCTTCCGCCACCGCTGACCGGGCGCAATAAGAGCGATGCTGTCATGAGCCGCCGCATGAGCCGACGCGAATACAGCTCGCCAGTGCGCTGGTCTGCGCCACCGGGAAACACACAAATCGGGCAACAGACGCCAATCGCTGGTTCGATCGACAGCTGAGAGGCCATGGCAGCCCGTTGCTGAATCAGCTGTTCACGACCAAGAGCTGCCGGCCAGCGTCACCTCGCCGAGCGACGGCTGAACGCTGTAAGCGGAAATCAAATGCTGACAGCTTCAACGGGGGGCACAATCAATTGCTGACCGTAGACTGCTCAAGGCGAGCGGCAGGTTTGGCCACAACTGCGGACCCTGAAGCCCCATGCCGTTGACACCGGGACACATCGGTGTCGCCACCGTCCGGGATCGTCTCGTGCGCGGGGCGAGCACTGGTGTCGCACTGCCCCGCAGCTAGAGAATAGTGCCAACGATCCACTTGATCAGGTCACCGAAAGGCACCTGCGTGGCGACCACTGCGAGCAATGGGACGCCGGCTGAAGGCTCCCGTATGGATGCCGCGCAGCGAGAAGCGCCTTCGATAGGGGCTCATCGTTGGCGTTGTGAGACTACTTCTCCGGCCTCCCACCGAGCGCACTCACCATCAACGCATAGTCGGGCGATCGACGAAGCAGCCGGCCCGCGACATCGCGCAGCCGGTCGACGGCCTCGGCCGGCAACACGAAGGACGTAGGAAGATTCAAGAAATATTCGCGTTCCTCTCGGTCGGGAATGGCATCGAAGCTCACGTCCAAAACCTTCAGATCGACCTTGGGCACGCTGGCCTGCGCCTGCGCTTCGGTCGCGCCGGCGAGGCGTGCACGCGCGACCTGCAGCTCGCGCTTCCACCCCCAGATCTCCGCGCGGTCCTTCATGGTCTCGACGGTCTCGAAGGAGTAGCGGTCGATCGGTACACCCGCGGACTGCATCAGCTGGGCGATGAAGCCGGGAGGAGACTCGTGCCGGTCCCAG
>JAYEJW010000030.1:0-3760 GCA_034716535.1 Pseudomonadota bacterium
TCCAGGTTCTTCTCCGCCGCCAGCCGGCCGACGTAGACCACCACCAGCCCAGCGGGCGGACAGCCCCAGCTTCGGCGCAGGTCTTCGCTGCGCCTGCTTGGGTCGAACAGCTCCGTATCCACGCCTCGGCTGAAAACGTGGACGTTCTGGAATCCCAGGTCGATCAGCTCGCTGCGCAACTCCTTGGTGGGGACCAGGGTCGCGTCTGAACGGTTGTGGAATCGCCGCAAGGTCCCGATGATTCGGCGCGTTAGCAGACCCAGCCTGTAACGGCTGCTGTACAGGTGGAACTGGGTATGGAATCCGGTCAGGGTTGGGATGCCGGTGGTGCGGGCGGCAGTCAGGGTCGCGTGACCGAGGGGCCCCTGGGTCGCGATGTAGACTGCGTCCGGGGGGGGCGTGCGCCACATTCGCCGTAGACGCCAATAGACCGGCAGGCCGAAACGCAGACCGCGATAGCCAGGGATGGGCAGGGCTGGCACCAGACTCTCAGGCCGTCCGACTCTTCGCTTCGCCGATCGTTCCCCGAGCTGGCGGGGACTAATCAGGTGGATCCGATGGTCCCTTTGCTCCAACCCTTCCACCAGGTGACGCATCGTGTTGGCCACGCCGTTGATCTCGGGTGGATAGGTCTCGGTGACCAGGCTCACCTGCAGGAGGTTGCGTTTGGGTCCTTTCCGCACCGTAGCTTTCCCGCTCACGTGGCTTCGACAAGCGAGGCGGAGGGTGACGACACAAGCGGTTCCACCGCCGCGGGGTTGGTCGGAGGCGAGAGGTGGGCCGAGGTCTCGATACCTAAGTCCCTCGCGATGGCCAAGCGGCAGTGCTCGGAGATACGCCCGCGTGACAGCGCGCGGCCGTCCAGCGGCGGAAGGAAGTGAATGCGCACCCGCAGACCCGGATGGCACACCAACCGCGCCAGATGGGTTAGCAGCGCGTCATCGCCGACGAAAGGGGCGACCGGGTCCGGAGCTGCGCTCGTCCCGTAACGCAGGGCGACCGGCTGGACCCGCACCCCGCTCAGCTGGCCGGCGGCCAACAGCCGGGGGTGGAAGCGCTGCAGGCGCGCCCCGTCGGTGGTGGTACCCTCGGGGAAGATCACCAAGCGCCTGCCGAAGCGCACACGCTCCGCGATGTGCGGGATGACGGCTCCCGTCTGGTTGGCGCCACGGGCAATGAAAAGGGTGTCGGCGATCTCCGCCATCCAGCCGATGAGGGGCCAGTCCTTGACCTCGGTCTTCGACAGAAAACCGATCCGAGCCTGGGCACCGATGACCGGAATGTCTAGCCAGGAAACATGATTGGCGACGCGCTTCAGGAAGTGACGGGAGTAGGCCGGATTGAGCTCATTCACGTCGAGCAGCATGAGCACGTCGGCGACACCGAAGTTCGCGTCGCGGCAAGGCTCGCCGCAGGCCTTGGCACCCAGCCGGACATAGGCCTTGAGCAGCGCAGGCAAGGGGGCATCGAGCACGGCGTCCGGCACGTGGGACTTGACGAGCGGCACCCGCGGCGTGACCCGGATCTCGGGCGCTGCCATGGCCTGGCGGCGCAGGCGATTCATGATCGCCGCCGCTTGCGTGTCCTGCTCACCCAGCGGCACGCTGGCAGAGCCAAACAGGTAGTCGAATCCGTGCAGGTTAATGAAGCCGGCAAGGCCGGACCAGAGTACCGCGATGCCGGCTCCCTGCCGATACTCGGGGGCGATGCAGGTGCGGCCCACCTCCAGCATTCGGCCACGCAACGCCCGAATGGCTCCCAACTGAAACTCGCCATCCGAGTAGAAGCGTCCGATGCGCCGTGCGTTCTCATCAGTGAGGATGCGTGTGCAGCCCACCACGTTCCCGGTTTCGGATTCACGCACCAACAGGTGCTGGCAATAGGGGTCAAATTCATCCGCGTCCAGACAAAACTCGCTCCCCTGGAGCCTGGCACCCATCTCCTCGCCGAAGACCTTGTAGCGCAGAGCCTGGGCAGCCCGGACGTCCTCTGGACCTGCAGCCAGCTCCACGACAAGACGGTTTCCGCGCCTGACCGGCAACACCGGTGCTGTCGCACCCATTACCCACCCTCGACGTCATCACGAAGTTGCGCAAAGGATACTTGCGCCTTGTTTCGAGCCCGTTAGGGAACGGTTACGGAGAGATTTGGGAAAGATGACGTTTCCTTGTTCGTGCCGCGTTTTGGGGAAACGGCATCGACTCTCCCCACCGAAGGGGCTGTCGCAAGAGGCGACAGATTCTGCGGTGCAGGGACGCACCGCCATTTTTCGACGGCTGCAAGCAAATGACCCCGTAGCTCGCTCGCGGCGCGCGCGAGGCAACCACCGTTGCGGGGAGGAGGAATCGGATGACTACCCTGGCCTCTCGGGCCCGGCGGCGTTTTTTCATTGCCTGCGCCGGCCTGTCTCTCTCCTGGGTGATTGTGGCACAAGCTGCACTGGTCACGATCAATCCCATCAACGACACAACCATCTACCAGGGTACCGACCCTGTGAGCGGTGAGGTATTCGAGGACAACAGCTGCGGTGCCGGAATCGATCTATTCTCCGGCGTGACCAACGACGGATTCCTCCGCCGGGCGCTGCTCAAGTTCGATATCGCGGGCTCCATTCCGCCCGGATCCACCATCAACGGCGTCACCCTGACGGTGGATGTCAACCGTTCCGGCGACAACCAGGACGCCACCATGACCCTGTCTCCGCTCACCCAGCTGTGGGGCGAAGGCGTCGTGGACTGCAGAGCTATTCGTGGCGGGGGGCAAGGCGCTCCGGCCGACCCGGGAGATGCCACCTGGCTGGACGCCCAGTTTCAGCAGGTGTCCTGGACGTCCCTAGGAGGCGATTTCGGAGGCGAGAGCGCCAGCGCGCTGATTCCGATCCGCGGCCTGGGTACCTGGGACAGTGCCGCCAACCCGGCTATGGTCATCGATGTCCAGGGCTGGCTTGACAACCCGGGCAGCAACAACGGCTGGATCGTCGTCGGCGACGAGGGCCGCGCCTCCACCACCCGCCGCTTCAACAGCCGCGAGGGGGGAGCGCCACCGGTGCTGTCGGTGGACTTCAACCCGGCCGGGACCGTCGAGGCCTGCTGCCAGACCGATGGCAGCTGTTCCCTGACCGTCGAGGGTTCGGGGGACTGCACGGGTACCACGCTGCTCGGTGTCACCTCCTGCTCACCCAACCAGTGCCCGCAGCCGGTGGGGGCCTGCTGCAACCAGGACGAGTCCTGCTCGGACGCCGTCGACCGGACCAGCTGCGAGGCCAGCGGCGGTGTCTTCCAGGGGGAGGCCAGCGCCTGCTCCGACAACCAGGTCGACTGCGGCCTGACCCCCTTCGTGGATGCCCTGCCGATCCCGCCCGCGCTGGCACCCACCGGTACCAATGCCCAGGGGTGGCCGCAGTACAGTGTCGAGGTGGTGGCTGCCAGCCAGCAGCTGCACAGCGAGCTGCCTGCCACCGATGTGTGGACCTACAACGGCGCCTACCCCAGCTTCACCATCGAGGCCCGGTCCGGCCAGCCCATCGAGGTCACCTATGCCAACAACCTGCCGACGGCGCGCGGCAACCGGGGCAGCCACCTGCTGGAGGTGGACGAGTGCTCGCACGGTCCGAATTACTATGGGGACAGCGCACGCATCGTCACCCACCTGCACGGCGGGCACCTGCCGGCGCGTTTCGACGGCCAGCCCGAGTACACCATCCTGCCGGGCGAGACCGATGTCTATGAGTACCCCAACAACCAGGAGGCGGCGACGCTCT
>JAYEJW010000031.1:0-17303 GCA_034716535.1 Pseudomonadota bacterium
GGAATCCTCCGTGTGTAATACGGTTCCAGATGTCTGTCCGCAAAAATATCTTTAGTTTAATGTGCTCGAAATCTAGTAGATCCAGATAGACGCGAAAGAGTGCGCGAAGAGCATTCTGTTCCAGTTCGGCGCTTTCGACGAATGCTACATCTAAACGGTCGAGCAGAATCCAAACATTGTACTTTGAATATGAGCGAAGTGCCGAATCAGCTGTCTCTAGGAGGTTATCTACGGACTCAACACCGGCAGCCCGAGCGCCCTCCGTTGGTTCTCCGAAAATGATTTTTCCACCAAATCCAGTTGGAAGTTGTGTGTTCGGATCGAGAGACACCTGTCCCTCTACTGCTTCCGGACGAAGTAGCCTCTTTACGTAACCAAATACAGTTTGAACGAGCGCCTGAAGAGACTTCTTTCCCTTGATTAATCCTCCGGCGGCAAGTTGCGCATGAATGTGTTTCGATTCTGCGTTATCGATTCCATAATCCTCGAATGTTCCGCATAAGAGTGACAAGAAAAAAAGCTTCCAAAGATTAGTAAATTCCGCTTCGCTTGCTGGTGGGTCTGTGACTAGGTCTCGAAATGCGGGTGTCCCCCGCGGCTTTTCCGCCGGGACAAGTAGGATATTTCGATCAAAAAGATCATTTGAACGGGCAACAAGCAACGAATATAGCGCGCTCTTTCCAGATCCTTTTGGACCGTAGATGACGTCAATGTCGCCCGAGTACAGCCGCCTCCAGTTGTCTGTTTCTACGAAATAACTCGAGAGTGCATCGACCTCATCTTCAGCAACACGTTGCCCGAAGTCAGTCTGTGAAAGTGCTTCATGCTTTGACATTTGATGATCCCCCGCCCGCTCTGCGGCTAACGTCACGGGTAAGCTGACCACCTACTGCGCTGGCAAGGTGGTTCAGAATTGCTCCGAGCTCGATGCGCAGTAGGCGGTCAGCTTTACCCGCGTGTTAGGCGTGTATTGCTCCGGTTATGAATTTGTCTTGTTCATCTACTAAAGAAGCTTTGACACCTTGAGCCTCCATATTCAAAGTTTGGAAGTATTGGAGCGGACAGATATTAAATTTACCAAGAAACATCGCTGTTGCTTCTATATATTCCTTGATCGCAATAACGACCATGAAGGAAGAAAACCAAGCATTTTCTCGCTGTAACATTTTATGGTATTGATCGCGGTCAAAGGTGTTAGAGGGAATCAACCTCGACATTAGGTGGTTAAGAATGTCCTCTGCATCAGCGTGCGATTGTGAACAAAGTGCGGCGTAAACGGTACGATAGCTTAGTTCCTTTCCTATTTCTTTGAAGCGATCAAAAATGTTGGGCCATTGCGGAGATGTGGCTAAAGAAACGTTGCTGGTTTGGTGGAGCCAGGCGCCTAGTTCCCTTTCGTATTGTTCAAGTGCTGAATCCTTTTTTGCCAATTCTGCGCGATGAGCTGATTTCACCGCATCGTCGAACACCGATGCCTCAATTGAGTTGTGCCATTTTCTATTCTGCTCTTTCTCAGAGTCGATATAGCGCTGGAAGTAACCGGCCACGGCAGGAATAATGTCGTTTACGCTAACGTAATATAGCGTAACGGATGACTCTAATGACGTACGGCAAAGCGCCTCGGCGGATGCGACGTTTCCCATTGTAAGACAGCTTACGGCCCCTTCGGTATGTTCGTGAGAGCGCTCATACATGTTACGCAATATAAGCCATTCTTGTTGTTCCGCAAGGTCTGGATGTTGTTCGACTGATTTGAGTACTTTCGCATGAACGTTCGCGACTACCGAATTGGCCCACTTAATGCGCGTTGACAATAGATTAGATGAAGGCATATTTGATGTTTCGCTTCGCATAACGGTGTAATAGTCAGAATCGTTAAGTAGTGTGCTACTCAGATTCTGGATATCGCCCCGCGCCGACCTGCACACAGCCAGCCACCGCGGAGGCCAGCATGGCAGACGATCCGAACGCCGATAAGGGCGCAAAGCCCGGCGGCGAGAACCCGCCCCCCAACACTCCACCTGCTTCTCCTCCAACGGACCTGGAGGCCGTGAAGGCCGAGGCGGCCGCAAACGCGCTCGCGGGATTCAACGAGCAGCTCAAGGGCATCGCCGGCGTTGACTCCCTGGACGCGCTCAAGGCCCAGGCCGAGCAGGCCGAGGCGAAGGCGTTGGAGGATCAGGGTAAGTATAGGGAACTGGCGGAGGCTGCACAGAAGAAGGCGGACGCCGCCGAGGCAAAGGCAGCGGAGAGTCAGACGCTCCTTAACCAAGAGCGGGCGAAGGTCGCCATCGTGGGGGCGGCGAGCCAGGCCGGGGCGATCGACGTCGGCCTTGTGCACACGCTCTTGGGCGGCGCGGCATCGGTCGACCAGGACGGCACGGTCACCATCGGCGGCAAGCCCCCGGGCGAAGCGGTGAAAGCGCTCCTCGAGGAGAAGCCGTACCTGGCTGCGGCGAGCGGCAAGCAGGGCTCCGGGGCAGGCGCCAGCGGGGGTGACAGCCACGAATCCAAGCTCGCCGACGCCAAGAAGGCAGGCAATGTCGGCGAGGTGCTCAAGCTGCAGCGCACTGCGGGAGGTAACTGATGGACCATTCCTATTCCTATGCGCAGGTCAAGCGCGACCTCGCCGATGCCCTCTCCATCGTGATGCAGAGCGAGCCGTCGCTGCTGGGATTGATCAACCACGACGGCGCAGCCGGTGCCACCAA
This sequence comes from Pseudomonadota bacterium, assembly GCA_034716535.1. Lineage (GTDB taxonomy): Bacteria > Pseudomonadota > Gammaproteobacteria > Chromatiales > Chromatiaceae > JAYEJW01. The sequence continues at coordinate 2,712 of JAYEJW010000031.1, forward strand.
GCACGAGTGGATGGACGACAAGCTCGTCGCGGAGACCGATGCGCTCAACGGCGCGGTGCTAGTGGGAGCGAACACGTTCGTGGTCGACGGCGGCGCGAAGTTCCTGGCGGACATGGTCCTGGCCGCCGACGGCTACGACGAGGTCGTGCGCGTAAGCGCCGTCAGCGGTGACGACCTGACGGTGGTGCGCGGCTACGGCGGCACCACGGCGGTGGCAATAGCGGACAACACCGTGATCCGGATCGTCTCGCGGCCCCGCCCGGAGGCGACCGAGAAGGGCGATGACCCCGGACGCGAGCCGACGCCGTTCTGGAACCAGAGGGAGATCTTCGACTTCACCGCCCGGGTGTCCAAGACGGCGCAGGCGGTCGGGCTCTACGGCATCGACGACGCGGTGGACTTCAAGGTTCAGCACGGGCTGCAGGTGCTGGCGCGTCGCTTCAACCTGGCGATGATCTATGGCGTTCGGGTCCAACGCGACGCGAGCGACAACGGATCGCTGGGCGGCTTCCACGACCAGATCCGCCGCGCAGCGGGCGTGATCGTCGACGCGGCAGCGGCTGCGATCTCCGACACCATCCTCAACAACGCCATCGAGTCCATCGTCGGCCTCGGCGGCCGCCCGAACGCCCTGTGGTGCAACACCAACCAGGCCCGCAAGATCTCGGCGTTCGATAGCACCAACCTCCAGGTCGTGCGCGAGGATCAGCGCACCGGCCGGGCCGTCTACGAGTTCGTCTCGGACCTGCCGATGGGCATCATTCCGCGCATCGTCGTCGACCAGAACTACCCCAAGACCAAGCTCGGCGTGGTCGACACCACGCGCCTGCGTTGGATGCCGCTCAACGCCCGGGGACTCTCCGATGAGGACGCCACCCCGCCCGGCGCCGACTACGTCGCACGGCGCATGCTCGGCGAATACAGGTTCGAGGTGCACAACGCCGACTCGGCCCACGCCCTGATCGAGAACCTGAGCCAATGAGTACCGAGACCGAGCGCCGGTACCGATGCCCGACGCCCGGGTACGCGGTCAGCACCCCCTGGGGGCTGGTCGCCGCCGGTCGCGATGGCGTGCTCACGGTGGCCGGCGAGACGGCCGAGTGGGTGCAGGAGCGGGTCCACGACGGGCGCCTGGGGCGGCTACAGCCTTGCGAGGACGCCGCTCAAGCAGAGCAAACCGACTCTCCCGTGGTGGGGAGGCGCAGGACGCGACGGCTGTCGGTGGCAGCGCCTCTTGCTCAGCCGGAGCGCCGGACGGGCAACAACAAGGCCAGGACACCCAGCAAAAGGGTCACTCCAAGCAAAAAGAGGTGCAGGTTCACCGCTCCGGCGAGGGCCTTTTCAGCACTCACGCCCAGGGGGACCAGGGCCGCCACCGCCGCTAGCTCGTAGCTTCCGCTGCCGGCGATACCGTGGAAGGGCAACACGCTCGAGAGCTCCGCCCCCATGACACCGATGAGAACCAACCAGAGGTCCACCGGCAGGAAGTGATGCAGCAGTGTCGCAAAGGCGATGAACTTGGTGGACCAGCTAAGCGCCGTCCAGAGGTAAATGCGCAGTACCCGCCCGCCGGATCCGGGGGCTGCGTCGGTCAGCAACCGAAGGATCTTGCGCAGACGACCGTCCCCGCCGGCAGGCATGAGGTTTCGGACAAGCCCCGCCAAAGGCAGCAGCCCGAGCCACAGGAGCCCCGCCGATGGCCAGAGCCAGGATGGCTCGCGCAGATACAGCGTGAAGATCCCGATCAGGCCGAGGAAGTGCAGGTCCAGCAGCCGGATCCAGACCAGGGCCGCCGTGGCGTCGACGAAGCCGTGAGCGAAGTAGCGCCTCATGAGCCAGGGAAAGACCATCTCGCCGGCCCGCATGGGGAGTAGGTTGTTGGCCGTGTTGTGCAGCACGCTTAGCCGGAGCACGGCGGCGATGCGCCCGTCGAAGCTTGGCCGGAAGTAGTCGTACACACGTACCGCCCGCAGCAGATAGCTCAGGGCGCTGAGCGCGAGAAGCGTCGCCAGCTCCACCATCGAGAGGCTGCGCCAAGGCGCAAGCAGGGGCCCCCAGCCCACTGACAGGGACACGGCAAGCACAAGAGCGAGGAGCAGGAGGCCGCCGATGATCCAGTCCCGGGGTCTTCCGAGCCGAACGGACCTTGTCTTACCGGGCGAGCCGCCGCTCATCGGCGCCGCTTCGGCTCGTAGATCGGGGGCTCTCCCGGGGGCCGGGTCTTGAACCGGCGGTGCACCCAGAAATACTGCTCCGGCATGGTACGGGCTCGCGCCTCGATGACCCGGTTCATGAGCGCCGTGTCCGACTCCCGATCAGCCGTCGGAAAAGGCGCCAGGGGCGGATCGAAGATCAGCTCCAGCCCCTGTCCCCCTGGCAGGTAGCGGGCGTAGGTGGGAATCACGACCGCATCGGTGAGGCGGGCGAAGCGCCTCAGCATGGGCACCGTGGCCGCCGCGATCCCGCAGAAGGGTACGAAGATGCCGCGCACCCTACCCGGATCCTGGTCCGGGAGATAGAAGAGGGGCATCCCCTTCCTGATTTCCCGGACCATCCCCCGCAGATCGTCCCGCCGCTCCACGGAAAAGGCCCCGAACCTCGTACGGCTGCGCCGCATCTGGGCGTCGATCACGGGGTTGCGGATCTTCTGGTACATGTACATGCCCGGATGGACCAGGGCAGTGAAGGCCGCCCCGCCCAGCTCGAGGCCGACGAAGTGGGGAACCATAATGATCAGGTTGCGACCTTCCTGGGCCAGATCGTCGAAACGCTCGCGGTTTCGGATCTTCACGAGGCGCGCCAGGCGCTCCCTGGAGCTGCCCCAGACCAGACCCTGGGTGAAGGCGGCCACACCGAGATAGCCGAAATGACGGTGCGCCACACGGCTGCGTCCCCGGGGGGAGAGCTCCGGGAAGCAGATCTCCAGGTTCCGCAACGCCACCCGGCGGCGGGAGCCGGCGAGGAAATAGCTCAGGCGCCCCAGCCCCATTCCCAACGCCCAAAGCAGGCGGAAGGGCAGCAGTCCCAAGAGACGGAAGATCCCGACGATAAGCCAGCTCGGCCAATGGCGGGGATGCAGAAGCTCGTTGCTCAAGGGCTGAAATGCTCGATCTTCACCGAACGGCCTCTCAGCGCTCGATCTTGAAGAAGATGTCGCCGCCCTGGGAATCGCCGGTCTCGGTCTGCAGCTCGATCCAGTCGTTCAGGTCATAACGCAGCTTGATCTTGTCCGCCTGATCGCCCAGGCTGTAGTCGTACTCCATGAACAGCTTGGGCGCGACGTACCTGCCGACGGAAAGCGCCTGGTCCGTCGGGTCCTCTTGGCCGCGCTTCGGCGGTATGCCCGTGATCAGGTAGTTGCTCACCTCGGCCTGGGTCATACCGGGATCAGATGCCGAGAAGAAGGTCATCTTCGGGTTCCTGATGGTCCCGAAGACGCGCAGTCCGGCGGTGATGTCGCCGCCCTCGCGTTGGGCCGTGAGCACCATGAAAGGGTTTGCCAAGGGCGACTTGGCCCAGTTCAGAAAACCCTGCGAGATCGTCAAGGGCTTCCCGATGGCCGCGGTCAGGGCTGTCATGCCTCCGGGCCTAGCGATCCGGTAGCTACCGTCGACGATCTTCACCTGTCCGTCACCGAGGAGCTCTTTTCCCACCTCCTGCAGCACGCGAAGATCCCCCGCGAGCATTCCCCGCAGCCCGAAGGCGTCGATCTCAACGCTCTTTCCCAGTACCAGCCGTACATCGATGTTCGTGGAGTAACGCGTCTGCTCCCGGGCCTGGGAGTCAAGGACCACATCAGGTGAGGGTGAGACGGTACCTGCGGGGATGGTGCGGGGCCGAATACGCGCCTCCGGGACCTTGACCTCTCCGGTGACCGAGGTCCCATCGGGATCGATCTCCAACTCGACATTCGGCGAGACAAGGGCAAAGTACTCTTTGGAATCGGCGAGCTTCAGGCTCTCTCCCGCCGCCTTCACGCGGGTGACCAGGCCCGCCTTGCCCAAAGAGCTGTTACCGTCGATCTCGAGCCTGCCCTTCCCCGCCCGAAAGCCTCCTTCGTAGTCGATCCGCTCCAGGCCCTTGGCCTGGGCATTGAACCCCAGATCCGCGATCTCAAGACCGATGAAGGGGACCTTGAGACCCCCATTCGCCAGCCTCGCGTAGCCGCTCACACCGGGCTTCCCCACGGTGCCGGAGAGCCCGAGGTCGGCATCGATGTTTCCCTTCACGTCGGTCAGATCGGGAACGAATCGGGAAACGATGCTCAGGTCGTCGACGCGGGCACGGACGCGCCCCCGTAGGGACTGGTCCGGGCGCGCCGGGTCGTCGAGACGCCAACCGGCCAGCGCGGCCTCGCCATTCAGGCTTCCAATCCCCGCGAGCGGCACCTCGAGCTTGGCCTGCAGACCCGCGCCGTTTGCATCGATCCCGACCCTCGCGGCCGAGAAGTCCAGCACCTGGAGTCGGTCCTGGGTGTCGGCGCTGACCACGCCCTTGGGAACCTGCACGCTGGCGTTGCCCTTGAGAACACCGCCCGAGGCCTGGAAATTGGCCTTGGCCCGCGCCTCACCCTCCAGCAGCAGGCCTTCCGGGATGAAGGCGGCCAGCAGATCGAAGGCCAGACGATCGAGGTCGAGCTGGGCGTCCCAGCTTCCCGTCTCCTTCTGCAGGAAGCTCGCACAGCCCCCGGAACCGCCGCCATCGCGGATGCAGACCGGGCCCGCTTCGATCCGGGCGCCGGCCAGCGCGACGGCGGCGGGCTTCTGCAGCCGCCAGTCCCCGAAGTCTTGACTGCGGACCTCGAGCCCTGTGACTCGACCCTCGTACGCATTGTCCTCTTTCAGACTGCCGGCCGCCCTCATATCGAGCGCAAGCGGCTCCCCCCGGGCTTGGGCTGACAGGCGATGCGACGCCATGTCACCCTCGCCCTTGACCTGCAAGCTGTCGAAGAGCATGCCGCCGGCAAGCAGCCGCTCGCCCGCGAGGTCGACGTTGATGCGGCCTCCCTGCGCCAGATCCAGGTCCGCTTTACCCCTGAGACGATCGATACCCTGTCCCGCCATCTCGACCTTATCGGCGGAAAGCTCCAGCTTCACCGCCGGTGCCTTCAGGGTCCCCGAGGCGGTTCCGCTCGCCTTGACGCTGCCGGAGGCGTCCGGGAGCAGGCTTTTCAGGTCCGGGGAGATCAGATCGAAATCCAAGCCCAGCTGCTCGCCTACATCCCCCTTTGCCCGCAGAATGCTCGGCCCCGAGGCGATCTGGAGCTGCTCGATCTTGATCTCACTGCCCTTCATCGCAACCTTGGCAACGGCCTCGACCGGATAGCCCCGAAGCTCACCCTTGAAACCCTCCACCACGGCGGTGAGGTCTGGACCCTCCGCTTCAAGGCTGCCTGCACTGGCAATCTCTCCGCCGAGGTGCCCCGCCCACTCCGGCCACTGCTTGCCCGGGTCTATGCCCTCGGCCGTGAGCTGTGCGTCCCAACGTACTGCCGGCTCCCAACCCAGTTCCGCCTTGCCCTCGACATGGCCGCCCAGGGAGTCCAGGCGCAGCGCTTCGAGCCGGGTCCCGCTCATGTCACCCTCGCCCTTGAGCTTCAGCATTGCGACGGGCAAGACCTCGCTCTCGATCTGGCTATCGAGCTCATACTCGAAGCCCGCGAGGCTTCCAGCGCTGGTCAGGGTGAGCCCCAGTTTGGCCGGGACATCCGGCCACTGTTGGCCGGGGTCGATCGCGTCGGCCGTGAGCTTGAGCTCCCACCCCAGCTCCGGCGCCCAGGCCACGCGGCCGTCAGCCTCGATGCGCCCGTCGAGGGTATCCACGTGCAGAGCCTCGATCCGGGTGCCCTCCAGATCGCCGTCGCCGGTCAGCCGGAGCGCCGCCTCGGGGAAGTCCCGGCCCCAGAGGTCGGCGGAGGCCTGGTAGCGGAAGTCCTCGAAGGTGCCGCTTGCGTCCACCTTACCCTGCCTGGCCTCGGCGACGATGTCGCCGGTCAGCGGCCAGCGAAGCCTCTCCCAGGCGGCCGCGAGCTCGAATCTGCCCGCGGGGTCATTCAGGTCCAGCAGCCCGTCCGCGGTGAGGTGCGCCCCGGACTTGTCCTCGGTGAGCTCGAGGGCGGCGATGTTGAGCACCTGGTCGCGCCAGGTCACATCCAGCTCGGCATTGAGGCGCCCGAAGTCGGGCAGGTCCGGAGCCTCACCGGTCAGGGTCCCCTGGACCCGCGCGTCCGCGAGATCGCCGCTGGTCGTGAGCCGCCCCGTGAGGTCCGCCGCCGGCAGGTCCGCCGCGAATGCCGGCAGGTCCAGGCCTTGGATTTCCAAGGTGCCTTCCCAACTGGGCGCATCGAGCACCGCCTGCACCACGGCATCGAGCTTTGCCTCCGCCGAGCCGTTCAGGTCGTGCTCCACCGTCAGGCGCTGGAGATCGCCACCGACCTGCGCCTTGCCCGTGAGCACGATTGCCGGCAGCTGCTCGAGGTCCCAGTCGAGTCCGAGGTCGAGCGGATAGTTGCCCCTGAGCTCCGCCCTGCCCTTCGCGCGGGCGCTAAATTGGGGTTCCGGGAGGGCGACCACGAGATCCTTGAGAATGACCTCACTGCCGCTCAAAGACGCCGCCAGCGCAATCCGGTCGACCCGAAAGGGTGGCGCATCTCCAGGTGCTCCGTAGCTCAGGCGCTCTACCAGGACTTGCTCCAGCTCCAGGCTGAGCGGCAGTATGACCGTGGGCAGCTCGATCGGAGCGCTCTCTTCCTCCTTTTCTTCCTCCGCGGGAGCCATCAGGATGTCCAGGTCCCGGACCGAGAGCTCCCTGATGCGTAGGGTGCCGCCGAGGGCCGCCAGGGGGCTCCATCGCAAATCGATGCCTCCGACATCCAGCTCCAGGTCCGGCACCCGGATCTGCACGCCCGAGAGGTGCAAATCGCCGAGGATTCGTCCATCGGCCCGCTCGACCTGGAGCACCCCTGGAGCGACGTCTTCCACCAGACCCAGGGCAAAGCGCAGCCCACTCTGGGTACCCAGGACCCAGGCAAGGATCAGCAGGAGTAGCAGCATTACCTGCAGGAGGATGGCCAGCGGAAGACGCAGCCACAAGCGCCTGCGCCGCCGTGGCTTCGGCGCCGCCTCCTCCGTCGGAGCGGTCTGCGGGGACGCGTCGGGCTCGGTCACAAATCGGGCCCTATCACCAGGACCAGACGGGGGTTCGGTGGATCATCCTTGGTCAGGGCGAATGCCACATCCATGCGGACCTGCCCGATGGGTGAGCGCCAGCGCACCCCCACCCCGGCGCCCACCTCGAATTCCTTCTTGAAATCGGGATCGAAGGCATTGCCGAAGTCCGTGAAGACCGCCCCGCTCCAGTCACCTTTGATGCGGCGTTCCAGCTCCAGGCTGCCCACGGCCAGGTAACGGCCGCCGACCGTGTCATTGGTCACGGGATCGTTCGGACCCAGCACCTCGAACGCCCACCCGCGGATCGTGTTGTCGCCGCCGGTGAAGAAGCGGCGGCTCGCAGGAAGGTCGAACACGCTGTCGGCCCAGGTCGCTCCCAGATCTGCACGGGTAATGAATCGGTAGTCGTCCGCAAAGGCCCTGATCCACTTCGCGCTTGCAAGACCCTGCAGATAGGATGCCGGGGACACGATGTTCTCCACCGCCCCTTGGAGCACGAACTTGAGCCGGTACCCCTTGGTCGTGTAGATCGGGTTGTCGGTCACCGTCTTGGCCCAGGAGATGTTGGGCACCAGCTCATTGACGCTTTCCCGGTCGTCCTCAATGACCTCGTAGTCCTCGTATCGGTAGTCGACGCCGGCCGTACGGCGCCAGCCGCCCGGGGTCACCACCGAGTGGGCGAACTGGAGGCTAAAGAGGTCCCCTTTGCGGCTTGCGGTGTCATAGGAGATGAACTCCGGCCTGATGGTGACGTAGTCGCGCAGAGGATTGCCGACGGGGATGCGATAGTCTCCCTTCAAGCTCTGGATGTCCTGGGAGATCGATGCCTCGAGCTTGAATTTGTGCCCCCAGCGGGTCAGGTAGCGGCGACGCCACTCCAGTATCGTCCTGGGTCCCACATCCGTGGAGTAGCCGAGGCCAAAGCGATACTTGTTGGCCTTGTTCGGCGTGGCGACCACCTCGATAGGGACGACCCTGTCCTCACCCGCCTCATCCTTCAGGGGGACGATCTCTACCTTCTCGTAGTACTCGGTACCCAGCAGTTTTCCTTGCAGGGACAAGAGCTTTTCCGGATCGTAGACGCTCCCCGGTTCGAAGGTGACGAACTTATCGAGAAGCTCATCATCCAGCAGATCCTGGTCGAAGGTCACATCTCCCAGGAAGTAACGGGGTCCGGTGTCGAGATGGAACTCGATGATGGCCTCATAGGCCACCATGTCCAGCAGCACCAAGTGGCGAACCAACTCGGCATCGAGGTAACCCTGCTGCGCGGCGATGAAGCCGATCTCCTCCTTTGCCTTCTCGTAGTCCGCATGCAGCAGTACGTCCCCTGGCTTCATGGGAAACGACTTGGGGAAGGCGGGGTCGTCGTGCCCCGCCCCGGTGATGCTGTAATCGACAGAGCCCACCTTGACGGGATTACCCGGTATCACCTTGTAGCGGGCAACCCAGGTCCCATCCTCCTGCGGCGGGGGCGTCAACTCCTCGCTTACCTGAACCTGGTAGAGACCGAATGGGGCCAACGCATTGCGGATCTGTTCAGGAGCGCGCCGGTGCAGAGCATGCAACCGCGGCACACTGAGGTTCTCGTCCTCACGCTCCTGGTAGATGGCCAGAAGCGCGAGTACGTTCTTCTCGTACTCGCCTTCGAGCCCCTCCACCTGCACGTCGAGCTTCAACGCATGGGCCTGCCCGGCGCCGGCAAACAGGAACAGAACGAAGAGGTTTCGCAGGAACGCTTTGCCATCCGAGGCAGAAAATGAAAACCGGCAGTGAGCGGGCATCGTGGTCGTCTCGGTGTCAGCCTGAGTTCGCTTCCTCGGGGCATTGCGCGAAGGGCGCTTCGGATCACAGACGACGTTCGCAGCAGCGAATCGCCGACCGCCCCTTCCGAGTACGATCGCCCCATGTATGGTCCCCAGGCTGTATCTTAGCCTATCAGTCCCTGTGGGACACCTGACGCCATGTGCGAGGTACAGCGCCTACGTCCACGGTTCGGACTGCGATCGCCTCCCTGTTCTTCCGTTTCTCGTCGCAACGACCCCATTGCTTGGGCTCTGTCGGGGGCCGACAGTCCGATTTTCCCAGGTTCGCGCTCAACTATTGAATCCCGAGTCGGGTGACCCAATCTTCGTTAGTGCCGAAATTCTCTTCCAATACCCTCTCTCGCCCCGCGTCCGAAGCGGGGCTTTTTTTTGTTCCTCGATTCGTAACTGTTGAATGGCAACCGGGCCAGTAAGCGCCCCCCTTCGCCGGGGGATATTGATCGGTACCGCTGCGCACGCCTACCTGGTAAGCGCTCTCCGACAGGCTTCGCAGAAAATTGCTCCCGCTTTCCGAGGGTTAGTCTTAACTCGCGCATGCGCCCCGTCACCTAGCCTTCTAAGTAAGAGACGGGGCTGGTTCTCTATATGAGCTCGGATGAGGCAGCATCCTCCGGCAGTTCTGGATACAACCCGTTCCCGCCTCTCGTCTCAGCCCGAGGGGGAAACACGGCTACCGCCGGCACTCGGGGACCTGAGAGGAGGTCAGAGCCATGACAATCAGCCAATCACAGGCCGTATGGGAGCTGTGCAGACAGGGATTTCCGCTCAAGGCGGACGAAGCCGCTCAATGCTGGGAGAAAGGCGAGACCTATGAGCCGCAGTGGCAGTGCCGGGTTTCGCGGGAAATCGAGTATCTGATCGACCAGTGCAACCGCGAAGTCGACCAGAACATAGAGGCCGTTTGAAGAAGCTCTCGTATCCCCTGGCCCAAGCGCTGCTAGAGTCGCCGAACCTGAGCGTGACCGCTGCCTTGGCTCATTCGCGATCGGCGCGAGCGCGTCAGTCGAGCGCTGCTTGGTAGCCGGCCTCTTTCACCGCCTCGGCCAGCGCCTGCGGATCCACATCCCCTTCCACGGTCGCGCGGCCCGAGTCCAGGTCGACGGCGACCACCCGCGTAACGCCGGAGACATTGCTCAGGGCGTCGGTGACCGCCTTGACGCAGTGCTGACAGCTCATACCGGTAATCTTCAGCTCGATCATGTCTTCTGCTCCTGTCCGCATAGCTTTTCAAGTTACGCGGCGATAAGAGAGCCGCGTTGTCCTGCAGTCTGCGCCGTCAAGCTTCTGCCATGAACCTGGCGGCCCCGTAGAGAGGTGCGCGCTGCTCGAGTATCACCTTGACCGGCATGCGCCGCATCAGGGCCTCCATGCGGCCCTTGTCGAAAAAGGCCTGGAGGAAGGCCGGCCCGCGCAACAGGTCCAGATTCTTCGGGGCGATGCCCCCGCCCAGGTAGACCCCACCGAGAGCCATGTGCTTGAGGGCCATGTTACCCGCCTCGCGGCCGTACAGCTTTAGAAAGAGCTCCATGGTCTCGACACAGACAGGGCAGCTCCCGTCTGCCGCGGCCGCCGCAATGGCCGCCCCCGCATCGCCGGCCTGCAGGGCCTGTGCGAGACCGTTCGGCGTCTCGACGCGGCGCCATTCCGCCAGGAAACCATAGATGTTCGCGATGCCCATGCCCGAGACCACCCGCTCCCAGCTCACCCGTCCGTACCGCCCCTGCAAGTGGCGAAACAGCTCGAGCTCCAGCTCGTCGCTGGGCGCAAAGTCCGTGTGGCCGCCCTCCGTGGCGAACGGATGGTGACCTGTGCCGTCCCAGTAAAGACCCGCCTCGCCCAGACCGGTGCCCGCAGCTACCACGCAGGCATTGCCCTCGGCACCCTGCGCGCCCGGGTTCAGGACTTCGAGATCCTCAGCGCCCAGGGCGGGGATCCCCCAGGCAGCGGCCTCGAGATCGTTGAGCAGGCGTACTCGTCGCAGTCCCAACAGCGTCTCCAGGCTTCGGCCGTCCAGCTCCCAGGGCAGGTTGGTGGTCCTGCTGCGGTCCTGCTGGACAGGGCCGGCTACCGCAAATGCCGCGAGCGGGCAGTCGACGCCGGTCTCCTCGACAAACCGCCGGACGATGTCTTCCAGGGACGCGAAATTCCGGCTCGGATAGCGCCGCTCCTCTTCCAGCCTGACCAGGTCCCCCGCGGCCTCGGCAACCGCCAGACTGGTCTTGGTGCCGCCGATGTCGCCCGCCAACACACGCATATTCACCCCCCAACCTCGTCGCTTGGCCGTTTCGGGCCGTCTCACCAAGAGCCGGCCCGAGATGCGGCGAAGATCATAACAGGACCGCCAGGGAGCGTCGCGGAACGGCTTCAGAGCGTACGCTTACGGGCGACGGCGGGAGAATCGAAAGGAACAGGAGTCGGGTAGAAGCGAAGAAAACAGACGAGCTCCCGCGCCGAAGGGCGCGGGAGCGTTCAGACGCTACTTTTCGGAGCTGGTTGCGGGAGCGGCGACGGCCGCAGGCGCAGCAACGGCAGGATAACCGAGATAGGGAGTACCCCAACCGTAGCCGGGGTAGCCCCAACCACCACCATAGGGATGGCCCCATCCGCCACCATAGGGGTAGCCCCATCCGTATCCGCCGTATCCACCCCATCCGTATCCGCCGTATCCGCCCCAACCGTATCCGCCCCAAGGGCCGCCCCAACCCCAGGGACCACCGCCCCAGCCCCAGCCACGCATCATGTTGAAGGGACCGAAGAAGGCCTCAGCGGAGAGCGAGGTCAAGGCCGTGGCACCAGCAACGGCAGCAGCCAACACAAAGCGCTTGTTCTTCGTCATCTCATTTCTCCTCACTACCATGTAACGCGCAAGTCACGGAGATTTCCGCAAGACTGCAATAAAAAGATTACTGACTCTAGGCAGTCTGTGTTTGACGAAGATCAACAAATGCGAATATAGCTGTTTGCTTATTCGTTATTCGGTTGCGCACAGGTCTTCCCATACCCTGAACGAACCGCCTTTGAAGCGGATTAACGGGTTGTCGGTCCGCGCTCCCGTCTCCCGGCCTTTTTCCCCTTGCCGCCGGGCCCCCGGCCGCCGGCACTCGCCGGACGGCTGTCGTTCGCGGGCCTGCCCTGCTCACCAAGCAGGCGGATGTTCAGCGGCTTGCCGCAAACGATGACCCGGCGCAGGTGCTGATACACCTCCCTCGGCATGCCATCGGGAAGGTCCAGGATGCTATGGTCATCCCGAATGTCGATGCGCCCGATGTGGCGACCTTCCAGACCCGCTTCGTTGGCTATGGCGCCGACGATCTCCCTCGGGCTGACTCCGTCGCGGCGCCCGACCTCGATGCGGTAGCGAACCAAGCCCGACTCCCCGCCACGGCGCTCCCCGCGGGGTCCATGCCCAGCCCGTTCCCCACGGCCTTCCCCCTCCTCTCGGCGAAACCCGAGTTCGAGCCGTTCTCGGCGCTCTCCACGCGGCGGCTCCTGCGCTTCGAGAGGTCGCTCGCGCTGGGCGAGGAAGGTCAGCGCGGCAGCAATGTCCATCACCTCCATCTCCTGCTCCCGCGCGATGCTCGAAACCACCCGATAGAAGAAGTCCAGGTCCTCTTCCGCCACCGTCTCGCGCACTGTCGCCGTGAAACGGTCGATGCGGTGTGCGCTCAGCTCGTCGGCGGAGGGGGGCTCCAAGGCTGGGATACGTTGTCGAATCGTGTTCTCGATGGCCCGCAGCAGGTGGCGTTCCCGGGGTTGCACGAACAGCAGCGCCCGCCCCTCGCGGCCCGCGCGTCCCGTGCGACCGATGCGATGCACGTAGGAAGAGGGGTCGTTGGGGATGTCGTAGTTGACCACCAGGCCAATGCGCTCCACGTCCAGCCCACGGGCCGCCACGTCGGTGGCCACCAGGATGTCCAGCCTTCCCCGTTTGAGCCGATCCACGGTACGCTCGCGCTCGCTCTGATTCATATCGCCGTTAAGCGCCTCGGCGGTGAATCCGTGGGCGACCAGCTTCTCCGCCAATTCGATCGTGGCATTCTTCGTGCGAACAAACACCAGCATGGCGTCGAAGGGCTCCACTTCCAGAAGGCGAGTCAGGACGTCGAGCTTGTGGTGGCGCGTCACCAGGCAATGGTGCTGGGTGATGGTGTCCACCGTCGCGGTGTCGCCCTCGATCTTGATCACCACCGGATCGACGAGGTGCCGGTCGGCGACCACCCGGATGGCCTTGGGCATAGTCGCGGAGAAAAGCGCAACCTGGCGCTGGGCTGGCGCGCGCTCGAAGATCCACTCGATGTCCTCGGCGAAGCCCATGTTGAGCATCTCGTCCGCCTCGTCGAGAACCAGCGTCCGGATGTCATCCAGTCTCAGATGGCCCCGGCGCAGATGATCCATGACCCGGCCCGGAGTGCCGACGATCACCTGCGCCCCGCGCTCGAGTTGACGGACCTGCAGCCCGTAGCTCTGACCACCGTAAATGGGAAGCACGTGAAACCCGGCGAGACCGCGGGCGTACCGCTGGAAAGCCTCCGCCACCTGGAGCGCGAGCTCCCGCGTCGGCGTGAGTACCAGCACCTGCGGGGAGCTCAGCGCAGGCTCGATACGGCTCAGCAGGGGCAGCGCGAAAGCGGCTGTCTTTCCGGTGCCGGTCTGCGCCTGCCCCAGCAGGTCGCGCCCAGCGAGCAGGTGCGGGATACATCGGGACTGGATTGGCGTAGGCGTCTCGTAGCCCAGGCCCTGAACGGCCTCCAGAACGGCGGGGGCGAGCGCGAGTCGGTCGAAACCGACACCGGTATCGGGGGAATCCATGGGCGGGCACCTCGGGGGGGTTGGCGGGCGATCCACCAAGGCGAGAGGCGTCTCAATGGAGTGGTCCGGAGAAACCCTTTAAATTACTCGATTTCCAATGCAATCGCCAGTTTCGATCGCCACCCGAACAAAGAGCCTCGGAGGTTTGGCGGCGCCGATGTTTGCCGTTTCTAGGTTCAACGGCGCAACTGGACCAGCAACCGGTCCAGCGCATTGGCGAAGGCCTGGCGGTCGCTCTGGCTGAGTGGGGGCGGCCCGCCGGTCACCTCCCCCGCACTGCGCATCTCCTCCATGAAATCGCGCATGGCCAGGCGCTGACGGATATTTTCGGGCGTGTAGCGCTCCCCCCGGGGGTTGATGGCATGGCCGCCTTTGTCGATCACCTCCGCGGCAAGAGGGATATCGGCGGTGATGACCAAGTCGCCGGGCTGCAGTCCCTGGACGATGTGGTTATCCGCCACATCAAAGCCTTGGGCCACCTGCACCGTCCTGATATAAGCAGACGGCGGCGTGCGCAGGGGTTGATTGGCCACCAGGATGAGGGGCAGCCGCACCCGTTGGGCAGCCCGAAAAAGAATCTCCTTGATAACGCCGGGGCAGGCGTCGGCATCTACCCAGATCTGCATCGGCCTGTCCTGTAGAAAACGTCTCGCAACACTGCGGCACTAGTACTCCGACAGGGAGGTTTTGATGGACTCAGCAAGGCGAGAAGCGGTCAGCTGCTAGGCGCGCGGGCGCAGGACTAGCCGTAGCTAATTCAAGCTCGCGCAACAACGCAAATGGCCGCT
>JAYEJW010000032.1:0-44081 GCA_034716535.1 Pseudomonadota bacterium
TGGAGTGCAGGTCAATCCCACCGTATAGTTTCATTGCAGGCTCCTCCGCTCAGGTCTCCGTTCTTGACGCTCTCACTTAGAACGTACGACCTGGCCGAGGGGTCGGCTAGATGCTTATCAGGTCTTTACTTTTGCGTGCTCGACCGTGATGCTCTTCGACGTACTCGCGCAGGGCGGCGTTTATGCGGGTCTGATATTTCCCCCCCTGGGCTCTGAACCATTCCAACAAGTCGGCGTCGATCCGTAGCGTGATCTGCCGTTTCACCGGGCGGTAGAAGCGACCTCGAACGGCCCTGGAGAAGTCGGCGACTTCCGGAATATCGCTGGTATCGATGTCTTCGTCCGGCAGTTCGGCTAGGCGCTGTAACTCGTGCCGCTGTTCATCTGTCATCTTGCTCATAGATTCTTCGCTCTTTCGACGTCGCCTTTCGGGCCGAGATGATCCGCACAGTCTCTTCATCTGCCTCGTCGTGGCGGTAGGTGTGGGCGACCAGGAGAATTACGACTTGCCCGACGCGTCCGAGTGTCTGCCAACGCTCTTCGCCGCCCTCAAACCGATCTTGGATGCTGGCGGCACGAGGATCGTCAAAGACTAGGCCAGCGGTCTCGAAACTCACGCCATGCTTGGCTCTGTTTCGTCTTGTTCTTCTGTTCGTCCCATTCGAACCGCATGACACAATTGTAGTTACAATCAACGACTCAGGAAAGTCTGCTCTCTTCAGAGCAATTTGAGGGCCACCACGCCAGGGACTGTCTGAAGTACCTATGGCGATAGGGGAACTAAACGGAGTGGAGCATCTGCGAGTATACCGTCGGCATCTCGACTGGCCGATTGAGTTGGTCGAATGGAAAGGTGCGGCGGAAAATTCGGTTCGAATGTGAACCGTTCTTGAGTCAGAAGAAAGACGAGCGACAAGAAGTTCCTCAAGCCGCTGTTATTATTGGTGGGCCGTCAGGGATTTGAACCCCGGACCAAGGGATTATGAGTCTCGCCTAATCAATAAATTACAGTACGTAGCAGCACGTGACAACAAGCAAAACAATGCCTTAGTTTTGGGTCGTTCTGTAGATGTTTGCCAGTTGTTAGGGGCAGTGTCCCATGAGTGTCCCGCGGAGGCGTCACTCGATGACCCGCTTTGAAGGCTTTATCGCTTCCGCCAGGTTAGTCGATCGGTTTATTCGCGCGACGAGCAGGGAGCGAGTTGCCGATGTGGTCCATCTGCTCGCGCTCCCTTACGGGCGGCTTCAATCGCGATTCGCAGAACCAGCGCGTCCGTCTGCTGGCGCGCCATCGATGCGTTTACTCGGACTGAAGGCTTCGAAGGCCGCCGCGACCTCCCGCAGCAGGCCGTCGTCCGGTTCCTGACGGAGCTGCTCACACGCCTGCAGATAATGGCAACCCGGGTTGTGCATTAGGAGGGCAAAAGCGTCGGACAAGGTAAAGAACTGGGGCTTGAGCACCCGGATACCCTCGGAGAGGGCCGGCGCGGCCGCTTCCCAATCGGTGGGCGCAATCCCTAGAATTGATCCCAGAGAGCCAAGGGATCTCGCCAGATCTGGGTGGAAGGCATCAGGGCTCTTTACGACCAGCTCGCGGTAGATCTCGATCGCCTCATGCACCGCGTCGAGCGCCGCCTCTCGTCGGCCCATAGACGACAGAAGAGCAGACATATTGTTGAGAGACAATACTAGATCCGGGAGGAAGGTAGCGGGGCGTCGCTCAGCCAGGCTGTGGCGGATATCGACCGCGTCCTGTACCGCCGCGAGTGCCTCCTCGTGCTGCCCTAGCTCGGCGAGAGATCTGGCAAGGGTGGTGAGGGACATCGCCAGATTCGGGGAGAAGGCATCGGGACGGCGCGCGGACAGGTTACGATCGAAAGCGGCTGCCTCCTTCGCCGTGATTCCCACTTCCATGCCAGGCAGCGGGCGTTGGGGCGTATTGCCTTCCGGATTTCCGGAGCTCGTCTATGCTGTATGGACAATGGTGTGAAGCTCGGACGATCTGAGTCAGTGGTATCGGGACGATAGCGCCCGTCGGGACAGTTCAGGCGGGCGCTGTGCGCGACGGGGACAGGGCCCCTGAAGGCGCTGGCCGGAGGGAGAGGAGATGGAGCTATCAATCACCCCGCGCTGGGATGCTGATTCGGAGCCGGCGTTGCGCCGCGCGATCTCGGAGCTTGATCGCGCGCTGGAGGCGGGGGAAGCGATCAAGGAGGACGCGCTCAAGGGCATCGGTGAGCAACTGTGGCGCTTGGGCGGACTGGACGCCGAGACGATCGCCGCGGAATTGGACGATGCCCTGGACGAAGAGAGCCCGCTGCGGGTGACCGTCGCCGGGGGCGAGGCCCAGCAGCTGCCGTGGGAGCTGCTCTACCACGGCGATCCGCAGATCGGCTTTCTGAGCCGCCACGACTGGAGCACGCTCGCGCGGCGCATCCGCGGCAAGGGGAGCAAGGCGCCGAGCCGGACCCCACGCCCGCTGCGCCTGCTGCTCTTTATCGCCGCCCCCGATGACCTTGACCCCGAGCGCGCGCGCCTGGACTACGAGGAAGAAGAAGCGCTGCTCTACGGCGCCCTGGACGCGGGCATCACCGGCGGGGAGATCGCCCTGGACGTGGCCGAGGACGGGGTGCTCGAGACCCTCATCGAGCGCCTGCAGCGGCGGCGCTACCACGCCATGATCCTGAGCATGCACGGGGCCATGGCCAAGGACGCGGGCGGTCAAGACGAATGGGGCCTGCTGTTCGAGGACGCGGTCACCGGGCGCTCCGCACCGGTGTCCGGCAGCCGACTTGCCGAGCGCCTGCGCGCGCTGCCGGGCGGGCACCGCCCCGCCCTGGTCGTGCTCGCCGCCTGCCGCAGTGCCCATGGCGGAGAGGTCACCGGCCAGGCCATCCCCGGTGTGGCCCAGGCGCTGCATGGCGGCGGTTTCGAGCGGGTGCTCGGCATGCGCCTGTCGGTGAGCGACCGGGCCGCCTCAGTGTTCGACGCCGACCTCTTCCGGCGCCTAGCCCTCGGCTACGACCTGGGCCGGGCGGTGAGCCTGGCGCGCGCGCGCATGGCCACCGAAGGCTGGAGCGGGGCGGTGCGCGAGGCCGCCGGCCAGGTCCAGGGTGACCCGCGCGCCCAGTGGACCCTGCCCGTGCTCTTAGAGCGCACCGCCGGCGGTCCGCTCCTGGATCGCGACGCCCCCGCCGAGCGTATCCCCCGCGCGCCGCCCCCGGCGGTGCTCATCGGTGATGGAAAGATCGAGCTTCCCGCACGCGAGGCCTTCATCGGGCGGCGGCAGATCCTGCGCGCGCACCTGCGCCCGTTCCTGCAGGGGAGGGCCCGGCGGCTGCTCTTCAGCGGCCCGGGCGGGGTGGGCAAGACCGCCCTGGCGGGTTGGTTCGGCCGCCGGCTCCTCGAGCGCGAGCCTGCTCTGCGCACCCTGGGCTTTCGCGCCCCCTTCGCGCTCGACACCAGCCTCCTCGAGGCCCTGCGGCGCGAAGCCTTCGACGGCACGCTCACGGCCGCCGAAGAGGAGACCCTGCGCGAGGCGCTCAAGGCCGAGCCCGACGCGCGCGAGCGGGTGCGCCGGCTGCTGCGCTCACTGGCGACGCAAGAGCGCCCGCTGTGCCTGCTGCTCGACAACCTCGAGACGCTGCAGGAGACGGCAACGCTCGCCTTCCGCCCCGAGCACGCAGAGAGCCGCTGGTTCCTCGAGAGCGCCCTTGCGCTTCCCGCCCCCACGCGCGTGCTGTTCACCGGGCGCTATGCCCTCGAGGGCATCGACGTCGATCGGGCCTGCAGCGTGCGCGACGCCCCCTACGGCGACGTGCTCCAGCGCATGAGCCGCCTCGAGTGGCCGACTGACCTGGGTCTTGCGGTCAAGCGCGACATCTACCACAAGCTCGGGGGCAACCACCGGGCGATCGAATGGCTGGCGCGGCTGCTGGCGGACAAGGCCGCGGACGCCGCCGAGCTGATCGACGCCCTGGCCGCCCAGCAGGCCCCGCCCGGGACGCCCCAGGCGGCGACCGCCGTGGTGCTGGAGGCCATGCGCCAGAACCTGCTGTTCACGCACGTACGCGCCCAGCTCACCGACGCGCAGGAGCGGCTCTTGCGGGCGGCGACCTACTACCGGGTGCCGGTCAGCGAGGACGGGCTGCGGGCCATCAGCCAGGAGCGCGAGCGCCTCGAGGCGGACCTTAAGCGGCTGCTCGGCTACGCGCTGATCGAGCCCAGCCACGATGCCGCCCTGGGGCTCGACTACTACCAGGTGCCGCCGGTGGTGCGCGAGCTGTTGGGAGAGGAGCGGGCATTCCCCGACGAGGAGCGCAAGGCCCTGCACGCGGCCATGGGCCGCTACCACCGCTTCCAGGGGGCGCAGGTCACGCGCACCGTCGGCGAGAACCTGGAGGCGATCCACCACTTCCGGGAGGCCGGCGACCATCATGCGGCCGATGCGCTAGCCGAGCCGCTAGCGGACTTTCTCTACACCCGCAGCGCCTTCGCCGAGGCCAGGGCGCTGCTCGCCCCGATTCTTGAGCGTCAGGCACCGCCTGCGCCCTGGTGGGCTTTGACTGGCTACGGGCGTTGTGCGCTCCGCCTCGGCGAGCCGCAGGCGGCGCTGGTCGCCTTCGAGCGGGCGCTGGCGATCGCCCCCGACGAGAATGCGCGTGGGACGACCGTCAACGATCTGGCTACAACCGCACGCGCGCGGGGGGATTACGCGCAGGCCCTCACCTACTATGAGCAGAGCCTGGCGATTTCGCGCGCCATCGGCGACGTCGCGGGCGAGGGGGCGAGCCTCAACAATATCGGCCTGATCTACCGGGACCGCGGCGACTACGCGCAGGCGCTCACCTATCTTGAGCCGAGCCTGACGATTCAGCGCGCCATAGGCGACCGCGCGGGCGAGGGGACGACCCTCAACAACATTGGCCTGATCTACCAAGCGCGCGGGGACCACGGGCAGGCGCTCACCTACCTCAAGCAGAGCCTGGCGATTTCGCGCACCACCGGCAACCGCGCGGGCGAGGGGACGACCCTCGACAACATCGGCCGGATTTACGACGCCCGCGGCGATTACGCGCAAGCGCTCACCTACTTCAAGCAGAGCCTTGCAATTCGGCGCGCCATCGGCGACCGCGCGGGCGAGGGGGCGAGCCTCAACAACATCGGCAACATCTACCAGTCCCGCGGAGACGAAGAGCAGGCGCTCACCTACCTCGAGCAAAGCCTGGCGATTTCGCGCGCTGTCCGCGACCGCCGGGGCGAGGGGCGAAGCCTCAACAACCTCAGCGAGATTTACCACGCCCGCGGAGACGAAGAGCAGGCGCTCACTTGCCTCGAGCAGAGCCTAGCGATCCTGCGCGCCATCGGTGACCAGGCGGGTCTGATCCCGATCCTGCACAACCTGGGCCACATTGCCCTTCCTACGGGTGATCTGAAGCGGGCATTGGAATACTGGCAGGAGGCGCTCACGCTGGCGCAGGAGACGGGCGATGCCGAGGGGTTGTTCCACGTCGCCCGTACCATCGGCCGGGCGCTGGGCGACACCGGCGAGAAGGACGCGGCCCGCCGACTGCTGACCCTTGCGGTCCAGGTCGGCCGCCAGGCGGGGCTTCCGGGTGTGGGCAAAATCGAGGAGGCCCTCGCGGCGCTGGGGCGTGATGACGGCCTCTGATCGGCAACTAGTCGCGTCACTTCTGAGATCAAACGGGGGCAGACGAGGATAGGCAATGAGCAATTACTCAAACCAAGACGAGGTGTTGCAGGCGCGCGCGGCCACGGACGAGGAAAAGTACTACTACGAGCAAGCGTACAAGGAGCCGGTCCAGTCCATTGCCCGCATCGAGGAGGTGGCCAAGTTCCTGGTCGGCGCGACCGCGACCACCTCGGGGCTGTTCGTCGCCGCCTACACCCTCGCAGTGGGGAAAGACACGGTCGAGGGGCTGATATGGTTCCTCCCGTTCATCGCCTGGTCCCTCGGCATCCTGTGCCAGCTTCTGGTGCTGTTTCCCGAGCGCTACCGCGTTGGGCGCAATCAACCGGCTTCCTGGCGCGCCGCCTTCCTACGGGCGCGCGCGTACAAGTACGGTTTCCTCCTGGCCGGGGGCACCTTTTTCGTCGCTGGACTGCTTCTGGCCTCGGTTCCTTTGTACGGACGGTGATCAGAATGGCAACTGAAGAGCAGAAGACCTTCAAGGTTTGGTGTGTGAACCCCAAGTGCAACCAACCCTTTCACGTCCGCTTTGCGCTGGTCCAGCCGGGCGCTGCGGGCGATGCAGACGTGGTGGTGGAGTGCCAGTACTGCGGCGCGGAAAACGTCATCACCATATCTGAAAAATATGTGGAGGAGGAGGACCTGGTGCGCGGGTTCAAAGGTCGATCGCGGGGGGGTTAGGATGGCGGTTAACCCATCGCTTGATACGCGCAGGACGTGACCGGAAGAGCTCAGCTCACCAGCGGTTTCCCGGATGTGTGTTGCGCTTTCCCCTTGTTCGGGCTCTACCAATCCCGTGAAGCACGGCTGCTACTCTCCAACAGCACGCTGGGTCCGCCCGTATCACTGATGAAGTTGACCAGGCGCCAGGCTTCGGGGTCGCCGGCGCGGGCGAACAGGAAGCTGGCGTGTCGGCGCTCGTCCTCGACCAAAGGATCCTCGTAGCTGGTGATGATCTCGAAACGAGAGGGAGGCGAGGGAGCAAGGGATTCCGGGGTAGAAGCCGTCGGAGAGTACGGCATCAGCATGGTCTACTGAGCGATAGGCGGTCGTGCGTCTTCAGCGCGCGTGTCTACTGCCCGGAAGCCGGGCGCAAGAATCACCTCGGCGATGCGATTTAAAAGATCCCCCTGCTCCCCGATCTCCCCCGCAAGATACTCTGCTGCGGACTGAGCCTCCCCAATAACGATACTGCTCAGCAGGGCGCCGAATGCTTGCTTTATCGAGACGGGGAGGGGATAGCGGCTTGGTGCGTCGCCAGAGGCGATGGTCTTTGTACGTTTCAGCAGCGCGAGATACTCCACCATAAACACTGGTCCCTCGAAACCGCGGGCGACGGAGAGTACGCGCCGAGGAGCGACACCCGTCAGAAAAAAAACAAAGGGGGTATCCAGACGAGTGCGGTTGGTACAAGATGTAGGTTTGCCGACGCATCTGCGCCTGCCTCCGAACTGCGAGCTGGAAGCAACTGTCCGCCCAGCTACGCCGTCCTCCCGTCCATGGCGAGACCACAACCAGTAGGGTTTACCGCACTCATATGGACACCCCATAAAAACAAATAGGCTAGGGCGTTCGCGGACTTCGCGCAGGCAGTGCCCCATAATCCGAACGTGGAGCCGTGCCTTAACTCATTCCTCGACCGCTGCCTGCTGCTGGATCTGGAGACGGGACCGGACGGGGCGATTCACAAGATCGGCGCCATTCGATCCGGCCAAACTTTTCTGCGCCAGGGAGACTTCGATGTACGCTGGGCCCTGGCCGAGCTGGATGCCTTCGCCGTTGGGTGCGACTACCTTCTGGGTCACAACCTGCTCGGTCACGATCTGCCCACCTTGCGCGCGCAGGCCCCCGTACTGGACCTGCTACGACGTCCAATAGTAGACACTCTATACCTGTCCCCGCTGGCCTTTCCCGAGAACCCCTACCATCGCCTGGTTAAGGATTACAAGCTGGTGCGGGACACGGTGAGCGATCCCATAGCGGACGCGCAACTCGCCTCACAGGTTTTCCGCGAGCAGTGTGAAGAATTTGCCCGCCGCTCCCGAGCCGGGCAAGAAGACCTGTTGCGGCTCTACCGTTTTTGCTTCCGCGGGGCGACGGTAACGGCTGGCGGCGAGCATAGTGGCGACGGGTTGGCGGCAGCGTTCGCTCTCCTGGGCGCAGAGCTCCCACGCCCAAGCGAGGCGTTAGACCTGCTGCTCGAGCGTTGGCGGGGGAAGATCTGCGCCAAGGCCGCTCCCGCATTGGCCCTCAGTCATCTAACGGATCCAAGACTGCGCCCAATGGCGGCCTATGCCGCCGCTTGGCTCGAGGTGGCGGATGCCCGTTCCGTGCTTCCGCCCTGGGTACGTCACCGTTTCCCGGAGACCGGCGAGCTAATACGGCGTTTACGCGACGTTCCCTGCGGCAATCCGAAATGCTCTTGGTGCGCTCAGGTCCACGACCCACGAGCCCAGCTCACTCGCTGGTTCGGCTTCGACACCTTCCGTCCAATACCCGCAAATGCGGAGGGCGGCAGCTTGCAAGAGGCTGTGGTGACCCACGGCTTGGGTGATGGCTCCCAGCTCGCCATCCTGCCCACCGGTGGTGGAAAATCCCTATGCTTCCAGCTTCCTGCCTTGGTGCGCAACCTGCGCCGTGGAACGCTCACAGTCGTCATCTCCCCACTGCAGGCCCTGATGAAGGATCAGGTGGACAATTTGGCGCGAAAGACTGGCACAACGGCTGCCGTTGCGCTCTACGGGATGCTGACTCCGCCCGAGCGTGGAGAAGTATTGGAGCGGGTGCGCTTGGGGGACGCTGCGCTCCTCTACGTGTCGCCCGAACAATTGCGTAATGTCTCCCTGCGAAACGTCCTGGAGAGCCGGGAGATCGGCTGCTGGGTTTTCGATGAGGCCCACTGCCTATCCAAGTGGGGCCACGACTTTCGTCCGGATTACCTCTACGCCGGGCGCTTCATCAAGGGACTGGCCAAGAGCCAGGGGGAACGGGCGCCGCCTGTGGTCTGCTTCACAGCGACCGCGAAGCGCGACGTTACCGCTGAGATCCTGGCCTACTTCCGGGAAAATTTGGACCTGCATCTCTGTCTGTTCGAGGGCGGGGTGGAGCGGAACAACCTGGACTTCGAGGTTCAGGTCGCCCGGACAATGGAGAAGCCGGCGCGGGTGCACGCCATCCTCGAGGAGCACCTGGCGGAAGGCGGCGCCGCCATCATCTACGCCTCCACCCGAACCCGCACCGAGGAGCTTGCTCAGAACCTGCGCCCTAAAGGCTGGTCCGTCGAGGCATTCCACGCCGGACTCTCGGCCCCAGAGAAGCGCCGCGTTCAGGACGCCTTCGTCGCTGGGGAGGTCCAGGTCATCTGCGCCACCAACGCCTTCGGCATGGGGGTGGACAAGGAGGACGTGCGCTTGGTGGTGCATCTGGATATCCCCGGCTCCCTGGAGAACTACGTCCAGGAGGCGGGGCGGGCCGGGCGCGATCGCCGGCCCGCCCTTTGCGTGCTGCTCTACGACGAGCAGGATGTGGAACGCCAGTTCAAGATGGAAGCCCTGTCGGAGCTCACTTGGCGGGACATCGCCGAGATTCTGCGCGGGCTGCGCCGGGCGCGATGCGACAGAGATGACACCGTCGTGGTGACCAGTGGCGAGTTGCTGCGGGACGAGGCCCTGAATCTTGGCTTCGACTCGAAGGACCGACAGGGGGACACCAGGGTTCGCGTGGCCGTCGCCTGGCTGGAGCGGGCTAACCTCGTGGAACGCAACGAGAACCGCACTCGGGTCTTTCAGGGCCGCCCGGCAGTCGCGAGCCTCGAGGACGCCAGGCGGCGGATCTCCCGCCTGCGCCTTTCCGCCGCCACCCAGGAGCACTGGCTGGACGTGCTGAAGACGCTTATCAACGCCGACCCCGATGAGGGCTTCACCGCCGACGAGCTAGCCCGGCTGCCCACCTTCAAGGGAACCGACACCCAGCGACCTGCGCGGGATACGGGGGAGACCGGGTCATTGCGCGTCCTACGTACCCTGCACGACATGGCCGGCGCCGGGTTGCTACACCAGGGCCCCCAGCTCAGCGCCTTCCTGCGCCACAAAATCAAGAATAGCTCTAAGCAGATCCTGCAACGGGTTTGCGAGCTGGAGCGGGCCATGCTGGATGCCCTGCGCCAAGAGGCCCCGGACGCGGAGATGGGGGAGTGGCTCCCGCTGTCCCTGCGCTCGCTTAACCAGCGCCTGTTGAACCAGGGCCATGAAAGCAATCCTGAGACGCTACGCAATCTACTCGCGAGTCTCGCCCGGGACGGACGCGGCCTGGCGGCAAAACGCGGCAGCCTGGAGTTTCGCCAGACGGATCGCGAGCACTATCGGGTCAAGCTTCATCGTGACTGGCGGACGCTGACGAACACCGCAGAGCGCCGCCAGGCGTTGGCGGGCGTGATTCTCGGCACCCTCCTTGCCAAGCTGCCGCCGGATGCTCCCGCCGGCGCCGAACTTCTTGTCAGCTTCGGCACGGACGAGCTGACCCGGGCACTGCAGGAGGACATGACCGTCGCCAGAAACCTGCGCGACCCACTGGCTGCTGCCGACCGCGGACTCATGTTTCTACACGAGCAGGGGGCTATCGTCCTCCAGCGGGGGCTCGCCGTCTTTCGCCAGGCCATGACGATCCGCCTGCTCCCCGAGGGTCATGGTCGGCGCTACACGAAAACACAGTATCAGCCCTTGGCGCAGCACTATGGCGAGCGCATCTTCCAGATCCACGTTATGAGCGAGTACGCGCGCCTGGGGGCGGAGAAGATCCGCCAAGCGCTCGCGCTCATCACTGCCTACTTCACGTTGGACAAGGCGAGTTTCGTCAAGCGCTTCTTCCCGGACCGTCGCGAGGTCCTAGAACGGGCCATCACCGCCGACTCCTTCCGAAGGATTGTCGATTCCCTGGGCAACCCGGCTCAAACCGGAATCGTATCCGCCTCGGATGAGGGCAACCGACTGGTGTTGGCCGGACCCGGTTCCGGCAAGACCCGGGTCGTGGTCCACCGCTGCGCCTACTTGCTGCGGGTGCGTCGGGTGGATCCGCGGGGGATACTGGTAGTCTGTTTTAATCGGAACGCCGCCCTCGAACTCCGCCGCCGCCTCCTGGACCTCGTGGGTAAGGATGCGCGCGGCGTCACCGTCCAGACCTACCATGGCCTCGCCATGAGTCTTTCCGGTTTCTCCTTTGCCGAACGCCTTGAGTGCAGGAGCGATGCGGACGCCAACCTGGAGACGCTTATCCCGCGCGCCTGCGACCTGCTGGAGGGCCGCACAGAGGTTCCGGGGATCGAGCCGGACGATCTGCGCGACCGCCTTCTTGAGGGGTATCGACACATTCTGGTGGACGAATACCAGGATATCGACGCCGACCAGTACCGGCTCATCTCAGCTCTTGCCGGGCGTACCCGGGTAGAAGGGAAGCTCACGCTGCTGGCAGTGGGCGACGACGACCAGAACATTTATTCCTTCCGCGGAGCGAACGTGGAGTACATCCACCGGTTTCGGGACGACTACGATGCCAAGGTCCACTGCCTGGTGGAAAACTACCGGTCCAGCGCGCATATCATCGCCGCCGCCAACGCCCTGATTGCCCACAATTTGGATAGGATGAAGCTCGATCAGCCCATTCGGGTTGATGCGCACCGCTGCGAAGAGCCGGCCGGCGGGCGTTGGGATGCGCTCGATCCGGTCACCCGCGGGCGAGTTTTGGTGCTGGAGACGACAAGCCCCGGTTGCCAGGCCACAGCCGTTCTTGAGCGCATCAAGGAACTGCGCAGGCTCGGAAGCGTTGGCTGGTTGGACTTCGCCGTCCTCGCTCGAAGCCGAGCCGTCCTGGAGCCTATCCGCGCCCTGTGCGAGGCGGAGGGTATTCCTGTGGCGTGGCGTGAGGATCTTCCGCCCCTGCACCGGGTGCGAGAGGTCGCCAAATTCCTGGACCAGCTGAAGGTGTTGGGGCAGGAGGCGCGGACGGCGGAGTCACTGGAAGAACTAGGCCGGTTCGCGAAGCATGCGGACGACTCGAGTGCGGCGACAAACCCGTGGGAGGCGGTCATCCGCGACCTGGTTCGTGCCTGGGCGGACGAGGCAGGAGACGCCGAAGTGCCAGCCTGTCAGATCTTGGAGTTCTGTTACGAGACCCTTTCCGAGCAGCGGCGAGACCGCAGCGTGGGGGACGGGTTGCAGATTGCCACTCTTCACGGGGTCAAGGGAATGGAGTTCCCACACGTGCTCATCGCCGATGGCAGCTGGAGACCGAATCAACACGCTGAAGACGAGCGCCGCCTGTTCTACGTTGGTATGACACGTGCGCGGGAGACGCTCACGCTGGGCCGGCTGACTGGGGGCGGCAATCCCTGGCTGGACCAGATCGAAGGTGACTGGCTGTTGCGGATGCAGCCGAAAGTAGCAGCGCCGTCGGACGAGGTCGTCGCCCTCCGCTATCGCCTGCTCACCCTTGCCGACCTGGATCTCGGCTATGCGGGGCGTCTGGTGCCAGGACACCCGGTTCATGCCCACCTCGCCGCTCTGAAAACCGGCGATGAGCTTCGGGCCCGCGCGGACGGCGAGCGGATCCTGCTCAACGATGCGGCTGGTTTCACCGTAGCGCGTTTATCTAAGAATGGCTCCGCCGAGTGGCCGGCTAGGTTGCGGCAGATTGACGCTATAAAGGTCGTTGCTCTGCTACACCGCCGACGTGGTGACGCAGATCCCGACTTCCGCGAGCGCTGCCGCTCCGACACCTGGGAGGTGCCGTTAGTGGAGATCCGAGTCCGGGGGTAGCAAAAAGGTAAGCAGCAGTCGGATCAATCTCTCCGGCGGCTCCTCCGCGAAGCGTGCTTCCTTGCCATTAAGGCTCTGGTTCGTCTGGGCCAGTTCGGTTGTAGCGAAGAAGGTGCTACTGGTCTGAGACAGACAGGACCGTCCGTAACGCGAGATGAGCTCGGCAAGTACGTAGAAACGAGGCTCATCGGGTGGAAATCGCCAAATACTTCTGGCGAAAACGGCAATCCGAATTCCTTCAGCCGCAGAAACCAATCTAGTGTGTCGGAGATCATTGACTAGGTGCTAATCTAGACCTAGCGTCGTCAAATGCCAGGAAAACGACAGGAAACGGAAGTGCGATCCGCGAGGTCCCGAAAGTCAGAGCACAGTGGTCGTCGCGACCGCGAATTGCAGCGTAAGTCATTCCGCATCACGAACGATCTCCTGGACAGTGCGATATTGCGCTGGGGCTTTGCGGCTCGACGTAGACCCGGGCGATGCAATTAGCCCGCGTCTGAAGCAATGGCCCGCCTCGAAGACCTCCTGCCTAACACCGCCATTCGCGGGATACTTCCTGACTGCGCCGTCACACTCGTCAACGTCCAGTGGTTCGGTTCCGAGGCGATCGAGATCACCTACAAGGACCCTAGCGGCAAAGTCGGCAATCAACTGCTGTATCGTGAGATCGAGCCTTTCATCGAGATTGTTGAGGCCGGACGCCCATGGAGCTTCGACGGCGATGGCGACTTGTTCCGTCTTGTGGCGGAGGCCCACCGCATCCGCCTTGCGCACCTCTTCGACCCGGTGCTTGCCGTGCACACCTCATTGGTCGATCCGCTGCCCCACCAGATTACCGCGGTCTACGAAGCCATGCTCCCGCGCCAGCCCCTGCGCTTTCTGCTCGCGGACGATCCCGGTGCCGGAAAGACGATCATGTCTGGCTTGCTCATCAAGGAGCTGGTCGCGCGCGGGGATCTGCAACGCTGCCTCATCGTCTGCCCAGGGAGTCTCGCCGAGCAATGGCAGGATGAGCTGTTCCAGCGTTTCGCGCTTCCCTTTGAGATCCTCTCCAATGACAAGCTGGAGGCCGCCCGCACCGGCAACTGGTTCCTGGAGAACGATCTCGTTATTGCGCGACTCGACAAGCTGTCCCGCAACGAGGAGATTCAGAACAAGCTCGCGGTGCCCGACTGTCGATGGGACCTGGTCATCTGCGACGAGGCGCACAAGATGTCTGCCTCGTTTTTCAGCGGCGAGATCAAGTACACCAAGCGCCACAAGCTCGGGCAGCTCCTTTCCACCCTGACGCGGCACTTCCTGCTGCTCACCGCCACGCCCCACAACGGCAAAGAAGAAGATTTCCAGCTATTCATGTCCCTGCTCGATGGGGACCGATTCGAGGGTCGTTTCCGCGATGGCGTCCACACGTCCGATGTATCCGACCTCATGCGTCGCATGGTCAAGGAGCAGCTCCTCAAGTTCGACGGCACGCCGCTTTTTCCGGAACGCCGCGCCTACACCGTGCCTTACAAGTTATCGCCGGCTGAGGCGCAACTCTACCGCGAGGTCACAGAGTACGTCCGCGAGGAGTTCAACCGGGCCGAAGCCTTGCAGAACCAAGGTCGAGCGGGCACTGTTGGCTTCGCCCTCACAATCTTGCAACGTCGGCTCGCCTCCTCGCCCGAGGCGATCTACCAGTCCCTGCGCCGCCGGCGCGAGCGCCTGGAGTCCCGCCTGCGCGAGCTGGAGCTGCTCCAGCGCGGAGGCATAGCCGGCCTCGAATTCCAGTCCGCTTCCTCGCTCACGAATCTCGACTCCGAGGACATTGAGGACTTGGAAGACGCTCCGGGCGACGAGCGGGAGGCCGCGGATGAGGAGATTCTGGATCTTGCTACTGCGGCCCGCACCATCGCCGAGCTACGGTTGGAGATTGGCCGGCTAAAGGAGCTGGCGGATCTTGCGCTCGGTGTGCGGCGCAGCGGCACCGACAAGAAGTGGGAGGAGCTGTCGAATCTTCTTCAGTCCGAGGCGGAGATGTTCGACAGCCACCGCCACCGCCGCAAACTGGTCATCTTCACCGAGCACCGAGACACGCTGAACTATCTGCATGAGCGCATCGCAACGCTTGTCGGGAAAAAGGAGGCGGTGCTCGTGATCCACGGCGGCATGGGGCGGGAGGAGCGCACCAAGTCCCAGGAGGCGTTCAAGCATAACCCAGAGGTCGAGATCCTGATCGCCACCGACGCAGCCGGCGAAGGCATCAACCTTCAGCGCGCTCACTTGATGGTCAACTATGACCTACCGTGGAATCCGAACCGCATCGAGCAGCGTTTTGGTCGCATCCACCGAATCGGCCAGACCGAGGTTTGCCACCTGTGGAACCTAGTGGCCCAAGAGACACGCGAGGGCGAGGTATACCGCAAGCTCCTGGAGAAGCTCGATCAGGCGCGCAGTACACTCGGCGGGAAGGTGTTCGACGTGCTGGGCAAGGTCGTCTTCGATGGCAAGCCGCTGCGCGACCTGCTGATCGAGGCCGTGCGCTACGGAGAGCAACCCGACGTGCGTGCCAAGCTTCAGCAGGTCGTGGACATCGCCCTAGACCGTGGACAGCTCCAGTCCCTGCTCGACGAACGCGCCTTGGTTCGCGACGCTATGGATGCCTCCCGAGTGCAGGCCATTCGCCGGGACATGGAGCGCGCCGAGGCACGCCGGCTGCAACCCCACTACATCCAATCCTTCTTCCTGGAAGCGTTCCGCCGACTGGGGGGGCGAGCCACAGAGAAGGAGTCTCACCGCTTTGAGGTGCGCTTCGTGCCAGCGGCGATCCGCAACCGTGACCGATTGATCGGCGTCGGCGCGCCCGTCCAGGAACGCTACGAACGTGTTGTCTTCGAGAAACCGCTGATCAACGTCCCAGGACAGCCGCTCGCGGCCTTTGTCTGCCCCGGCCATCCCCTCTTGTCATCGACGTTGGACCTCACCATCGAGCGTCATCGGGATCTCCTCAAACGCGGTGCCGTCCTGGTGGACGAGCGCGATCCGGGAGACCAACCGCGAGTCCTGCTATTTCTCGACCACGCCATCCAGGATGCTCGGTCCACTGCCTCGGGTGACCGGCGCGTGATCAGCAAGCGGATGCTCTACGTCGAGCTGAACGAGGACGGCAACGACCGCCACCTGCATTACGCACCCTATCTCGATTACCGCCCGGTCAATGACGGCGAGCCGGACATCGACACGCTGCTTGCTCTTCCCGAGTGCGCTTGGATCACCCGCGATCTGGAGGGCAAGGCCCAGGGTTACGCCGTATCGAAGGTCGTACCTGAGCATTTAGATGAGGTCCGCTCTCGTCGTCAGGCGTCAATTGAAAAGACTGAGGCTGCGGTTAAAGAGCGCCTCACCAAGGAAATCAACTACTGGGACCATCGCGCCGCTCAACTGAAGCTCCAGGAAGACGCGGGCAAGCCCAACGCCAAGCTCAACTCACAGGAAGCAAGCAAGCGTGCCGACACGTTAGAAGCCCGATTGCAGAGCCGGCTAGAGGAACTGCGTCTGGAACGGCAAATCTCAACGCTGCCGCCAGTTGTGCTCGGAGGCGTCCTCGTCATTCCCGCCGGGCTGCTGCGCAAAATCTCCGGGGCCGATACCTCCCCGCCAGAACAGGTAGATCAGGCCAGCCGGATGGAGCTTGCTGCCAAGGCTCGTGAGGTCGTCATGGCCGTTGAGCGCGACCTCGGCTACGAGCCGGTAGACCGGGAGACAGACAAGCTGGGATATGATATCGAATCGCGCATCCCGGGAACCGGGCGGTTGCGTTTCATTGAGGTAAAGGGGCGCAAGGCCGGAGCGGCGACGGTCACCGTCACCAAGAACGAAATTCTCTACTCGCTCAACAAGCCCGAGGACTACATCCTCGCGATTGTCGAGTTCGACGGCGACAGGGCAACGCCTTACTACGTGCGGGAGCCGTTCCGGCGGGAGCCGGATTTCGGCGTGACGAGTGTCAACTACGACTTTCGAGATCTTACCGACCGCGCCGCCCCCCCTGCTTGACAAAGTAATATCAGAAATTCCTGGACTTTGGTTTACATAGATGTAAACTTTTATGCTTGAATACCGAGGAACAAGACTTACCATTAGGTACTGTGAGCAATCTCCTGTGGGCGCTGATCCGGCGACATGGCAGCCGCCCAGCTGGCAGGAAGCGCTGCAGCACCTCCCGGCGAAGAAGCGTGCCGGGGTTTGGGCCAAGATGGTCGCGCGCCGCGAGGTACTGGCGAACCGGGGACAACTGCGCTCCCCAGACCACTGGAATACCGAGGGCGCTTTGCCCAACGGTAAGAGTTTTTTCGCCATCAAGGCCGACAAGATCCGTGCCTACGGTTGGTATTCCAGCCGGTACGCGGGTGTTTTCTATATCAGCCACTTCGCGTTCAAGAAGGGGCAGAAGCTAGCCCAGGCAGACACGAATCGCGTGATTGCCAGCTGGCGGCAGATTGAGGAGCAATGACTATGACCAATGATTTCTTGGGGCAGTGGGCGAACCAGAGCGAAGAAAATGCCAAGCTCGTGGCCCAAGAACTGCTGATTACAGAGGTCACCGAGGAGATCTGGCAAGCCATGGAAGAAGCAGGCATCACCAAGAGCAAACTGGCGAAACGCATGGGAGCTACCAAAGGCTACGTCTCCCAAGTGCTGAGCGGCTCTCGGAACATGACGCTTCGCACCCTCTCCGATATCTGCTTCGCCCTGAGAAAAAGGCCGATGATCGCCGTCGAGGCGAAGTCCCACGACGGAGAATGGCAAACCCTGGGCGATAAGGTGGCCGTGGGAGCAGCCAAATTGCGCTACAAGCGCACAGGCAACGTCATTTTCCCAATGGATCATTGGCGCGCAGCGGCCTGATTCATGGACAGGGCACTGATCGATACCGCTACGAAGGCGCTCGATGTCGAAGCGGTTTTCCTGCGCGCGAGCGAGATCCGTTGTAAGGAAGGTTTCATGCCGCAGTTCATCGAGGATGACCTGTCGCTCGTCCCCCAGTATCGCGTTGGACCGAAAAGCGAGTTTCACGTCGTCACCGCGACGAACAAGGAGACCCACGATAGCACCAAAACCGCGATGTACTATTTCGCGGCGGGGGTTCGCTTGATTGACGGCACAATGCTGGACGCTGCGGAAAACCAGGAAGATCTTCCTGACGAGGCCGTCTACGTTGAGATCAAAACGGAGTTTTGCGCCCACTATGGCCTAGACGGCGCTGCCGACGAAAAAGAACTACGTCCAGCCCTGGAGGAGTTCGGCCGATTCAACATCGGCTATCATGTCTGGCCCTACTGGCGCGAGTACGTGCAGAGCGTTTGCGCCCGTATGGGTATCCCGCCGATTCCAGTCCCAATGTACCGGATACCTCAGCCCGAACCCGACAGCGCACCTGAGCCCGAGTGACAGAGCCGCCCTCTAGCCACTCGCTGCCGCTCTGGTTCTGCCGCCCGGAACCGGAGCGTGTCTGTCGGGCATCCTCCTTTTCCAGAAACGTGGCGCTGTCATGAAGCTCGCCAAGATCGAGATTACCTACTTCCGCTGCTTTGAATCCCTGGCGCTGAAGCTCCATCCGGAGGTCAACGTCATCGTGGGCGTGAACGGCGCCGGCAAATCGACCATCCTCGATGCGATTGCGATCGCTCTCTTCGATGTCGTCGCCGCCAACGGTGGCGGTGGCAAACGACAGCGCGGAGCGCAGAAGGCCACCCTTCAAGCAACGGACATCCGCATCGACCCTGGTGCGACGGACGCCACGCTTGGCCGCAAGGATTTCGTGCAATTCCGTGCCTCAGCCACGGATTTCTACGCCGTAAAAGACTTCCCGAGCGCAACTCAGACTGGAGAGCCGGCGGCATTGGAGTGGACGTCCTACATCCAGTATCGCCCCCCGAACAGCTTCAGCTACGACAGCGGAAACTCCGAGCGACTCTCGTCCATCTATCGCTATTTCGAGAGGGTCTGGCAGGAGATTCAGAGCAGCGATCCGAAGGCCCTGATCCCTCTGCCAGTGGTGGCCTATTACAGAGCAGACCGGCGCCTCACCGAGATGCCCGACATGAGCAACATCTTCACGCTGGAGCTTTCGCGCGAAGGCGCTTTCGCTAACGCACTCAACGCTGGCGCGGACTTCCAGTCAATGTGCGAGTGGTTCTATCTGCGCGAGAACGCGGAGCTGCGAGCGCGGGTACACGATAACCAAGGATCGGACTTCCAGTTTTCCGACCTGCGCGCCGTGCGAGAGGCCCTGACCAAGGCCATCGATGGGGTCAAGCGCGTCTACTTCGATGGGAATCCACCGAGCTTGAGGGTCGCACTGGATAGCCCCGATGGCGCCGAGGAGATCCTGGAGCTGGCCCAGCTCAGCGACGGATATCGCAACCTTCTTGCTCTGGTCCTCGACTTCGCCCACCGGCTGGCGCAGGCCCATCCCTCTTGGCCCAACCCGTTGGAGGCCCCAGGAATCCTGCTGATCGACGAGATCGAGCTGCACCTGCATCCGCTGTGGCAGCAATCCGTCATACCCAGCCTGCGGGCCGCCTTCCCGAACACTCAACTCATCATCGCCACACACAGCTCCGCGGTCCTCACCACCGTCCGGCGCGAGCACATCCACTTGCTCGGGTCCAGCCATGCCTTCGAGGTCATTCCATCGGACGTCGGAACCTATGGGGCGGAGGCGTCGCGGGTGCTGGCCGAGGTCTTCGGCGCGCACTCCCGACCGCCGTCCGTGGATACCCCTGCCAACCTGCAGGAGTACCTGGCACTGATCGAGAAACGGAAGCACGACAGTGAGCGGGCACTGGAGCTTCGAGCCACGCTCGAAAGCGACCTTGGGGCCAGCGACCCGGACCTGCGCCGGGCCGACATGCGGATCAGACAGCTCGAGGTGCTGGGCAAGCGATGAGAACCATCACTCGAAATCCACCGCCTCCCGGTTGTCTCGCAAACCAATCGGCGAACCAGCCCTGGATCGAATTCATGAAGGACCACAGCGAGTGCCACGCCGAAGTCACCGCGAGCCTCAGGCAGGAACAGCAGGGACTTTGCTGCTACTGCGAAATGGAGCTGAAGGACGTAGCCTGTCACATTGAGCACATGGAACCCCAATCCCTGAACAACACGCGACGCTACGATTACGGAAATCTGGCGATGTCATGCACATCCAGGACCAGCGATCACTGCGGCGCGTACAAGGAGCATCCGAAGAACAAGTCCGGCTACGCATACGATCCAAATCGGTTCACTCCACCCCAACATCCCGCGACCTCGGACCTTTTCAGCTACCTTTCGGACGGAAGCGTCATCGCCGCCGATCAGGTAGATCCAGCCAGGTTCGCGTACATGCGCGACTACGTTGGACTGGACTGCGCCAGCCTGCGGCAACGACGCAGGGAGCATGCCCGAGACTTGATCGATACGCTCGGCTCCGAACCGGAAGATGAGACGCTGGATTGGATGCTAACCGAGTACCTGAAGCCCAACGCCGACGGCCACCTGATACAGTTCCACTCTCTCTCCAGGGCCATACTCGAACCGTGACAACCGCCCCGAAGAAGCTCATCGAAGTTGCCCTGCCCTTGGAGGCGGTCAACAAGGCCAGCGCGCGTGAGAAATCGATCCGGCATGGGCATCCCTCTACACTGCACCTCTGGTGGGCGCGGCGTCCGCTGGCTGCGGCGCGGGCTGTGATCTTCGCCCAGATGGTGGATGACCCCTCGGGCTGGCCCGACCTGTTTCCGACCGAGAAAGCGCAGGAGAAGGAGCGAAAGCGGCTGTTCCAGATTATCGAGGACTTAGTGAAGTGGGAGAACACCACCAACGAGAAGGTGCTCCAGCGGGCGCGGGACGCTATCTCGGAGAGCTGGCGGCGGACCTGCGCCGAGAACATCGACCATCCACGAGCCAACGAGCTGTTCGACCGCTTCAAGCTCCCAGCCTTCCATGACCCCTTCGCCGGGGGCGGGGCGCTGCCGCTGGAGGCGCAGCGTCTCGGTCTCGAAGCCTACGCCTCAGACCTCAATCCGGTAGCAGTGCTGATAAACAAGGCGATGATCGAGATCCCGCCCAAGTTTGCCGGCAGGCCGCCGGTGAATCCGGAGGCGCAGCAGAAGAAAGACCTCCTGGGTCGCACATGGAGGGGTGCGCAAGGGCTCGCTGAGGATGTGCGCTATTACGGCCAGTGGATGCGGGACGAGGCCGAGAAGCGTATCGGGCACCTCTACCCGAAGATCGAGATCACCACGGAGATGGTCGAGGACCCTGCCAATCCGCGTCCGGACCTCAAGCCGTACCTGGGCCGCAAGCTCACCGTCATCGCTTGGCTATGGGCGCGAACTGTGCGTAGTCCAAATCCCGCCTTTGCCCATGTCGAGGTGCCGCTTGCCTCAACCTTCATGCTCTCGACTAAGGCGGGAAAGGGGGCTTATGTCGAGCCGGTGATCGAGCCGAACGGCTATCACTTTAGGGTAAAGGTTGGGAAGCCCAGGGATGCAGCGGCGGCCAAGAGCGGAACCAAGCTCTCGCGCGGTGCGAATTTCCGATGCGCCGTGTCCGGCTCGCCCATCGCGGCCGACTACCTCTACGCCGAAGCCAATGCCGGACGCATGGGCGCGCGGCTGATGGCCATCGTCGCTGAGGGCGAACGCGGAAGGGTCTATCTCGCGCCCACGGCCGACCACGAGGCCGTCGCACTCGAAGCCAAACCGGAGTGGAAGCCAGGTTTAGCCATGCCGGAGAATCCGCGCTGGTTCTCGCCGCCGCTCTACGGATTGAAGACCTACGGCGACATATTCACCCGGCGGCAACTGGTGGCGCTGCCGACGTTCTCCGACCTCGTGGACGAAGCGATTCAACGCATCCGCCGCGATGCCATTGCCGCCGGGTTCCCCTGCGACGGGAAGCCGCTACGCCAAGGCGGTACAAACGCGACCGCTTATGCGCAGGCTGTGGGGATTTATCTCGCATTCGGCATCAGTAGATCCGCGGATTTCTGGTCGAATTTATGCATTTGGGCTAATCAGCCCAAGAATGAACTGGTTGCACACCTATTTGGACGGCAAGCGATTCCGATGGCATGGGACTTCGCTGAAGCCAATCCCTTCAGCGATTCAGGAGGCAATTTCGAAAAGAATTTGGGTTACGTCGCTAAGGGGATTGATTTCTTGCCTGCGGCCGCGTCTGGGACGGCACAACAGCTAGATGCAGCGAGTAATAACGCATCGTCCGGAAAGCTTGTTTCGACGGATCCCCCGTACTACGACAACATCGGTTACGCTGATTTATCGGATTATTTTTACGTCTGGCTGCGTCGTTCGCTGCGATCACTCCTGCCTGATCTTTTTGCTACGCTTGCTGTGCCCAAGGCCGAGGAACTAGTTGCGACGCCTTACCGCCATGGCAGCAAGGGGAAGGCCGAGCAGTTTTTCATGAGCGGCATGAAAGAGGCTATGCACCGTCTCGCAGAGCAGACGCATCCAGCGTTCCCGATCACGATTTATTATGCCTTTAAGCAATCAGAGAGCAGAAGAGATACGGGCATCGCGAGCACCGGGTGGGAAACCTTTCTCGATGCCGCAATCGAGGCGGGGCTTGCTGTCACCGGCACTTGGCCGATACGAACCGAAAGAACCCTGGGACTTAAGGGCGACATTAACGCTCTAGCCTCCAGCATCGTTCTGGTTTGCCGTACGCGACCGGATGATGCCCCGAGCACCACGCGCCGCGATTTCGTTGCGACTCTCAAGTCTGAACTGCCATCCGCACTCGCTCACCTCCAACGTAGCAACATCGCCCCAGTCGATCTGGCTCAGGCCGCCATCGGCCCTGGCATGGCGATTTTCACCCGTTACGCGAGGGTCCTCGACGCCGCCGGAAATGCCATGACGGTGCGCGAGGCCCTGGTCCTGATCAACGACACCCTGGACGAGGTACTCTCCGAGCAGGAAGGTGACTTCGACGCGGATACCCGCTGGGCTCTGTCCTGGTTCGAGCAATTCGGTTTCAATGACGGCCCCTTCGGCGTCGCCGAAACTCTGTCGAAGGCAAAGAACACGAGCGTCTCGCGTTTGGAGGAGGCGGGCATACTCTCGTCGAGGGGCGGGCATGTCGGCCTGCTAAGGCCCGATGAGCTGTCCGCCGACTGGGATCCAACCGCCGATGCACGCCTGACCATCTGGGAAATCGTCCACCATCTTAGCCGGGCACTCGGCGCGGGAGAGGAGGCGGCCGGGCAATTGCTGGCGCAGGTGCGCAGTGCGAGCCCGGCAAAGGCCGATGCCGTGCACGAGCTCGCATACCGGCTCTATACCCTATGCGAGCGCAAGAAGCGGGCCCGGGATGCCTTGGCCTACAACAGCCTGGTGGTGGCCTGGCCGGAGCTGATGAGGCTGGCGGAAAGCGCACCTGCCAAGGCGGGCATTCAGGGCGAGTTGATCTGAGGAGGGAAGGATGGCGATCAGTAACCATGAGCGGGTCGGAAAGGCGCTTGATCTTCTGAAGGCCGGCCTGGCTCCCTTCGTCGAGCGTGAGGTTAAGGCCGCCGTCCAAAGCGGGCTGGGGCTGCAGAAGATCCGGAATTACGCCGAGGACCCCATCTACGCCGAAAAATCCATCAGCGAGTGGGACAGCGCCGGTCAGCTCAAGCTCATGTGGGAGCTGTGGAACGAGGTGTTCCGCAATACCCTCGGCCACGCCGAGCGCAGCCTCGTCTCGGAACTGCGCGATGTGCGCAACCGCTGGGCGCACCAGAACCCCTTCAGCAGCGATGACGCCTACCGGGCGCTCGACTCCATGGGCCGGCTGCTGGTCGCGGTCTCCGCCCCGCAGGCCGACGATATCGAGCGCATGAAGCAGGAGCTGCTGCGCGTCAAATTCGACGAGCAGGCTCGCACGGAGCGGCGTAAGGTGGCCGGGACCTTGATCGAGACCCAGGCGGCCGGGAGTCTTAAACCCTGGCGGCAGGTCATCCATCCCCACCGCGACGTGGCTTCGGGCAAGTACCAGCAGGCCGAGTTCGCCGCCGACCTGTGGCAGGTGCACCTGGGTGAGGGGTCCGATGAGTACAGGAAGCCCAACGAGTTCTTCCGCCGCACCTTCCTGACCGAAAGCCTGCGCCGCCTGCTGGTGGGTGCATTGCAGCGCCTCTCGGGAGACCGGGGAGACCCCGTGGTGCAGCTACAGACCAACTTCGGCGGCGGTAAGACACATTCCATGTTGGCGTTGTATCACCTCTTGTCCAGCACCCCCACGGCCGATCTTCCGGGAATCGAACCGGTGCTCCAGGAAGCAGGAATCGCGGCAGCTCCAAACGTGCGCCGGGTAGTGCTCGTTGGTAACAAGATCTCTCCGGGCAACCCCGTGATCAAGAATGACGGCACAGAGGTCCGCACCCTTTGGGGAGAGATGGCCTGGCAGCTCGGCGGCCGGCAGGCATTCGACCGCATCCGTCAGGACGACGAACGGGCGACTAACCCCGGCGACCGCATGCGAGAGCTTTTCAATGAATACGGGCCGGCGCTGATCCTGATTGACGAGTGGGTTGCCTATGCCCGTCAGCTCCACGACCAGGGCGACCTGCCCGGGGGCAGCTTCGAGACCCACTTCACGTTCGCCCAGGCGCTCACCGAGTCCGCCAAGCTCGCCAAGAACACCCTGTTGGTGGTGAGCCTCCCCGCTTCGGATAGCGCGAGCAGCTCCCACGCCCAGGCCGACGACGTGGAGGTGGGCGGCATCCGTGGCCGCGAGGCTTTGAGTCGCTTGCGCAACGCCATCGGCCGCGTTGAATCGTCCTGGCGGCCGGCCAGCTCCGAGGAGGGCTTTGAGATCGTGCGCCGGCGGCTCTTCGAGCCGATGTCGGAACGGGAGCAATTCGTTGCCCACGACAACACGGCGCGGGCCTTCTCGGACCTCTATCACGCGCAGCAGCAGGAGTTCCCGCCGGAGTGCCGAGGCAGCGAGTACGAGCGACGGCTGAAGGCCGCGTACCCGATCCACCCCGAGATCTTTGACCGTCTGTACGAGGACTGGTCCACCCTGCTCAAGTTCCAGCGAACGCGCGGTGTGTTGCGCCTGATGGCGGCGGTGATACACAGCCTTTGGGAGCGCGGTGACCAGAACCCCCTCATCATGCCGGCAAGCTTGCCCCTCGACGACGAGCGGGTGCAGTTCGAGATGACGCGTTACTTGTCGGACAACTGGCCGCCGGTAATCGCCAAGGACGTGGACGGGCCGAACTCGTTGCCGCTGCGGATGGATGGGGAGGTGCCGAATCTCGGCAAGTATTCCGCTTGCCGGCGGGTGGCGCGGACCATCTACATGGGCTCCGCTCCTATGCAGGGCGCGGCCAACCGGGGCGTGGAAGATCGCAAGGTGAAGCTCGGGTGCGTGCTCCCCGGGGAAACACCGGCCATCTTCGGCGACGCCCTGCGGCGCATGAGCACGGCGGCCACGTACCTTTACCAGGACGGCACGCGCTACTGGTATTCGACCCAGCCCACGGTCACGAAGCTGGCGGAGGACCGCGCCGAGCAACTCACGCGTGAGCCGGACAAGGTCGCAGAGGAGATCAAGCGGCGGCTGAACGCCGATCTACGCTCCAGAGGGGACTTCTCGCGAGCACATGTACTGCCGGCGTCCAGCGCGGACGTGCCGGACGACATGGACGCCCGACTGGTGGTGCTCGACATCGACGCGCCCCACACCAAGACCGAGGACAGTGCGGCGCTTGCGGCGGCGAAGGCGATCCTGGAGAACCGAGGCTCGTCGCCGCGGCTCTATCGCAATTCCCTGGTCTTCCTCGCGGCGGACAAGACGCGGCTTGCCGACCTGGACGACGCGGTGCGGCGTTATCTTGCCTGGCAATCCATCGTGGACGAAGCGGAATCCCTCGACCTGACGCCCCACCAGAAGAAAACATCCATAACTCAACGGGGCGGCGCGGACGGCATGGTGATAGCGCGTATACCGGAGACCTATCAATGGTTGCTCGTCCCCGGACAGTACGCCCCAACAGCGGCCGTGGAGTGGCAGGCCATCCGTCTTACCGGCACAAACGGCCTGGCCCAGCGAGCCGCGAAAAAGCTCAAGAACGAGGAATTGCTGGTCGTGGCGATGGCTGCCTCCCGTCTGCGTCTTGAGATCGATCGGGTCCCCCTGTGGAGGACAGCCCCGGACGGGAACCAGGACCATGTCGAGATCAAGCAGCTCGCCGAAGACTTCGCGCGCTACCTTTACCTGCCGCGGCTACAGACCACCGCGGTGGTCACCGAGGCAATCATCGATGGCGTGAAACTCCTTACTTGGGAGCAGGACGCCTTTGCCTACGCCGAGAGCTACGACGAGGCGGCTAGGCGTTACCGCGGGCTGAAGGCAGGCCAGATTGTGCGCATCGCGGCCGATGCGCCCGCTGGACTGATCGTCAAGCCGGGACGTGCCCGCAAGCAGTTGGACCAAGAAATGCGGGACGAGGGAGCGGCTGGCGATACAGGGCACGGAACAGGCACAACGACCGGCACCGCTGGTGGTAGCGGTACGACTGGAGGTACTGACGAAGGACCTCAGCCACGACCGCAACCGAGGCGCTTCCACGGCACGGTACAACTAGATGCTGGCAGGACTGGACGGGACGCGAGCAAGGTGGCGGACGAGGTCGTGGCCCACCTCGTGGGACTTGTCGGGGCCGAGGTGACTGTGACCCTGGAGATTAGTGCCCGTATACCCGACGGCGCTCCCGAGAACGTGGTACGCATCGTCACGGAGAACTGCCGGACCCTGAAATTCGACGATCAGGGATTCGAGTCGGAGTGAATCAGAGCGGTAGTAAGGAGTGGATTCGCACGAATTTGTAGGGGCTGTGCTGTGTGCGGGGGCGATTCATGTTGTGAGCGGTTTGACCACGTCAAACTTCAGCAGGCCAACTTCAACACACGAGCCATCGCCGCTCCAGAAAGTGCAAAAGAACCCTTACGTAACCTCTGAGTTTGGCTGGACGAGCGGTTCCTCCGCGAGACCAGCCTCCCTGAGCATGTCCAACAGTCGGCGGTAATCCGCATTGTCCGACGCTTCGGCGCCGAGGATGCAGATCACCTGCCTGATCAACCGCGTATCCGGCATGCTGTGAGCCGGTTCCACAGCAACCGCGAGCGGTCCCATTGCCTGCAACTCGCGCCGGTACTCGTCGATCGGGCGTCCGGTAGCGGCATGCACGTACATGTGCGGCAAAAGGCTCATTCTCCGCTCCCGTATCTCCTTTGGGACATCGTCCTACGCCAGCTTCGATCTTCCTTGTTTCGACTTTTTCAGACAGGCGCGGAGCGACGTCCTCATTTGCCTTGCCCCATCGCCCGCTCCAACTGCTTCGATGTCGCCACGGAGTACTGCAAGTCAACTCCGGTCAACTACTTTCGAGGGGCGCCAGCGACAATCCCGGGTGTGTCAGAGCCGCGAGCAACTCTCCCTTCCACCCGTTTAGCGCAAGTTTCTCCATCTGGCGCCACTGTTGGGGCTGTCCAGAGCCAACCTCCGACTGGCGCCGCGCGGATAACGCTGAGTTTGGCCCCCGAACACCACGCTCTTCCACCCCACATTCTCTCTCACTTTCCGAGACTTGCCGCTCAATCCGACGCTAGGTCATGCCGATGCTCCAACACCTCCGCCACGGCGCCCGGCCCGAATCGAAGCGTGAGCACCGCCTTTGCCTGATCCAACTCACAGCCGGGGCAGATCAGAGCATGCCAGGTCCCCGGTGCATCAGTGAGACGGTAGCGGAACACACGCATCGCCACGCGGGCCTGGCGCTCCGCCTCCGCGCGGGACAGCCCGCCGTCGAACTCCTGGATGGCTGCGCGCTCTGCCACGGCCTCCTCGATAGCCTGCCGCTCCTCGTCCGTTAGGTCCGGGACCGGCGTCACCGATGGCCTTGTCAGCAACCGCAGCAAGGCGGTCTTGTGATCCCGGAAGAACGCGCGCTGTCGGTCGGTCAGCGGAGTACGGGACCGGATGGCGAGCCGGCCCCCTTTGACCCGCATTACCACGCCAGCCGCCTTTATGCGCGCCGCCGCTTGTCGCAGATCCATCTCAGAAGACCTCCTCATGGGGTAGGTCGGCATCGTCCATGGGATGCTCGGGTGTCGCCATTGTCGCCAATGTCGCCGGCCTAGATGCCGAATCCTGGTTTTTCACCTTTCCCGCATCCCCTGGCGACAATGGCGACTTTGGCGACAACAGTGCGGGGGTCACCCGGTAGGTTGGTGACCGCGCCCCGGTGTGTGAGATGTCCCGCAGGTAGCCATGGTCCGCCAACAGCTCCAGCACGACCCGGGCCTCCTGGGCCTTGGGCCTGGGTCTGGTCATCTCCCGCTCCAGGTGACGGGCCGTCACGGTCTCAAGTCGCGCCTTGCGCAACCAACGTAGCGCGCGCCGCGCGGTCTCCAGGGTCGGGTCCTCATCGGCCATGCGCTGGACCCTGACGGCCTCTTCGAGGAACCAGCTACCCAGGTCCTCTGCCGCGGCCCAGGTCTCGGCGCTGATCTCGCTAGAGGGTTGAGCGATTACATCCGGGTTCTCCGCCAGGTGCAGGTCAAGGGCCAGCTTGACGGTCTGCGACACGGCCTTTGAGGCGATGTCCCGGCAGTCCTCCAGTGCCTCGCCGCTGTTCATCATCGACTCCACACGGTTGTGGAAGGCCCGGCGCAACTTCGCCGCTTCGGCGCTGAGCGTCGCCCTGTGGGGCCGCGGCCTGCCCTGAGCGTCCTTTGGTGTCTCTTCACTCAGCAAGCGGCGCACAAACGCGTTGTAGGGCTTGAGCGCGTCCTCGTCGAGTCCGGGCTCGTCGTCCGCCTCCAAGCGGGTGCCCACCAGGCTGGGGAACCAGGCCGGCCAGATCCGCGCCAGAGCGCCGGATGCCCGCAAGGCGGGGTGCGACGCAGCCTCCAGGTACTTATCAGGCTGCACCATGATGCAGACGTTGAGGCAGGGGCGTCGGATCACCCGCTGCTCCGGTCCCTCGGCGCTGCCTCCCACCCGGTCACGGGTGATGGTGTCACCGCTAATGCCGGCCAGGTAGATGGCATCGCCCGTACGCCCCTCACCGCTGTACTTGCCCATGATCGCATCGATGACGGGTCGCCCTTCCCCGGACATCACGGCAAAGGCCCCGTCGCGCTCGTGCATGAGCTGGAACAGCCGCTGTTCGGTCGGGTCCGAGCTGAACAGCCTTGGCGGGGTGGGAAGGGGCAGGCGCTCGGCCTCCAGGTCGGCGATCTCCCGGCTGACTGCATCCAGGTCCGCACCGCTCTTGGCCCGCTTGCGGGCGGTCTGAATCGCTGTCTCCACCGCCGTGTTGAGTGCTTTGGCCTTGCGTGTGGCCTCCTCCCACTCCTGGGTCTTCTCCTCGGCCCAGTCCTCAAGCGGTTGTGTCATCGTGCGAAAGACGGGTGTCTTGCGCTCCCCCGTCGGTGCGATCCCAGCGAAGAAGAGAGCAGGATAGAGAATGAGCCCACGGCGCTCCTCGACGATGGCCTGCTTGCCGATCGCCGTTGCGGTCACCGACAGCGCCACCAAAGCGGGCGATACCACAGGCACCTTGAAGAACCGCGCCACCTCGCGCACTGCCGCCCGGGTTGCCTGGGGAAGTCGATGGAAGGGAAACGGGCGCGCTGCAGCCAGGTTGCCGTGCTCTGGCAGGGGATCGGGAGTCGGCCAGCTCCCTCCTGTATCGGATGTCCTGCCCTCCAATGGCGTCTGCGTGATCGGCGTTGTGCTCTGAAGCTGTGACTGGACTGTTCCGATGCCCTCCAGGGTCGCCAGGTCATTGAAGTCCGTGGGCTGGGTGGATCTGTCCTTGAACGCGGGGACGCGGTACGAGCCGCCCACGGTCTCCGCTGCGGTCCTGGCCTTGGTCGTCCCCGGGTTGCCCTGCGTGTACCGATCATCGTCGGCGCAGACCACGATGTCCGCTTTCGGGTGTGTCTGCCGCAGTGCTTCTGCGACGTGACGGAGGTTGCCCGCGTCGAAGCAGACCGCGACCGCCTCGCCGGTTGCGGCCTGGATCGTCGCTGCCGTGGCGTAACCCTCCGCCAGGTAGATCCGCTTGTCGAGCTTGCCGATCGCGTGATAACCGCCGCGTTTTGCACCTCCCGGCAAG
Source organism: Pseudomonadota bacterium (assembly GCA_034716535.1). Lineage (GTDB taxonomy): Bacteria > Pseudomonadota > Gammaproteobacteria > Chromatiales > Chromatiaceae > JAYEJW01. Next base: position 29,687 of record JAYEJW010000032.1, read on the forward strand.
AATCGCTTCTCGCCGTCGTCGTTGATGAACTGGATGGATACCAGCTCGCCGGCGATCCTGACCGGGACCATCAGGGCCCCATCGCAGGGCATCTCGTGAATGATGAGATCACCGCGATAGAGCCGCAGTCCATGCGCCGAGACACCTTTGCGCACGAGGTAGGGGTGGGAGGCTACCTCGCGTTCGCCAGCAGCCAAGAGTTTCTGCGCCTGCTGCGCTGCCGCCTCTCGCCGCCGGGCCTCTTGCTGCTCGCGCTGCCGGGTCGCCGCCTCGATCTGGCCGTTGATCTCCGCCAGATCCGAGGGCGGCAGGGGAACGAAGTCGGACTCCCAACTCTTGTAGACCACGAGCGGTGTGGACACATCGCCGGTCTGCTTGGCGTCCCCAGCCGTCACCATTAGCCACCGCCGTCCACTCCTGCCGGTTCCGGAGTCCGCCCGATACCAGATGTGGTCGTGCCTTGGCTTGCGTTGCCAATCGGCGGTGTTGATCTCCAGGTGATCCAACTCGATCCCGGCCGTCGCTAGCTTCGCTCGGGCATCCTCAATCAACTCGTCGAGGGTCTTGGGTGGCGGGGCCGTCTCCCTGTATAGCCTCCGGTTCGCGTCATCGCCAGCCAGTGCCGTGGCGGGGCGAGGTAACACCTGTTGCTCCTGTGTGATCATTTGCGCCCCCCGTCGATCAGGTCCTCGGGAAGCGGTGTGAGGTAATTCCCGCGTGGGTGACGGCGCGCCTGATACAGGCGCACCTGGTCGCCGATCGTGAGCAGCCCGTGCTCGCGCCGCCAGACATACCCCCCGACCGTGGTTGCTCGTCCGACGCCGCCAGATGTTGAAGAAACCGGAGCGTTCATCGGCTGCACCTCCTGCCCCGCTTGGTGAGCCACTCCAGGTACTTCTCCCGGTGCAACAGGATGCGCCGACCGCGCCGTATGACGGCGCCCGATGCTTCCAAGCCGTTTGTCGTTCGGTGGAATAGGTCATGACGAACGCCGCCGACCGTAAGCGCTGGCTCGGCTTCGACTAATTGTTCAACGTTGAAGATGGTCTGGCCTGGTGCAACCGTATCGGTTGACGAACTCCCGAGAATTTCCAGAATTTCGCGCAGGCTTTCTGGGGGGATGGTTTTTCGGCTCATGTTGCCTCCGAGTGCGACGTTTGAGGAATCGCGCCCGGGTGTTGTCCGGTGCGCTTAACCCCTCCCCTGACATGTCACACAAGTAGGAGGCTCGAAAACAAAAATCCCACTGGATCAGTGGGATGCGGTGGGGGCTGCCGAGGATTCTGCCGATCTTCTTGTCAAGACTAAGTCAGATATGGCGCAGCGGGATCATTCTTGTCCGGCGGACCGAAAGGGTAAGCCGCTGATCCGCCTACCTGCTCATTAAAGGGTACGCGCCGAGCTTCACGCTTCGCCTTCTCGTCGCGGGCGCTGCGTTTGTCTTCAATGCGGAAATGCGGGGTCCAGTCTTTGGCGAAGGGGTCCTTGCAGATATTCAGCTTATCGGCGAACAGACGTCGGAGTCGCGAAATCGCCTTTCCGTTACCCTTGCCTCCTCTCGGGATGCTGAGGCCTTTGCTCATCGCGAGGAGGAGTGCGGCCCCGTTGGTGAGTTCTCCTGTTACTTTGCTTAAGAGGTTGAGTTCTCCACACGAAACGCGTCGAGACAGGCTTCTCGCACGCACCTCCACCAGATTGCCCGCAAGGAAACGAAGCGTAAGTTCCTTTGCTTGAAGGTCCTGCATTTCTCGGAACTCAGCCAAGGCGTCGGACGGCTGGAGAGTGGAATCAGACACAACGCCGGGCGCATCCGTCTCCTCAGGCACATCGCGATTGTCACGTGCTGACGCATCCGGTGAAATCCTGAACGTAGTCGCGGCGTCCCAGCGCGTAATTTCCGCGCCAAATTCTTCCTTTGCCAAGCCGAGGATCTGCCCCTCGAAGTAGAAGCCCTCCAGCGGGCTAGAATTCTTTTCCAGGTTCAGCCAGCCCGCGAACGGCTTGAAGGCGTTGAGAGCGCCGCGGCGAAACTCCCTCGCGATGATGCTCCAAAGAATCTGCTTATCCGGCTCGTAGCGGGACAGGAATTGCACCGCCTGCGTGTAGGAGAGAAATCGCCCGCTCGGGTTGAACCATCCACCACCCAAGACGGTTCCGTCCACGTAGTACTCGATCTTCGCTGTGGGATCGTCTTCGTTGCGGGCAGGATCAAAGCCCTCAACCTCTGTTCGACTGAAGGCGTAGTGGCTCAAGCGCTCCTCAATGGTGCAGTCGTCCGGTTCGCCCGCAGATCCGAACGGGATACATGGCCGGTTGCACCCCTCGACACCGGGCCCTCGTCGCCAGAACCGGCCACCGAGTGCCTCGAAATAGATTTCGTGGTGGGATGAGAAGACGTGGAGATCGCCCTTACCGTCGGACGCCATGCCCACCCAGAGGGCGATCTCCGCGGGCGTTGCGCTCCATTGCTGCGCAAGGATTTTGAGGCACTGGCTAAAGGAGATGGCGTCCGCGTCATCGATCAGACATTGGCGTGGCCTCGGCCATCCCTCCGATCGTAGCGGCTGAATCGATGGATGCCGCGAGAGAAAATCGGATCGTAGGTCGATAGATCTCAGTTCACCGTGGCCTTCTATCTCGGTCCGCCATGTCCCGGTGTTTAGGTCATAGCACTTTACGGGACGGCCTTCCTCATCGACGAAGGTTTCGGTCGGACACTCCCAAGGCCCGAAGCCAGGATGGAAATTGAGCTTGTTCATTGCACCTCACCGAAAATGGCTTCGTTCATTCGCTCGACCAGCCCTTTAGCGTGAGCCTCGGAAAGATGGCTGTACCGCTTGACCATTTGCAGGGTCTTGTGGCCCAAGACCTCCGCAAGCTCCGCGATGGTTGCACCGTTCATGAGCATGTACGATGCGGCGGAATGGCGTAGATCGTGGAACCGAAAGTCCTCGATCCCCGCCGCTTCCAGGGCATTCACCCAGGGTCGCCGAAGATCGATGGGTTTAGAGGGATTCCGGTGGCTCGGCCAAAGCAAGGAAGTATCGAGGCGGCGCACCTTGGCGTGGTTGCGCAAGAGGTCCAGGGCATGCCCGGCCAGCGGAACCGACCGCCGTTCACCGTTCTTGGTCTCTTCCAGCAGGATGCGGCCTTGGTTGAGGTCCACCCGTTCCCAGGTAAGTCCCATTATTTCCGAGGACCTCATCCCGGTGGACAGGGCCAGGATGACCACGGGATAGATCCATGGGCTGGGTGATTCGCGACAGGCGGTCAGCAGTCGCTTCCGTTCGTCGTCAGACAGGAACCGCACTCGCCCGCGGGACTCTTTCGGCTTGGTGACCTTCAAGACTGGGTTGTCCTCGACCCAGCCCCATTCTTTCACCGCCACCGTGAACGCATGGGACAATGCGGCCAGATATCGCACAATGGTTGCCGAGTTCGTGGTCGGCCCGCGGCGGGTAGGTTGCCGCGCCAGCTTGTCTCGGCATTCCGCGATCAGGGCAGGGGTCACGTCCGCGAGGGTGTAAGTGCCAAGCTCGTTCGCCCACCAGCGCAGTTGCGCCGTTTGTTTCGCTTGGCTTCTCGGCTTGCTCGGAAGAATGTCCCGGATGTACCGGTCCACCAAATCATCCAGGGTGTGCTTCTGCGCCTCAACCGTCTTGAAGTGCCGCCGCTCGCGGATGGCTGCTTCGGTCTGCGTCGCCCACCTTCTTGCGTCCGTGAGCCGCGAGAAGGTGGCGGTCTGCTGCGGGTAGCCCTTGAGCCGGACTTTGGCCTGATAGTGGGTGTTGCCCTGTTTGTCGATGCGCTTGGTGATGGTTGCCACGAGTCAGCCCTCGATGGTTCAGGGGGTCGCGGTCGTGCTCATATTGCAGGTGGGTATCGCCGAATCTCCCGCAAGGTTGCTTATGGGCCGGGTCGCGCTGCGGTTTCCGCCGCTTTGCGACCTTTTTCTTTTTGGCTTGTACCGTAGGTAATTGTAGCGTGTATTTTTGCGGGTGTGTCCCTGGAGTGTCCCAAGAAAAACAACGCAAGGTCGGTGATTTTGGTTATCTATTTGATTTTATTGGTGGGCCGTCAGGGATTTGAACCCCGGACCAAGGGATTATGAGTCCCCTGCTCTAACCGCTGAGCTAACGGCCCTTCGAATGAAAGCGCGTGGCCCCGTCCCTGGCGCTCCCTTCCGGCCCTGCTTCCCTGCGGGTCGTTCGCTCGGCTCCAGTCCTCGCCGATCTCGGGCTACTCCTGGTCGAGAAAGCTCTTGAGTTTCTCAGAGCGCGTCGGGTGGCGCAGCTTGCGCAGGGCCTTGGCCTCGATCTGGCGGATGCGCTCGCGGGTGACGTCGAACTGTTTCCCGACCTCCTCGAGCGTATGGTCGGTGTTCATGTCGATGCCGAAGCGCATGCGCAGGACCTTCGCCTCGCGGGACGTGAGGCTTGCGAGCATGTTCTGAGTCGCTTCGCGCAGGCCCTCGATGGTGGCGGAGTCCACCGGCGAGACGACGCCCGCGTCTTCGATGAAATCGCCGAGGTGGGAGTCCTCGTCGTCGCCGATGGGGGTCTCCATGGAGATCGGCTCCTTGGCGATCTTGAGCACCTTGCGCACCTTGTCCTCGGGCATCTCCATGCGCTCGGCGAGCTCGTCCGGGGTTGCCTCACGGCCCATCTCCTGGACCATCTGTCGGGAGACCCGGTTGAGCTTGTTGATGGTCTCGATCATGTGCACCGGGATGCGGATGGTGCGCGCCTGATCCGCGATGGATCGCGTGATGGCCTGGCGGATCCACCAGGTCGCATAGGTGGAGAACTTGTAGCCGCGGCGGTACTCGAACTTGTCCACCGCCTTCATGAGGCCGATGTTGCCCTCCTGGATCAGGTCCAGGAACTGCAGGCCGCGGTTGGTGTATTTCTTGGCGATGGAGATAACGAGGCGCAGGTTGGCCTCCACCATTTCCTTCTTCGCCCGGCGGGCCTTGGCCTCGCCGATTGACATCTTGCGGTTGATCTCCTTGATCTCGCCGATGGTGAGGATGTTCTCTTTCTCAAGCTCCTGAAGCCTGCGCTGAGCGCGTCGGATGTCCTGCTCGTGCTCCGCAAGTCGGTCCACATAAGGCTCGCCGCTCTCGAGCTGCTGCTTGAGCCAATCGGGGTTGGTCTCGTTGTCCGGAAAGGTGTCGATGAAGACCTTGCGCGGCATGCCGGCGTGTTCCACGCATAGGGTCATGACCAGCCTTTCCTGGGTGCGGATCCGTAGGATGGTGCTGCGCAGTAGGTTCGCCAACTGGTGAAACTGGTTGGCGACTAGCTTGAACTGAAGAAAGACTTCGGAGACCTCTTTCATCGCCGCGCGCGTGCGCTCGTCGGCCCGGCCGAAGCGCTCCAGGTGGTCCTTCATCACGGCGTAGCGTTCGCGCATCAGCCGGACGCGACGCGCTACTTCCTCCGGGTCGGGACCCGTGTCGACGGCGGAGCTGGAATCGTCGTCCGAGTCGTCGCTGTTCTTCTCCGTCGACTCGGAGCCGGTCTTCTGGGCCGGCGCGGGGGGGGCCTTGGGCTCTTGAACGTCCGTGTCGGTGAAGCCCGACATAACGTCTGAGAGCCGGAGCTCTTGCTTCTCCACTTGAGCGAAGACGTAGAGCAGTCTTTCGATGGAACGGGGATAGACGGAGAGGGCGGACAGCACCTGGTTCAGGCCGTCTTCGATGCGCTTGGCGATCTTCAGCTCGCCTTCGCGCGTCAGCAGCTCCACGGTGCCCATCTCGCGCATGTACATGCGCACCGGGTCGGTGGTGCGTCCGAACTCGCTGTCGACGGTTGCCAGGGCGGCGGCCGCGGCTTCTGCGGCTTCGTCATCGGCAACCGCCGCATCGGTCAAGGTCTGATCTGACAGATCGGGGGCGGTCTCGTGCACCGTAATCCCCATATCGTTGATCATGCGCACGATGTCTTCGATCTGCTCGGGCTCAACGATGCCGGGTGGCAGGTGGTCGTTTACCTCTGTGTAGGTCAGGAACCCCTGCTCTTTGCCCTTTGCGATCAGTTGCTTCAGCTGGGATTGTTGCTGTTCTTGATCCATAGGTACCTTGGGAGTCTGGGCGATTGGCATCGTAAATAATCGAATCTAACAGTATAACAATAATCTCGGAAGCTCTGCCACTTACCGCCCCTGGCGGCGAGTTTTCGCGGCGACCTGGCGCAAGCGCTCTTTCTCGCCTTCCGTCCACTGGGTTGGACTCGTGCGTTCAAACAGGCGCTGCGCCTCTGTGGCGCCAACCTCCTTGTTCAGGCGTTCGAGGGCGCCCTTGAGCTCCGCCTCGCGACCGTTCTCCGGGATGTGGCTTAGCAGCGCCTCGGACGATAGCCTTTGGACGTGTGCATGGTTTTCAGTCTCGCGCCAGCGCTCGACCAGTTGGCCTTTCGTGATTTCGGGGTAGGCAGCAATTAAATCAAGGAGTTCCGCCAGCAGATCGATGCCCGGCTTTTCGAGGCGGCGCCAATCGTCGGCAACCGTGTTGGCCTGGTCGGCGATTTGCGGGCGCTGCAGCAGAAGCGCGATGGCCAGTCGTAGCGGAGTCAGGGGCTGCCGCCTCGGGGGGGCTGTGGGGCGCCGCTGGGCGGGGCCCGTCAGTGCGCGCGGGGCCTCGATCTGGGTTCGCGCGACCCCCACAAGGGCTGCGAGTCGGGAGCTGAGCATTTCTCGGAACAGTCCGCTGGGGACCTGCTCCAGCAGCGGTTTCGCGAGCGCGGCGAGGCGGGCCCGTCCGTCCAGGCTTGTCATGTCCACCTGCCCCGCGAGCTGCTCGAACAAGAAGTCGGATAAGGGCGTCGCCACCTGCAATCGCTGCTCGAATGCGGCCTTGCCTTCTTGGCGCACGAGGGTATCCGGGTCCTCGCCCTCCGGCAGAAACAGGAAGCCGACCTGCTGGCGGCCGGTCGCAAGCGGTAGTACCGTCTCCAGTGCCTTCCAGGCGGCGGCGCGACCCGCGCGGTCGCCGTCGAAACAGAACACCAGCTCGGGCGCGGCTCGCAGGAGCAACTGGAGGTGCTCCTGCGTCGTGGCCGTGCCCAGGGTCGCGACGGCGTAGGTGATACCGAACTGGGCGAGCGCAATGACATCCATGTAGCCCTCGACCACGAGCAGGCGGTCGATCTTGCGTCTGGCCTGTTGGGCCTCGTACAGGCCGTAGAGCTCGCGTCCCTTGTGGAAGACGGGGGTCTCAGGAGAGTTGAGGTACTTGGGCTTGCCGTCCCCGAGGATGCGGCCCCCGAAACCGATGACTCTGCCGCGGCGGTCGCGTATGGGGAACATGATGCGGTCGCGGAAGCGGTCGTAGCGCTTGCCGTCCTGCTCAATAATGAGTCCGCATTGGAGTAACCGCTCCCTCTCCGGGGCCGTGCCTCCGAGCAGCTTGAGCAAGAGGTCCCACCCCGGTGGCGCGTATCCGAGGCCGTAGGCGGCGGCGACCTCGCCGGTGAGGCCGCGGCCTTTGAGGTAATCCACGGCACGTCGCGCCTCGGGATGTCGGCGCAGCTGGTGACGGTAGTGGGCGGCGGCCTGTTCGAGCAGATCGTAGAGGGGGCGCAGGTCCGGTCCGCTGTGGGCCGCCTCGCCGGTGGACGGCACCTCCATGCCCGCCTGTTGGGCGAGCTCCTCGACGGCCTCGCGGAAACCCTGGTGGTCGTACTCCATGAGGAAGCCGACGGCGCTGCCGTGGGCTCCGCAGCCGAAGCAATGATAGAACTGCTTCTCCCGGCTGACGGTGAAGGAAGGGGTCTTTTCGTCGTGGAAAGGACAGCAGGCCTGGTAGTCTTTGCCCGCCTTGCGCAGGGGGACGCGGCTGTTGATGAGCTCGACGATGTCCGTGCGCGCAAGCAGGTCGTCGATAAACTGGGGGGGAATTCTGCCGGCCATGGGCTAAAGCTAGCAGAACGAGAGAAAAATGGTCGGGTTCAGCCTCCGAGGCGCTCCTTGACCAGCTTGCTGACGGCGCCCATGTCCGCCCGGCCCTGGGCCTTGGGTTTGACCTGTCCCATGACCTTCCCCATGTCTTTCATGGAAGCGGCGCCCGTGGCTCCAATCGCCTCGTCCACAATCTGGACCAGCTCCGTTTCGCTCAGGGCTTCGGGCAGGTAGGCCTGGCAAATGCCGACCTCGTACCGCTCCTGCTCGGCCAGATCCTCCCGGCCCGCCTGGGTATACTGCTCAATGGAGTCGCGGCGCTGCTTGACCATCTTGTCCAGTACCGCGAGAACCTGTGAGTCGTCCAGCTCGATGCGCTCGTCCACCTCGCGCTGCTTGATGGCCGCGAGAATCAGGCGGACAACACCGAGCTTGCGCTTGTCGGCCGCCTTCATCGCAGCCTTCATGTCATCCTGGACTCGCTGTTTGAGCATTGGAGACTCGGCGGGGTCTGGGGCGGGGGTCAGAACGGGCGATCCCAGCGGCGCGTTTCGCGTTGCAGCTTCTTGTGATGACGCTTGACGGCGGCGGCCTTCTTGCGCTTGCGCTCGGAGGTGGGTTTCTCGTAGAACTCGCGGCGGCGCACCTCGGCGAGGACGCCCGCCTTCTCGCAGGAACGCTTGAAACGGCGCAGGGCGACTTCGAAGGGCTCGTTTTCCTTCACGCGGACGCTGGGCATGGAAGAGGTTTCCTTTCGGCTCGTTTGAAAACGGTTGAAAATAAAGTGACGAATTGTACTAGAAGCCGAGAAGGCTTTGCAAAACCCTTTTGGCGGCGCATCCCTGCACCGCGGAAACGCTGAATAAATCAGCGTATCCTTAGCATCGGCGGCAGCCCGACATTGAACGAAGACCTCCATGCGCGTACTGGGTATCGAGACATCTTGCGACGAGACCGGCGTTGCCGTCTATGACGGTGAGCAGGGACTGCTGGCCCACGCCGTATACAGCCAGGTGGAGATCCACGCCGAATACGGCGGCGTGGTGCCGGAGCTTGCCTCCCGTGACCATGTGCGCAAGACCCTGCCCCTGATCCACCAGGTGCTGGACGAGGCCGAGCTCGCCAGGGATTCCATTGACGGAATCGCTTACACGGCCGGTCCGGGGCTCATCGGCGCCCTGCTGGTTGGAGCGGCCATCGGCCGAAGTCTGGCCTGGGCCTGGGGCGTACCCGCCATCGCCGTTCACCACATGGAGGGCCACCTGCTCGCTCCCATGATGGAGGAGCCCGCGCCCGCGTTTCCGTTCGTCGCCCTGTTGGTCTCCGGCGGCCACACCCAGCTGGTGGAGGTCGAGGGTATCGGTTGCTATAGGATGCTGGGGGAGTCTCTCGACGATGCGGCGGGGGAGGCCTTCGATAAGACCGCCAAGATCCTCGATCTTCCCTATCCCGGCGGTCCCGCGCTTGCGCAGCTTGCGGAGCGCGGCGACCCCGGGCGCTATCGCTTCCCTCGGCCGATGACCGATCGTCCCGGGCTCGACTTCAGCTTCAGCGGCCTGAAGACCTATACGCTCAACAGCCTGCGCGCGGAGATGGCGTGCGCCGATGATCCGGAGCAGACCCGGGCCGACATCGCCCGTGCGTTCGAGGAGGCGGTGGTGGACACGCTGGCGATCAAGTGCCGCCGCGCCGTGCGGCAGACCGGCTGTGGGCGTCTGGTGCTCGCCGGAGGCGTGAGCGCCAACCGACGGCTGCGCGAGCGCATGGATCGGATGATGGCGAAAGAGGGGGGCGCGACCTACTACCCGCGACCCGTCTTCTGCACCGATAACGGGGCCATGATCGCGTTCGCCGGTTGGCAGCGGCTGCATGCGGGACAAGCGGAGCCGCTGGCCTTCGCGCCCAGGGCAAGGTGGGCGATGGAGGACCTTCCCCCGGTCTGAGCGCTGTCTGTTCAGGGGTCCGCGTCAGGGTTATCGGTCAGCTTGTCCTCGGATCCCGACACTAGCTTCTCGATGTTGCTGCGGTGGCGCCAAAACAGCAGGATGCTGATCAGCGCCTGCGCCGCCACAAGCATCGGTTCCGGCCAAAATAACCAGACCAGGAGGGGCGCCAGCGCCATGGACACGAGGGCCGAGAGCGATGAAATCTTCACCACTTTGGCCATGAATAGCCAGATGCCGGCCACGCAGAGCCCAATGGGCCAGTAGAGTCCGAATTGCACGCCCAGCGCCGTGGCCACGCCTTTGCCGCCGCGGAAGCCGAAGAACACCGGGTAGAGGTGTCCGAGGAAGGCCGCCAGCCCCACGGCGGCGAGCACCGTCGGTTCCGCACCCAGCAGGTGCGCGGCCAGCATGGGTACGAGGCCCTTGAGGCTGTCGCCGGCCAGGGTGAGGGCCGCGGCCTTCCTGCCACCGATCCGCAGCACGTTGGTGGCGCCGGGGTTGTTGGACCCCTGGGTGCGCGGGTCCGGCAGCCCCATCAGGCGGCACACGACGATGGCGCTGGAAACCGAGCCCATCAGGTAGGCGGCGGTGATGAGCAGGAGGTTCTCGATCATGGCGGGACATTGGAATCGGAATCGGTGGGCGGGTCAACCCGCCGTGGGGTTGTAAATGCGTCCTCGCGCCTTACCATGCCCTCAAACCGAAACACGGGGGGACCTGAATGGACATTGTCTTTCTGCGCGGGCTGCGCATCGAGACCGTCATCGGCATCTACGATTGGGAGAAGCAGATCAAGCAGCCGGTCATCCTGGATCTGGAGATGAGCACCGACGTTGCGCGGGCGGCGGCCACCGACCGCATCGAGGACGCCGTCAACTACAAGGCGGTATCCAAGCGCCTGAAGCAGTTCGTGGGCGGGGGCCGCTTCGAGCTGGTGGAGACCCTGGCCGAGCGCTGCGCCGAGATCATCCGCGACGAGTTCGGCGTACGCTGGGTGCGTCTGAGCGTCAACAAGACCGGCGCGGTCACCGACGCGGTCGATGTGGGGGTTGTCATCGAGCGCGGGGAACGCGGTTGAGATGGCGCGCTGTTGGGTTAGTGTCGGCAGCAACATGGACCGGGGGCGCTCGATCCGTGGCGCCGTGAAAGCCCTGCGAGAGCGTTACGGGGAGCTGGTCCTCTCGCGGGTCTACGAGACCGAGGCGGTGGGTTTCGAGGGCAAGCCCTTCTATAATCTGGTCGCAGGTTTCGATACGGAGACCCCTGTGGCCGAGCTCAACAGTGGCCTGCGGGAGATCGAGGATGCCTTCGGCCGGGTGCGCGGTGCCGACAAGTTTGCCCCCAGGACCCTGGACCTGGACCTGTTGACCTACGGCGATGCGGTGGGGCGGTTCGACGGCTGCGAGCTGCCCCGGGACGAGATACTGCGGTATGCGTTCGTCCTCGGGCCGCTGGCCGAGGTGGCCGGTGATGAGCTGCACCCGTCGGACGGGCGCACCTATCGGGAGATCTGGGAGGCCTTCGGGAAGGGCGATCAGCCCATCCGTCCAATTGCGCTGTCTCTGGACGAATCCTTACCCCGTCGCGCAGAGGGCCCTTGGACGGAATGAGGGATGCCCGGACCGCGCACCTGGCCCGCGACCTGCAGCTTGCCTATTGTTGGAGGGTCCGTCCGCCGTCTACGGCAATGATCTGGCCGGTGATGTAATCGGCGTCACGCACAAGAAACAGGAGGGTGCGGGCGATGTCTGCCGGCGAGCCGGGGCGCTTGAGCGCGGTGCGGGAGAGGATCTCGCTCCTGGCGTCGTCGCTCATGCCCTGCTCCGGCCACAGGATGGCGCCGGGGGCGATGCCGTTGACCCGCACCTCGGGGCCGAGCTCCCGAGCCAGCGCCTTCACCATCATGGCGTTGCCGGCCTTGGCGATGGAGTAGATCGGGTGATCCTTCAGCGGTCGCTCGGCGTGGATGTCCACGAGGTTGATCACGCAGCCACTGGCCGTGCGCAGCAAGGGTGCGGCCTGCCGGGCGAGGAAAAAGGGCCCCTTGAGATTAGATCCGATGAGATCCTCCCACTGCCTCTCGGTGGCCTCGTCGAGGGGGGTCGGGAAAAAGCTCGAGGCGTTGTTCACAAGAACGTCCAACCGTCCGCGAAAAGCGTGGATCTCCTCCATGAGGGCAGGAAAGGTGGAGCAGTCGTGCAGATCCGCCTGCAAGAGCAGGACCGAATCGCTCCGCGAGACCTCCAGCTTGGCCTTTAGCGCCTGCGCCGCCGCCGAGGCGTGGCGGTAGTGCAGCACCAGGTCCGCTCCCTCGTCGTGTAGACAGCGTGCGATCTGAGCGCCGATGCGGTGGGCGGCGCCTGTGATTAGGGCGACCTTGCCAGCCAGCGGGGCCGGGTTTTGCGCCACGGGGTGCCTCCGTGTTTAATGGCGAAACTACGAACTATAACCGATCGTGCCGATTGCCCCGCAACCTCGTATGAGCCGGACAGGAGATACGCGAACCCCGGAGTCGGATGCCCCCGATGCCGCTGCTGGCGCTCACAGCCGGCGGCTGGAAGCCCTGATCCGGAAGGAGGCGCAAGGGCGCGGTGGTCTGCTGCCCTTCGATCGCTACATGGAGCTTGCCCTCTATGCGCCGGGGCTTGGCTACTATGTCTCGGGCACGCGCAAGTTTGGACCCCAGGGGGACTTCGTCACGGCCCCGGAGCTCTCGCCGCTCTTCGGCCGTTGTATCGCAAACCAGTGCCGCGAGGTGCTGGAGGCGCTGGGCGGTGCGGACCTCCTCGAGTTCGGTGCCGGCTCTGGTGTTCTCGCCGCCGAGGTGCTGGCCACCCTGGAGGGCGTGGGCGTATTGCCCAACCGCTATCTCATCCTGGAGCTGAGCCCGGAGCTGCGAGAGCGCCAACGGTCCCTGCTCGCGGAGCGGGTGCCGCGGCTCCTGGAGCGGGTGAGCTGGCTCGACGGGCTGCCTGGCGGATTCCGTGGTGTCGTGCTGGCCAACGAAGTGCTGGACGCCATGCCTGTGCACCGGTTTCGCGTGGACGACAGCGGCTCTGCGGCGGAGATCTTTGTGCGCTCCGTCGACGGTCGATGGGAGGAGCTTGCGGCCGAGCCCCAAAGCCCCGGATTGGAGGCGGCGGTGCGGGAGCTCCAGTCCGATGGCCTGGCGGTGGACGCAGGATACGCGTCGGAGATCAACCTGCGCTTGTGCCCCTGGCTTGCCGCCCTTGCAGAGGCGACGGAGCGTGGGCTGGTCCTGCTGATCGACTACGGGTACCCGCGGCGGGAGTACTACCAGGCGGACCGCAGCGGCGGTACCCTCATGTGCCATTACCGACATCGTGCCGGGACGGATCCTTACCGCCATGTCGGACTGCGGGATATCACCGCTCACGTCGACTTCTCAGCCCTCGCGGCGGGCGGACGTGCGGCCGGGTTCGAGAGCGTGGGCTACACGACGCAGGCCCATTTCCTGATCGGCTGCGGACTGGATCGTCTGCTCGCGGAGACCGCCTTGGATGACGGTTCCATGGATCTTCTCCTCGGTGCCAAACAGCTTGTGTTGCCCGCGGCGATGGGGGAGCGCTTTCAGGTGTTGGGGCTTGCGAAGGGCCTGACCGGCCCCTGGTGCGGCTTTTCAGTGCGCGACTTGAGTGGTCGGCTGTAGCCCGAAGGGTTCGTGCCTCCGGGACGGGTGGGGCGAGGTTAAGGGGCCGTGGTGGCGAGGACCGGGGATTGCCGGTCCGACGCGACCAACATGGCGTCTTGCGCCAGGCTCAGACGTTCTCCAACCAACTCGCGGTAGGACTCGGGATCGTTGTAGCCCACCAGCGGTGGCGCCAGGGTCTCTCCGTCGGGGCCGAGGAAAAGCAGCGTGGGGGTCGCGAAGATCTCGTAACGGGAGAGGAAGAGGCGGGCGCGCAACCGCTCGCCGTCGAAGTCCGTGATCTTGCCGCGGCTCTCACGGTCGAATTCCCGGGTCACGGCCCGCTCGGAGAGCAGCACGCGGGTCGCCGGATCTGTCAGGAACTCGCGCCGCAGACGCTCGCAGTAGCCGCAGTCGGCGCCGGTGACCACCACGACCACCGGGAGGCCGTGCGCGCGGGCGCTGTCGCCGACTTGCGCCCAATCCCGTCCGGATTCGCCCGGGTCCGCCAGGGCGAATCCGATCCAGGCGGAAAGGAAGAGCGGGGCGAGGGTTCGATACAATAGGGCGTACAACTTGGTGCCTCGGTTAACAACCTGGCAACAGTATATAAGAACATACGAATATTCTCAATCAGTTATTGGCATGGATGTCCGAGGGCTACAAGGGTGCTGGCTCCCCTCGCTGCGCGCCAAGGAAGTGCGAGGCACGAGGCGCGTAGTCCCCGGTAGCCGTAGGCGCGGGCATGTTGCCGCAGTGGCGTAGGGGCCGTAGGTCCCGGAGCGTGTGACCGGAGGCGACATGCAGAGCGCATCCGAAACGGCGTCAAGCCATTCGTCGTAGGGGTCATAGCGTAGGCGCGAAGTGCCGAAGCTGTGGCCCCGGAGCGGGGCGAACCGGG
>JAYEJW010000033.1:0-3744 GCA_034716535.1 Pseudomonadota bacterium
CGATGTTGTTGGCCACGGTGCCACGGAATTTGCCGTAGAACATGGGTCATGTGCTCACAAAGGGAGTGGTGGTGCCGACGCCCTCGCGGGTCAGCGCGAATGTCTGCTTGTATTCGCCCTTGCGGACATCGATCTTGTGCGTCACGCTCTTCACGTAGTAGGTGCCGTCGTAGTGCTCCCCGGCGCCGCGCACATCCACCAGCCCGCGCGGCTTGAGGATCCGCCCGTAGCGCAGTGCGTCGAGCGTGCCATTGGCCGTGACGACCTGGTCGAACGCCTTGTTGACCTCGCCTTGCGCCTTTGACCGCGCCTCGCCGTCGCTCATGCCGTCGGGCCGCGTGAGGAAGTCGCGCTTGCGGGCGGTCGGAATGCGGGTGGCCAGCGGCGGCGTTCGGTCGGACCGTTCGACCGTCTCCTCGTTGCCGCTTTCGAGCGTGAACGTCATCTTTTTCGGCGTCAGCTCGTCGTACTTGAAGCTGATCGACTCGACATTGGTGTTCGGACCCATGTTGATGGACAGGGCGCCCTGCGCCCGGCCCCTACGCGACGGCGGTCCCCAGTAGGCGACATTGGTGCCCGGCACGGGGCCCGGCTCGACGTAGAAGACGAAGCCGTGCTTCCCGGCAAGCTCGTTGAGATATTCCAGGTCCGTCTTGTTGTTCGGCTGCGTCGTCGTCTGCTGATCGACGGTACGCGTCTGGCGGTTCGTCGGCGTCTGCACATCGGGGCGGATGCCATAGGGGATGAGGTAATCCAGCAGGATGAAGAACACGATGAGGTCGTCGGAGAGATTCGGGTAGGGCCGCGCCTGCTTCTCCAGATCCATCATGACGCTCAGGTCTTCGCCCGTCACGGTCAGTTTGGAGGTCCCCGGGTCGTCGCCTGGCGCCAGCTGGTGATTGGTGATGATGCCGTCCATGATCGGCAGCGGGCTGACGCCGAAGAGGACGTTGAGCAGCACCCGGTTGAAGGGCCTGATGCGCGTCTCCTTGAGCAACGCGTAGTCCCTGAGGTCGAGTGCACCGCGGCCGATCTGAAAGACGACCTGGAAGCCGGAGCGGCCTTCGTCCTTGTGGGTGACCTCCACGCTCTGCAATGCCTCGCTGACCTTCAACGGGGCCGGGGCCGGCACCGTTTCGCCGACGAGGAGCTGGAGATGCAGGCCGAGCAGGTTCATGGCGGAGGATGCCTAGACCGGAAGCAGCGAGACGCGCAGCTTGCGCCCGAT
The DNA here is from genome assembly GCA_034716535.1 of Pseudomonadota bacterium. Taxonomy (GTDB): domain Bacteria; phylum Pseudomonadota; class Gammaproteobacteria; order Chromatiales; family Chromatiaceae; genus JAYEJW01. The sequence continues at coordinate 1,229 of JAYEJW010000033.1, forward strand.
CTCGGCGGTGAGCTCGTCCGGCTCCATGGCGTTGTTGATATCCGCGAGCTGCCAGAACAGTTCGGGATCGCCAAGGTACCGCGCGGTAATGTGATCGAGACGTTCACCCTCGGACACCGTGTGTTCGGCGAAGACCGTGCCAGTCGCCGCTGGCGGCAGGAAGCGGCGGCGCACATAGCGCACCTCGCGGCCGTCCGGCAGCTTCAGCGTGGTTGTTTCGAGGTCGAAGTAGCGGCTTGTCGGTTCGAACATGGTGAGAGTCCTGCGTCAGGCGAAGAGGTCGTCGAGGTTGCTGATGTTTCCGATGCTGCCCATCGTGGCGAAAACTTCCTTGGCGATCTGGTGCAGCAGGAAGATCCAGTAGCTGGGATGCGTCAGCGACAGGTCGTTGTACGAGAGCACCTTCAGACTCAGCGTGGCCTTCGTCTTGATCGGGTTGAGGTTGGAGTCATAGGTCTGCTCCTCGACGCTCAGCTCCTTGATCTGCACGGGTACGATCCGCTGCGGCCCCCAGACGAAGAGCGTCATCGGCCCCGTCGGGGGTATGACTTCAATGGTGCCCGTCGCCAGTAGCACCGTGTTCGTGATAACGAGGGCACTCTTCGGATAGACGAGCATCTCGAGCGCCGAGAGCTGCGGATAGAGGCCGAGTGATTCCGTGATGCCGTCCCCCTCGGCAAGCGCGTCGGCAGCGTCGAAGAGAAGCTCCATCTTGATGGTTTCCTCGGGCGCGCCCTTCAGCCGCTGCGTCTCGAAGATGGAGCCTTCGCCGCCGGAGGTCTGAGGCTTGAGCGTACGCGTCAGCTTCTCCGGGTTGAACTGGAAGACCACGACGCTGGCGACGGGGTTGAACGCGTCTAGTCCGATGATGGCGCCTTTACGCATAAGCTGTCTCGATTTGGGGTTCGTTTACGTCTATCCAGGTAGTCATCCGCGTGCTACTTAAATCGGGCCAAAAAAGACGTCGCGAGCTCGGCGACGGCGCTGTTCGGGCTGTCGCCGAGCGCACTTACGACGGGCGCGTGCTCGCGGGTACCGACGCTGAGCAGATGTTCGAGACAGGCGTGCTGGACCGCGGGGTCGTCCGAAGAGACGAGCGCTCGCAGCGTCTCCACCTGGATCGGCCTGCCTGCCGCGCTGAGACTCGAGAAGCCGACCTGCAAGGTGGGTAAGTCGCTGCTACCCAACGCGTCTTCGATAAGCGCGAGGCTGGTCGGGCTACCGATGCGAGCGAGCCCTCGAAGCGCTTCGGCGCGCAACTCGCGGAACTCGAGAGCCTCCCGGAGGTACGGCAAGGCCGTCTCATTGCCGAGGTAGGAAAAAACCTCGACGGCCTCGGCACGTCGCTGCTCGTCATCGCCTCGCAAGTCCTGCGCGAACCGTTCGATGTTGTAACCAACTCCAGGCACGATGACGATCATGACCGTATGACGCCACCTGACGACTTCGGCAGACCCACTTGCGCCACCCACCTCATCGATGGGCTGCACCGTCATGTCCACATGTAGCTCAACATCAAAGCTTCCTTCACCCGGGAATCGAAAGTAGCGGCGTAGCTCGTGCCGAGTGGGGAGTTCTTGCATGGGGCCCAGGCGGCGCGGTATGGCCTCGCGGTTGAGGACCAGCGCATTTTCCAGGGCGAGCAGGCGCGCGTCGCGACTTATTACGCTCAGCTCGGAAGGGGCCGGGTACGGGAAGTCGAACTCGAGGCTCCCGTCCCCGTGATTTCGCAGCGTTATCAGAACACCCACTGGGGCGCGTGGATGGAACCCTGACGCCTCCGGAACGGCCTGGATGTCGAGGATGCGAGACACAGACGGCTACCTCCTCCTAAATCGGATGGACCAGGCTCGTTGCCGTACCGGAACCGGCCGTTGCAGAAACGGCCCCTACCGTCGTGCCCGCTCCAGTCTTGACACACCTGTGGTCCCAACCAGGACGGGCGGCGTTCATTCTGAGGGAATGTGTGATCGTAAAGCCGGAGTTCGGCACAACTTGGTTGGTTACACCGGTGCGGCGGTCATTGAAGATAAACAGCTGTTCTTTGACGACGGCAAAACTGGTACCAAGAAATGGGAGCCAAAATGGTGTTGATATAGCGGACCTCGGTATCGTGTGGGTGTCTCTCGTTGGAGAGGCCGTCCCGGGGATGAATCCCGAGGTGCGGCCAACGCCTGCCCTGGGCCCAAACGGTGGATCGTCCCGCGAGAGAACATCGACCTGTTCCGAGCGCTCGACCTCCGTCAAGTCCGCCGCCCCACCCGAACCGTCGCTAGTCCACGCATTGTTTGACCGGACCCCCACATGGGTCGCTGTACTGACGTCACTGTTGAAAGTGATGGTGAAGTCGCGTGGATGGGCAGCCACCGTGAATCCCGGGGACGTGGAAAGGGTAACCCCGCCGAGGCTTGCCCGAATCATCAGGTTGTTGGCGCTCCCCGGTGTCGTCTGAGTACCTCCCGTCACCGTGACGACGCTGGTGCCTGTGATAGTGGCCGGTGCGACCGTCGCGGTGC
>JAYEJW010000034.1:0-3733 GCA_034716535.1 Pseudomonadota bacterium
TTTCGCGTCGACTTTTCCGTGCGCTTGCCGAACAGGATCTTCTTCAGCCTCGAGAGGCTGATGCGGGTCTCTAGCAGCGTCCGCTGAAGCCATACCAGAGTCCGAAGCAAGGGCACGATCTGTTTGTGTCCTTCCGGCAGCCGTGCGTGAATCGAGATCTTCCGAGCACTAGGATGCATAGTAGGGGGACCACCACCCTACAATAAAATTTATCCCCTCCCAAAAATATTCTGCGGGACACGACAAAACAATTCGTCTATAACGTCCCGCATGGAATTACCGTCATCGAACAAACGCTACAGCGGCCGGTTTTTTAGCCAGCAAGAGATCGAACAGATCCGGGAACTTATCCGGACGTCGCCTCAGGCGAGCCGCCAGCAGTTGTCCTATCGGGTGTGCGAGGTCTTTGACTGGCGTAAGCCTGATGGCAGCCTGAAGGACATGAGTTGCCGGGTGGCGCTGCTGCGGATGCACCGAGAAGGGCTGATCGAGTTGCCGGCGCCCCAACACAAGGTCAACCCGTGTCGTTCATTTGCTCGGCGTACGGCGCAGGCGGAGCCCGAGCCGCTGCTTGAGGCGGTGGTGCATGAGCTGTCGGGTCTGCGCCTTGAAGTGGTGGAGCGAAAAGGCAGTGCGCTGTGGAACGAATACATCGACCGTTACCATTATCTGGGTTACAAGCCTCTGCCGGGGGCCCAGCTGCGCTATTTCGCCTATGCAGGCGTTCGCCTTGTGGCGCTTCTGGGTTTTGGGGCCGCGGCCTGGAAGACCGGGCCGCGGGATGAGTGGATTGGCTGGAGCCGGGCGCAGCGGCAACGCAACCTCAGCGGCGTGGTCAACAACGCCCGGTTTCTGATTCTGCCCTGGGTTCGCGTCGCTTCGCTGGCCAGTAAACTGTTGTCGATGGCCTCACGGGTGCTGCCGGCGGATTGGGAAGGGCGTTACGGGTACCGGCCGGTGTTGCTGGAGACCTTCGTGGAGAGGGAACGTTTTGCCGGGACCTGTTACCGGGCGGCGAACTGGACCTGCGTCGGCCAGACGCAGGGCCGGGGCAAGCTGGGGGATCACCGGCTCGGCCAGGTGCCGGTCAAGACGGTGTGGGTGTATCCGCTGGCGAAGGACTTCCGGGCACAGCTGTCGCGATGAAAAATCTGCCGCCGATCCAGATCGAGGAAGCAGAGGTCGAGCGCCTGATCGAGCAGGCGCAACACGGGATGCTCGATGCCGCCGCTCAGAAACAGATCGTGCCCTTGCTTCGGACTCTGGTATGGCTTCAGCGGACGCTGCTAGAGACCCGCATCAGCCTCTCGAGGCTGAAGAAGATCCTGTTCGGCAAGCGCACGGAAAAGTCGACGCGAAAACCCCCGGACCCGCCACCCGATGGCGGTTTGGCCAATCCACCGGCGGGTAGCGCGGATACGGCGGCCGACACCCCATCGGACACGCGCGCCGGCGAGGAATCGTCGCCCGACGACAGCCCGGATGTGACCCGATCCGGTGGTCACGGCCGTCTCGGGGCGGCGAATTATCCGGGGGCCGAGCATATTGTATGCGCCCATGGCAAGTTCCAGACGGGCGATCGCTGCCCCGAATGCGAGCGTGGCCAGCTCTATCCCTCGCGCCCCCTGGTCCGCCTGCGCTTCACCGGGCAACCGCTGGCTAAAGTCACCCACTACGAATTGGAGCAGCTGCGCTGCGGGACGTGCGGCACCTTATTCGCGGCCCGGCTGCCACCCGAAGCGGGCGAGGAGACCTATGCGGTGAGCCTCAAGGTGAACCTGGCCATGGCCCATTATCACCTGGGTCTGCCCTTCAAACGCATCGAGTCCTTCCAGCACCTTCTGGGCATGCCGTTGCCCGATGCCACCCAATGGGATCTGGTCGAGCAGGTGGCCGACAGCGCCTATCCGGTCTACGAGCAGTTGAAACACCTCGGTGCCCAGCAGCCGCTGGTGTACCAGGACGACACCGGCGCGCGCATCCTGTCCCTGATCCAGGAAAATCGGGCCGACCCCCCGCCCGAGCGCAAGGGCATGTACACCACGGTCCTGTTGTTCGAAGGGGAACACGCGATCTGTCTGTACCTCACCGGCCGCTGCCATGCGGGCGAGAATCTCGATGCCATCCTGGCCTATCGAGATCCGGATTTGCCCCCCATCCAATGGATGTCCGATGGCCTGGCGGCCAATACCCCCAAGCAGCATGAGGACCAAACACTGGACATCAGCTGCCTGGTCCATGGACGCCGGCAGTTCGTCGAACTCGACGACTTCTTCCCCAGCGAATGCGCACGGGTGATCGATGCCATCGCCGAGATCTATAAGCACGAGGCGCACTGCAAACAACAACAGCTCACCCCGGCGCAACGCCTGGCCTACCATCAAGCACATAGCAGCGAGGTGATGGAAGATCTCAAGGCCTGGATGGAGCAACAAATCGAGGACCACCAGGTAGAACCCAACAGCCGCCTGGGTGGGGCGTTCGACTATCTGCTCAAGCGTTGGGACGCATTGACCCGATTTCTCGAGGTGCCCGGCGCCCCCCTGGATAACAATACCGCCGAACGGGCACTCAAGATGATCCTGCGCTACCGCAAAAACAGCCTGTTCTACGCCAATGAGCACGGTGCCCACGTGGGCGATATCCTGACCAGCCTGATCGAGACCTGCCGACTGGCCGGCATCAACCCCCTGGACTACCTCAGCGCCCTGATGCACAACCGCTCGGCGGTGTTCGCCGATCCCGCTGCCTGGCTGCCCTGGAACTACCGGGACAAGCTCGACGCTGCAAAGGCAACACCGCCGCTACGCCACCCGCCGCCAGTCCTCGGCCAGTTTGACTACCTTGGGGTTGCCGTTCCACAGTAGAATCTGAAGCTCGCGCGCCGAGAGCCGCTCGCTGGCCTGGGGCGTTGATGGCCACCACGTCAGCCGCCCCTGTGACAGACGTTTCTGGCACAGCCAGAACCCCTGACCGTCATAACTCAGTAGCTTAAGCGACGTTCCCCGGCGGTTGCGAAATACAAAAATCGACCCATCCATTGGATCTTCCCCAAGCCGTTGCCGGCACAGAGCGGCCAGCCCATCGATCCCTCTGCGAAAATCCGCCGGTTCGCAGGCCAAAAAAACCCGGCTTTGCGGTGTCAGTTGCAACATGATCCGACCCCCATGAAACGCTCAGCCAGCGCCAGCATGTCAGCACCCTGGGTTGACTGGATACGCAGACGCAATCCGTCCGGACGTTCCAGCTCCATCCACACCGCAGTGGCTTCCGGCCCCAGTGCCTGATCCACGAGCGTACGGTCGATCTCCACAAATGCCGTCCCGCCGTCAGGACCCCGTCGGCGTTGACCTGTCCCGCTGATCCCACGGCGCTTGTTGAGATCCGTGCCGCTTAGGCGCAGGGTTCCGGTGACCTGCGAGATCCCATAGGCACCCACCAGGCCGACCGCTTCGCTCCAGAGGCGATCCGGTATCCGCTCTCCTTTCTTTTTAACGCTTCGCCATTGCTTGAAATGCTCGGCCACCTCTTTCAGTGTCAAAGTGGCCCTGATAGATGTTTTCATACGATCTCCGATGGTTGTTATTGACCGTCAGCATCATAAGCAGCCCGGTGTCAATAGGTCACGCACGCTTGCCGGAACTACACCGTTGGGCGGTACTGTTGAAATGGATGAAATCTTCATAGGAGGCAAACAGTCCTTGGAGGAACGGCGTTCAAAAGGCGACAACAA
>JAYEJW010000035.1:0-3726 GCA_034716535.1 Pseudomonadota bacterium
GACGCCGACTACACAGCATTCCTTCAGTGGGCCCTGCCGCGGCTCGGGATGCGCTGGCCCGGCTTCCGTCGCGTGCGCGGCCAGGTTTGCAGGCGCCTGGGCAGGCGCATGGGCGAGCTGGAAGTGAGAGACCTAGCCGACTATCGGGCGCTGCTGGAAACGCATCCCGAGGAGTGGATCCGGCTGGAAGGGCTATGCCGGATCAGCATCTCGCGCTTCTACCGGGACCAGGGGGTGTGGCGGATGCTGGAACGAGACATCCTCGCTCTTCTGGTCGAGCGGGTAAGAGCCCACGGCGATCGAAGGTTGCGGATCTGGAGTGCGGGCTGCGCAAGCGGGGAGGAGCCGTATACACTGGCCCTGTTGTTCGCATTCAGCGAGACACTCAGCGGCTGCCGGCCGGAGATCGTCGCCACGGACGCGGATCCCCACCTGCTCGAGCGCGCTCACCGTGCCTGCTACCCTGGAACCAGTCTGCGGGATTTGCCGGACAGCTGGCGCGCCGCGTTCGAGCCGTTTGGCGACGAACACTGCCTTTCGGCTGAATACCGTACCCCGGTAAGCTTCCTGGAACAGGATATGCGCCGCGAGTGTCCCGAGGGCCGGTTCGACCTGATCCTGTGCCGCAACCTGGTCTTCACCTACTTCGCGACGGCATTGCAGGCAGCGATCGCCAGGCGCCTGGTCGAGCGGCTTGTACCCGAGGGCGTGCTCGTGCTCGGGATTCACGAGTCCCTGCCGGAGTCGATTCCGATGTTCGTGCGAGAACGGCCTTGGCTGTACCGTAAGAGAGAAGAGTAGGAGAGGGCATACCATGCTCGGCGCGATCGCAGGAGATGTTATCGGATCCGTCTACGAGGCAAGTCCGGTCAAGTTCACCGATGTTGATCTGTTTCCGCCAGGGGCCCGGTTCACCGACGACACCGTGCTGACGGTGGCCACCGCGGAGGTCCTCCTCGGCGAAGGCGACTACGCTGGTGCCTACCGCCGCTACGGGAGGGCCTATCCCAACGCCGGCTACGGCGGCAGCTTCTATCGCTGGTTGCTCAGCGACGATGCCGGACCCTACAACAGCTGGGGCAACGGCGCGGCCATGCGCGTAAGCCCGTGGGCTTTGCTCTGGATACCGTTGATGAAGTGCTGGCGGAAGCGGCGAGGAGTGCAGCCGTCACGCACAACCACCCCGAGGGCATCAAGGGCGCGCAGGCCACGGCACTGGCGGTCTTCCTCGCCCGCTCCGGTGCCGACAAAGAGGGCATCAGGTCGGAGATTGAGGAACGTTTCGGCTATGACCTAGCGCGTTCGCTCGATGCCATCCGTCCGACCTACCGCTTCGATGTCTCCTGCCAGGGATCGGTGCCCGAGTCCCTAATCGCCTTCCTGGCGTCCACCGATTACGAGAGCGCAGTGCGGAACGCCGTGTCCCTCGGCGGCGACGCCGACACCATGGCCTGCATTGCCGGCGGTATCGCTCAGGCCTTCTACGGCGCTGTCCCCGAGCAGATTGCCCGGGAGGTCCGCTCGCGGCTGCCTGAGGGTTTCCTGGAAGTCCTGGATCGCTTCGAGAGCCGTTACGGATCAGCCACTGCGAACCCGAGCATGGCATAGCGGGCCAGGTGCAGAACGTCGTTCTTCATTCGGATCACCGGCGAAAGAGCCAGATCACCAGCGACACGGCGAGGCTCAGAAGGATACCCGTCGTCAGGGGCGCAGATACCCGTCACACACGGGTTTTCCGCCGCGATGCACGCCTCTCGCACCCGATAGCCGCGTTACGACTCCTCGCAATAGAGTCCGCTATTACTCGTCGTCGTGCCTTGCTCTCGGGCACGATAGACGCACCTCGCTTTCCGCAAAATCCATGTGCGATGGGTATTGAAGCGGAAGCCCTCGCGCTCGACGACGAAGTCGCCGGGCAGGCGCCCAAGGGGAAGCTTCGAGAGCCAGGGCCACAGCAGGCCGATGACCAGGATGGTGAGGCCGGTGACGATCAGGGCCTTCTGCATTCAGGACCCGCTCATGCCGATGCCGTCGACCGCCGTGCCGCACTCCGGGCAGGCACCGTCGCGGATCCGGTTCTGGCGCACGAAGAAGCCGTGGCGCTCGATTAGGAGGGCGCCGCACTGGTAGCAATGGGTGTTCTCACCACCCTCGCCGGGCACATTGCCCTCGTAGACATAGCGCAGGCCCGCCTTGCGGCCAATCTCGCAGGCCCGGCGCAGGGTCTCGACCGGTGTCGGCGGATGCTCGTGCATCCGGTAAGCGGGGTAGTACTGGCTGAGGTGCCAGGGGATGGCCGGGTCGAGTGTGACCAGAAATTCGGCGATCCCGGTCAGCTCCTGGTCGCTGTCATTGAGTTCCGGGATGACGAGTGTGGTTACCTCCACCCAGACACCGAGCTCATGGTAGAGCCGGATGGCATCCAGGACCGGCTGCAGCCGAGCGCGGCTGATGCGCCGGTAGGACGCCTCGCGGAAGAACTTGAGGTCGATGTTGACCGCGTCGAGCAGCGGCGCGATCGCCCGCAGGGCCGCCTCGCCGATGAAGCCGTTGCTGACGAAGTTGTTCTTCAGGCCCTGCTCTTTGGCGAGCACCGCGGTGTCGTAGGTTAGCTCGTAGAAGATGGTGGGCTCGGTGAACGTATAGGAGATCGAGAGGCACCCCGTCTGCTTGGCGGCACGCACGATCTCTGCCGGTGTGACCGGCTCGCCGGGCACCTGCGCGTCCAGGGCCTCCAGCTGGGGACAGATGGGTTCCGGCGCATCCGCTTCCCACTCCTTGTCGAGCTTCTTCGGCAGATGGTCCTTTGGCCACTGGGAGATCTGCCAGTTCTGGCAGTAGGAGCAGCGCAGGTTGCACCCGACCGTCGAGATGGAGTAGGCATAGGAGCCGGGGTGGAAGTGGAACAGGGGCTTCTTCTCGATCGGGTTAACCTCGCGGGCGACGACCTTGTCGTAGACCAGCGTGTACAGCCTGCCGTCGCGGTTGTAGCGCACGCTGCAGGCGCCGCGTCCACCATTGGGGATACGGCAGTCGTGCGGGCACAGGGTGCAGAGCACCTTCTTGTCGGCCAGGGGCTCGTAGAAGCGGGCTTCGTGCACAGGGGTCATGCGTGCAACTAGTACTCCGTCCAGGGGGTTTTGATGGAACTCAGAGCGCCCCAAACGCGCCAAGGCAAGGCACAGCCCGCAGCGAATAGCTTAGTCTATTTCCAAGGGCTGTAACGCCGCATTGGCGCGTTTGGGGCGCTCCCTGCAGGCAAGGCGAAACGGCCATCTGCGTTGTTGCGCGAGCTTGAATTAGCTCAGGCTAGTCCTGCGCTCGCGCGCCTAGCAGCTGACCGCTTCTCGCTTTGCTGAGACCATCAAAACCTCCTGGACGGAGTACAAACACCTGGCAGGCTGCCGGGCGCCGGTCCGTACAACGACGGTACGTGGACCCTCTCCCGGTATGCACCGCTCGGCTGTGACTACAATGCTCTGGATACCGAAACGCGCAAATCCGCTTCTCCGCGAGCCCTGAGCCTGCGCTCGGTACAAGTCGAAAAACCGTGGCGGAAATCCGCCATTACGGGGAGGGAAAACCGATCTATATTGCTCTCCGACGCCTGACGGCCAAGGCCGCCGTTACCAGCGTCAAGGTGACAACGGGAAACCAGACCAAGTTGTCGAGGTCACCATGCCTCCGGCCACGAGCGGGAAAAACTGCCTGCCTCAAAGTCGCAGC
>JAYEJW010000036.1:0-3725 GCA_034716535.1 Pseudomonadota bacterium
CCAGGATGTGCTCATCCAGATAGCGGGTACCGATGCGGTAGTCACCCGAGTAATGGAACCAGTCGTGACGCCGCAGGAGGGCCGACAAGTACGTCTTTCCCACCCCGGACATGCCGAGCAGGGTAACGGACTTGTTCTGCCAGGCCCGGAATTCCTCGACGGTGAACTTCAAGATCGGCGCTCCTCAATCGACAAGACCCCTGTGTCGGGGGGCTACTTCGCGCCCCGACCCTTGGCTCCGATAGAGCTCCGGCCTTCCACGCCGGATGGTAATCGATGGTGCAAGACCCTGGCCAGTGACTTCAAACGTGGCCGCTTGACGAATCGGTGATTCCTTCAGAGGGTCAGCCTGTTTTCAGGGCTTCCAGCGCCTCCCAACGCTCGTAGACCCCATCGAGCTCGACCTCCAACTCCGCAAGCCTATCCTTGGCGGCAGAGATGGCGTCCCCCGCCTGTTGATAAAAGTCCGGGTCGGACAAGCGTCCCTGCAACCTCTCCTGTTCGCTCTCCAGGGCCTCGATATGCGCCGGCAGGGCCTCGAGCTCCCGTTGCTCTTTGTAACCCAGCTTGCTCGGTGTACGCGTGCGCGCCGGCTTCGCTCGGGGCGCCTTGTCCGACGACGCCCTTGGAACAGCGGGCGCTGCGGCGGGACGCTGGCGCAGCCAGTCGTCGTAGCCCCCTACGTACTCGCGCACCCACCCCTCGCCCTCGAACACCAGACAGCTCGTCACCACGGCATTGAGCAGCGCCCGGTCGTGGCTAACCAGCAGCAAGGTGCCTTTGAAGCCGATCAACAACTCCTCGAGCAACTCCAGGGTCTCGGCGTCCAAGTCGTTGGTGGGCTCGTCCATCACAAGCAGATTCGCAGGCTGGGTGAAGAGCTTGGCCAGCAGCAGTCGGTTGCGCTCCCCGCCGGACAGCGCGCTAACCGGTTGGCGAGCACGGTCTGGCGTGAACAGGAAATCCTTCAGGTAGGAGAGCACGTGCCTGCTGTGGCCATCGATCACTACCTTGTCGCTGCCGCCCGCCACGTTGTCCTGCACGCTCCTGCTCTCATCGAGCTGGGCGCGGAGCTGATCGAAATAGGCCACCTGCAGGTTGGTACCGAGCCGAATCTCTCCCGTCGCGGGCGCGAGTTGCCCAAGCAGCAGCTTGAGCAGGGTGCTCTTTCCGGCGCCGTTGGGACCGATGACACCCACTTTGTCCCCCCGCAGGATGAGCGTGCTGAAATCCCGCACCACGGGCGCTCCACCCCAGGAGTAGGCCACGCCGTCCGCCTCCACGACCAACCGGCCGCTACGCTCCGCCTCGGCCAGCCTGATCCGCGCCTGTCCCGAATGTTCGCGCCTGCCGCGGCGTTCGTCCCGCATCGCCTTCAGGTCGCGCACGCGGCCCTCATTGCGGGTGCGCCGCGCCTTGATGCCCTGGCGGATCCAGACCTCCTCCTCCGAGAGCTTGCGGTCGAAGCGGGCGTTGGCGACGGCCTCGGCGTGCAGACGCTCTTCACGCCGGCGCAGATAGTTCTCGTAGTCTCCCGGCCAGTCGGTCAGCCGGCCGCGATCGAGCTCCAGGATGCGGGTTGCGACCCGTTGCAGGAATAGCCGATCGTGGGTGACGAAGAGCAGTGCGCCGGGAAGCTCGGGCAAGAAGCCTTCGAGCCAATCGATGGCGTCGATATCCAGATGGTTGGTGGGCTCGTCGAGCAGCAGCAGATCGGGCTCCGTCACCAGGGCACGGGCCAGCAGCACCCGCCGCTGTAGCCCGCCGGAGAGATCGGCAAAATTAACATCCGGGTCCAGACGCAACCGGGAAATGACGCGCTCCGTGCGCTGCTCGATCTCCCAGCCGCCGCCGGCCTCCAGCCGCTGCTGCACGGCCGCAACGCGCGCCAGCAGACGCTCGTCGGCGGCCCCCGCCAGGCGCCGGCCCAGATCGTGATACTCACGCACCAGCGCGCCCAACTCCCCAAGACCGTCCGCAACCACATCAAATACCCGACCTGCAATGCCCTCCGGGATTTCCTGGCTCAAGCGGGCGATGGTCACCCCTTCCCCCACCCGACACGCGCCGGCATCGGGCTGGACTTCGCCGGCGATCACCTTGAGCAGCGTAGACTTGCCGGTACCGTTGCGGCCGAGCAGACAGATGCGCTCACCCTTGTCGACGGAAAGGCTCACATCCTCGAGCAACGGCGGCAGGCCGTAGGAAAGGGTGATCGATTGCAGCGTGATCAGGGGCATCGTGATCAGATCCTGCCGCTAGAATAAAAACAGAGCAAGCCGAACTCCCCGAGAAGACAGATGATACCGCTCCGCCACGCACTGCTTCTGATGCTCACGGCCGTCGCCCTTGCTCCCGCGCATGGCGCGAACACCTTACGCGGACGCCTCCTCTACGACAACTTCTGCCACCACTGCCATATGCCGGAGATCCATTACCGGGTCAACAGCAGGGTGGACTCCCGGGCGGAACTCAGGCGCATGGTAGCGGTGTGGCAGGAGGAGATGAAGCTGGGCTGGGACGACCAGGACGTGCGCGACGTGGCAAGCTACCTCGACCATGTGTACTACCGGCTGCCCGACTCGGGTCGGCGAACCGAGTGAACCGCTGTCGGTTGCCGCCATCAGCCATCATGCGGGGACTGCCGGAAGAAGCGCCGGTGTGGGGTCCCGGAACGACATCCGCACACGCGATCGGCAACCGACAGCAACTGCCGCGACAGGGGTCTGGGCTTTTCGGGTACACTTCTCCATTCAGGCTATCCTTCCCATACTAGGCACAACACCGAAACACCCATCGTGAAGCACGTCTCACTGCGCGAAGCCTGGTCCGGCGAGGCCGACTGCCTCAATTGCTCCCTGCGGGCATCGGTGCTGTTCGCCGGTCTGGAGGAAAGGGACTTCGAACGCATCCACGACCCTATCGACCAATTCCTACTCACACCGGGAACCGCCCTGTACCACGCCGGGAACAGCGGGGACTACATGTTCACGGTCCGCAGCGGGTCTCTGAAGCTGTTCCAATATCTACCTGACGGAAGCCAGCGTATCGTTCGACTCGCCCGCACCACGGACGTGCTCGGCCTCGAGGCCCTGCTCGAAGATCGCTACCAGCACGACGCCGTCGCCCTGCAAGACACTGAAATCTGCCGCTTTCCGGCGCGCGTGGTGCGCGACCTGCTAAAGGAGAGCCCCAAGCTCCATCACGAGCTCATGGCCCGCTGGCAACGTGCGCTCTCCGAAGCGGATGCCTGGCTGACGGAGCTTTCCACCGGCTCGGCACGCCAGCGCGTCGCCCGGCTGCTACTGCGTTTGGTGCGCGACCGCGAGAGCAGCGAGTGCGATCTGTTCAGCCGTGAGGACATGGGCGCGATGCTCGGGATCACGACGGAGACGACGAGCCGTACGATCGCCGAGTTCAAGCGCCAGAGCCTCCTCGTAGACACGAGCCCCAACCGTTTTCTACTCGACATCCCCAATCTGCGGCGCATTGCCGAGGATTGATCGGGATTCAGCCAGCTGAGCCGCCAGGACGCAAAGGTCCCCCGGGAGAGTCCGAGCAGCAATAGCTGCAGGGGAGACCTCTACAGCACACCTGCGGAGCGGCGAGGCACGCCGTATCCTGAGCATCCCCTACTCTAACTCCCTCGGCCCTTCCGATCCATTGATCGATTTCAATGCCGGATGTCGGCCAAGACGCTAGCCTCTGAATTACGTTGGGTATTC
>JAYEJW010000037.1:0-3723 GCA_034716535.1 Pseudomonadota bacterium
AACTTATCGCATCACTGCAACGCAGCTGATTATGCGGAGTAATGCGAGCCGACTTGACGACCCGGGTCGGCTTCGCAGTCTGCAACTCCGCATAACCCTGAACTCCGCATAAACCCCTTGGGCAGCACATGGAGCAGGAAGCGGCGCAGCAGCTCCACCGCTCCATCACCAAAGCACGCGTTCAGAAAGCGCAGAGCAGTCGCCGCGTAGGTGTCGACCGTGGTGACAGCCAGTCCGCGCTCCTGAATCAGATACTGACGGAACTCTCCCACAATCCGAGCACTTGCTCCCTCGTCTGCCTCCGCCGTTGGCTCGGGGATGACGCCGGCAGCGGACAACTGCCTCAGCAGTTCACGCAGTGTCGTGCGGTCACCATGATAGGTACGACGCTCGTGCCCGTGAAATTCCTCGAGAAAAGTGCAGACCCGTTGCTCATCGAGCGATCCTACAGGGAGTTGGCGCTCTTCGAGCCATTGGCTCAACTTGGCTACCAAATGAAGCTTGTCGTGTACGGTCCACGCCGCGTATCCCTGCTCGCGCAGTTGCTGTGCGAAGGCGTCGGCGTAGGGGGCCAAAGGACCCCTGAAACCGGAAGAAAGTGGATTTGTCATGAGTTATCTCCTTGCGATACTGGCCACACGGCCAGAGCAAGCAGACAACCGGATTATGCCGAATATGCCCGACTCAACTTGCCGGGCAGATCCGAACTAGGGCGCAGTTTGGCGAAGGTCGAATTGATCGTTCGGAATAATCCGGCATGCGGAATAATGGCGCAGGGCATGGATTCCACCCGCCTTCTCGATCCCTGCCTGACGCTTGGCCCGGGTATAGTGCTTCTGCACCGAGGTCGGGCTCAAGAATTGATCGGGAGCGCGCCCGCAAAACAGCCAATCGCGCGGGCGGTACAGACACCAATAAGCGCGCAGCAGCTCCAACAAGGTCGGCGAGAGCGGCACCAGCCGGTCCTTCGCCCCCTTGCCCTGCTCGACCCGCAGCAGGCGCCGCTCCCCGTCGATGTCGCTGACCCTCACCGCCAGCAGCTCGCTCGGGCGCAGCCCGCAGCCGTAGCACAGGGTGAGCATCATGCGGTATTTCGGCTCCTCGCAGGCTCCGATGATACCGGCGACCTGGGCGCGGGTGAGCAACCCCGGGATGCGTTGCGGGCGCTTCGGCAACGCGATCCCCAGCTCGAAGCGCGGCCACTGCAACACCTTGACGAACAGAAAGCGGATGCCGTTGAGCGCGAGCCGGATGCTCGCCGGGGCGAGCTTGCGTTCGGTGACCAGATACTCGAAGTAGCCTTTGAGATCCGCCACAGACAGGGTATCGGGCGAGCGCCGATAATGGCGCGCCAGAGCCGTGACGGCGGCCAGATAGCTCTCATGGGTTCTGGGCGAGAAGCCATGCATCTGCATGGCTTTGATCATCTGCGCACGTAGCGGTGTCATCGTTCATCTCCACTGAAAGGGGCCGACAGTGGCCCACAGTGAAGTGTGAACGACGCACACAGAAACGAATGAAGGCGCAATGCGCTTATTGCGCTTTCATTCGCGGTCTATTCGTTGACTGGATCGGAGTTATTAAAAGCCCCGCGGAACGGTTTAGTTCAACGCGACCTATGTAGAGTTCGCGTTTATGTAGACTTCCAGCGTGCTCATCGGCGCTATGCCGCGCAGTGACCGGGCTAACGGATTTCGGGTGCCGCGAGAGGTATACATAAATTTCGGCGCCGCTGGGTGGGCAATGCGTCCCGCATCTGATCGAAAAATCCGTAGCCGTCGGGTGCGATGCTACTCATCATCTCGCTGCGACTTGGCGGCGACGTTGCGTCGTCCCCGCAACTCCGGGCCCAGGCTGATATTCAGCTGAAGAACGAGACCCTGAGCCGGCTTACGGAACCAGGGTTAACCCGTCTTCCGCAACTCGACCCTTGATCGGCCTGATTTCGCAGCCGTTGGGCTCTGTAACCTACT
This sequence comes from Pseudomonadota bacterium, assembly GCA_034716535.1. Classification (GTDB taxonomy): domain Bacteria; phylum Pseudomonadota; class Gammaproteobacteria; order Chromatiales; family Chromatiaceae; genus JAYEJW01. The sequence continues at coordinate 1,974 of JAYEJW010000037.1, forward strand.
GAAAGTCGGTCGTTGGGCGGAGGAAGACGGGCTAAATTCCTTTGTAGTGCCGACCTACCTTATTGACGCCATTGGATTTTCTCCCACAATGGTGCCATGTTTCTGCGCGCCAAGACCCGCAAGAAAGACGGCAAGCTCCATCGCTATTGGAGCGTGGTGGAGAGTCGGCGCACGGCAGACGATCGGGTGCTGCAACGCCAGGTGCTCTACCTGGGGGAGATCAACGACAGCCAGAAGGCGGCCTGGACGCGGGCTATCAAGGTCTTCGCCGACGAGGGGGAGGCGCAGCAGGTGGCGATCTTCCCCGACGACCGTGTTGCCCCGGAGCTCGATTGTGAGGTAGTGCAAATCCGCTTGAGCGAGCTCTCGTTGCATCGCCCGCGCCAGTGGGGCGCGTGCTGGTTGGCCCTTGAACTTTGGGACCAGCTCGATCTGGATGGATTCTGGTCACCGAGGCTGCCCCCGAGTCGGCAGGGCACGCGCTGGCTGAACGTGCTCAAGACGCTGGCGACCTACCGCCTGATCGACCCGGGCAGCGAGTGGCGCCTGCACCGGCACTGGTACCGTCATAGTGCCCTCGGGGATTTGCTCGGCGAAGACGAGGGTGTCGCCCAAAGCGATACCCTCTACCGCTGCCTCGACAAGTTGTTGGCCCACAAGAAGCCTTTTTTCAGCTACCTGCGTGGGCGCTGGCAGGAGCTGTTCGGGGCGCGCTTCGAGGTCCTGCTCTACGACCTGACCAGCACCTATTTCGAATCCGACCCGCCCGGGTATGGCAAGCGCCAGTTCGGCTATTCGCGCGACAAGCGCTTTGACTGCGTACAGGTGGTCATCGCCCTGATCGTGACCCCGGAAGGCTTTCCCATTGCCTACGAGGTGATGGCGGGGAACACGGCCGACAACACGACGCTCGCCGATTTCCTCGACCGGATCGAAGTACAGTACGGCAAGGCCGAGCGGATCTGGGTCATGGATCGAGGCATTCCAACCGAGGAGGTGTTGGCGCGGATGCGCAGCGCCGAGACCCCGGTGCGCTATCTGGTCGGCACTCCGAAGGTCCGCTTGAGCAAGCTCGAAAAGGCGTTCCTGAGCAAACCCTGGGAGCAGGTCCGCGAGGCGGTGCAGGTCAAGCTCTTGGATCAGGGCGAGGAGCTCTATGTCCTGGCTCGCAGTGAGGGGCGGCGCAACAAGGAACGGGCCATGCGCCGGCGGCGCCTGAAAAAGCTCTGGCGCCGCTTGCACGAGTTGCAGCGGCAAAAGCTAACGCGCGACCAACTCTTACTGAAGCTCGGTGCGGCCAAGAAGGAGGCCGGGCGCGCCTTCAGCCTGGTGGCGATCCACCTGCCCGAGCCCCAGCAGGCGGTAACCCATCAGACATTCACCTTCGCCCTGCGCAAGGACAAGCTGCGAGAGGTCCGTCGGCGCGAAGGCAGTTACCTGCTGCGCTCCAATCTCACCGATACTGATCCGGCTGCACTGTGGCGGTATTACATTCAGCTCACCGAGATCGAGCAGGCCTTCAAGGAGCTCAAGAGCGACTTGGCCATTCGCCCCATCTACCACCAAACAGACGAACGTATAGAGGCCCACATCTTCGTGGCCTTCATCGCCTACTGCCTGCAGGTCACCTTGAAGTATCGGCTCAAGGCCCTGGCACCGGGCCTGACCCCACGCGCGGCCCTGGAAAAGCTTGCCCCGATGCAGATGGTCGACGTGCGGGTGCCGACCATCGATGGGCGGGTTCTGATCC
>JAYEJW010000038.1:0-3717 GCA_034716535.1 Pseudomonadota bacterium
TGTGGGTCCTTTGCCAGGCTCTCTAGTACCTTGCCCTTCAATCGCGCGACAGCAACTCGATCCACAATCCAAGATTCGAATGCATCTTCTTTGATGTTGAAGTTGGACATTTTGTTTACCTATCTATGAAGGATGTGTCACATCGGACGCCGATGATAGCTGGGGTATGCCGAGCCCACGATGAGATCAGCAGCCGATACAAACTCAATCGCGGCTGCGAGATTCGAAAAGCATGGATGTCACTTCTCTTCTAACACGTTGTGCGGAAAGCCGAAGCACCTCGATGAATGATATTAGCTTAGCTCACGCCCGTCGCGAATACCTGTCATCTCACGCCACTCGGACCCGCCTATCACGTCCACAGGGCGCACGTCATTGCTTAGGCAGCATCCCGCCTTACGAGCATGTTTTCTTCTCAGCCACCCGACCTGAAGTTGCGCCGCGCCGTATCGGCCGGATTCTCCGGCAACGGCGGCGCGAGCGGTGCTCCCCCGGATCCTAGCCGTAGTTACTCAGTACTCGCTCCCCGTCATCGCCCCGCGGAACAATGAGATAGGTCGCTCCGGTTCCCCGCAAGATCCGCGACTCAGCGAAGAGATCGATCTCCTAAAGGTCTTGTTGGGCCCTGGAGGAGGCTGCTCTTCGCGGACCGTAAGTCACCGTATGCCGCTTACCTGAGCTTCGCGCTGCCGATGGCCAAGATTCCGATGTGTGAGTACCGTGTGAGAATCGCGGGGAACTACTTGTCGATCACCGGATTCAGCGGATGTTGATGCAGATCATATTCCACCCGGTCGCGTGGCGCCAAATGACAGCCAGATTTCCACCCGTTCAGACTATGCTTGCAGAGTATCAATCCGTTTGCATTCCTTCGGTGACAAGAAGCCGTTGGACGCAAGGGCGGCCCAGTGTCTTGTACAGGGACGAACCACGAGGAGATAAAGTGCAAACTAGGTATAAGCGATTATCGGTAGCTCACTGTAGTTTCCGTGCTCGGAATTCTCACGCGATTTTTCACCGACGAGGAGTCCACTGTGATGAAGAAATGGGCTGTAACGGCTCTAGCACTGGCAACGGGCGTCACCGCGGGGGCGGCGCAGGCAGAGGTTGGCCAGCCGACGAGCGAGGCGGTTAAAGCGGCGGTTAGAGCACTTTGGCAGGATCAGCACAAGGCGCTTGATGCCCACGATGTCGACGGGGTGCTGGCCACTTTCGCCGACAGCGACGACATTATGCTCATGGGCACGGGTCCCGGCGAGCACTGGGTCGGCAAGGCGGAAGTCAAGAACGCCTATGCCCACTTTATGGAGAACTTTGACGCTCACACCATGGAGGTCAAGTGCGGCGAGGGGGCCGGCAGCACCCGGGGCGACGTGCTCTGGTTGACGGCGGTCTGTCATTTCAGCGACAAGCAGAAGGACCAGACGCGCCAGTTCGTGACCAACCTATCGGCGGTCCTGCTCAAACAGGGCGATGCCTGGCGTTTCCACACCATGCACTTCTCTCAGCTGACCGGCAGCGGAGCCGAGCAGCAGAACGCATCGAAGTAGCGGAGATTTTTCCATGACAGACAAGCACAAACCCGCAGAGGGTCATCGCGAACCCGAACCGATGGACAACCCCACCGAGGAGCAAGACCTGCAGAGCCGACGCGAGTTTCTCATCGGGCTGGGCAAATGGTCGCGGGTAGTTATCGCCGGCGCCGTCTTCGGTGGTGCGATGCTGACCCAGAAAGCAGCTGAGGCCGGCTGGATCAACCGACGCGGCTGCTGCCGGGGCGGCAGCTGGGTCGACGGGCGCGGTAGTGGCGGCAGCTGGGTCAACCGCCGTGGCGGCGGCTATGGCGGCAGCTGGATCAACCGCCGCTGAGTGTCACCACACGTAAGAGCGATATTGCGCCGGCAGGACTGTAGATGCTCGACTCGACTAGCCTGCCGGTGAGCCCTATCGTCTACCATGTTCCGTTGTCGCAGTTGCCGGCGTACCGCGGTCGCAGCCTGATAGTGCGCAGCGCGCGCCCGCGCGAGCTCGTTGCCCGACTTGTTCCGGAAGATCTGGCTAACCTGGCGTACGTCCAGCTGTGCTCGTTGCCGAGGGACATCAACGGCCTTATTCACTGGGCCGAGGACTTGGCCATCGAGCTGCTGCTGGACGACCCGGCAGAGGACTTCCCCCGTCTCTACCACTACGCGAAGTTGCTCGACAACCACCCGGTGCGGGTGGCGCTGCCGGTCACAATGGGTTTCGAGAAGGCGGCCAAGCTCGCTTCATCGCTGCAGTTTGCCGTCAGACTGCAAATTGGCCAGCCCGCAGCGGAGCTGCTCGACCCGCTGGCGCGGTTGCTGGACGATTATCTACACGGCCCCACGGTGGCGCAGCCAATCGAATACTTCCACAGCCTGCTTCTCAGCTTCTGTCACGAAGAACCGATCAGCCTTTGGGTGGTTCAAGAAGAAGACCCGGCGCTCGTGCGCTACGTCGACGAGCGGGGCGAGGAACGACTGCCCGGCAAGTTGGCCAAAGCCGATATCGGCAGCGACCCTGCAGGCTTTGTCGAGCGCTGGGTCAACACGCTGCTCGTCGAGGGTGCCGACTGCTCCGAATGCCCCTTCTTCGAACCATGCCGGGGTTATTTCAAGTGGCCACGCCGCGATTACGACTGCGCCGGTGTGAAAACCCTGTTCCGTACTCTGCAGCAGGCAGCCGACGAGCTTTGGTGCGATCTCGCCGCCGTACCACCGCTCTGAGGTGTCAGCCCGCCATGACCGGAAATCATTTCTCCCTGATCCTGTTGTCGACGAACCAGTGCAACGCCGCCTGCGAGTACTGCTTCGAGGACAAAACCCGCGACCGGCTCAGCCTCGAGCGCCTCCGGCTCATCGTCGACAAAGTGCTGGACCACATGGACGCCCATCAGATCGGCGCGCTGACCATCCACTGGCAGGGTGGCGAGGCGATGCTCCTGCCGCCGAACTGGTATCAGCAGGCGTTCGCCTCGATCCGGGACGCCGCCGCGGCTCGCGGCAAACACATCGATCACGGCCTGCAGACCAACATGCTGGCCTACAGCCGCGAGTGGAACCCCATCATCGCCGAGATGTTCGGTAACAGCGTCAGCACCTCGCTGGACTACCCCAATCTGCACCGCAAGGTACCCGGTCGCGGCCCCGAGCATTATGACGCGCTCTGGGAGCACAAGGTGCGCATGGCGCGTGCGGCCGGCATCGACGTCAAAGTGATCTCGGTGCCCAACCGGGCGACGCTCGAAATCGGCGCCGAACGTTTTTACGAGCACTTGGTCGACGACCTCGGCTTGATGGATTTTCAGATCAACACGCCGTTCCCCGGCGGCGAGCCCAACGTAGTCAAGCAGGGTATGCCCCTGGACGTTGCGGAACTGGCCCGCTTTCACTGCGAATTGGCTGATGTCTGGCTCGAGCGCGATGACCATGATGAGGTTCGCATCGGTCCTTTCGACCAGTTGCTCAACTACTTCACCCATCGCAACGCCCGTCTTCCCTGCATCTGGGGGCAAAACTGCGCCGACGAGTTCATCGCCATCGATGCCAGGGGCTATGTCGCTCAGTGCGACTGTTGGGTCACCAGCTATCCGAATTCTTGTTTCGGGAATATTTTCGAGAGCGGCAGCTTGTCTGAACTCCTGAGCGACAGCGGCGCGCGGCAGCGCTTTTCCGAGCGCCCAATAAAGCTCATGCA